>CALZHP010000057.1 GCA_945787325.1 uncultured Desulfobulbaceae bacterium
GGACAAAATGGTCGAGTATTCGGCCAAAGCTGTTGAACTGAGAAGAATAACCCCTGATAGCCCATTTGACCTGGATTACTATTATGAATTTCTTGCCGAGGCGTACTTCAATTCTCAAAAACTTGAGGAATTAGTGCAATTCTTCGAGTCTTCAGAAGATTTCGAAGATGATCCTGAGAAAAAGGCAGCAGTTTACAACCTGATTGGGAACTTTTTTGCAAAAGCTAAAAGAAACAAGGAGTCTATTCCCTTCTATGAAAAAGCAATAGCTTTTGACAGTAATAATCCAACTTATGCAAACAGCTTGAATTTACTTTTAAAAATGAGTAAGTGAGTCATAGCGAATACTCTCCACATGAATGAAATGTGTGATTGATAGACTCCATGCTTATATTAAATTTCCATCTACGAAAAAAAGGGTTCACCCATTAAAAGGCCCTTTGTCAAGGAATAATCTTCCCCATCCAAGTGAAAATTGAATTTTCCCTTACAAGGGTCAACGTTTGTATCTTCCCCCTTGCCTGTGATTATTCGCCCCTTTCTGCGCCCGTTATTTCTTTGGTATAATGTCAGTGAAAATTTCACTGCATCAGTCATCCATCAGGATCAAATCAGGGAAAAGGGGTCAAGTCTCTCGTTGACTTTTAATGTAATTTCTCGCTAAAATAATAGAACATTTTTGTAGAGGGGGTCAGGTTTTTGTTTGACTCATGAAAGATAGACATTCTTCTCCTTCAAGTCCTTATATCTAAATTAAAAACGGACTTTTCAGGTCATACAAAAAAATTATTACTGCCATCTATCCTGACCTCCTTCATAATTCCTACCTTTCCATTGCCGCTGTGAATGTTTAAGGTTACTGAAGGTGAAAGGGCTAAACGTGTATTCTAATAAAACCTAGAAGGATATGTCATGGAAACAGAATCAGCGAATAATGAAAATACAGAAACAACACCTCAGGGATCTCAGGAACAAATTGAAAATGAACAAAAACCTGGTGTTTCTAATAAACAGATAGGTATTCGACTGCTTTATACCATCCTATTTCTTGTAATCCTTGGAATCGTGCTGGTAATTGTTAAAGTCGCGGTTATTTTTCAATTTATTTATTTTTTCGGTACCCGTAAATCCAATGAATCTGTTAGACAATTTTCCAATAAAATTTCCACCTATGGATATCGAATATTACGATATATCACCCTGAACGAAAACCAGCGTCCTTTTCCATTCACTGATTTGCCTCCGGAACTGGAACCATCTGAAGAGCAAATTTCATTTGATTAAAGGGTGTACTTCCATCCAGTGTTTTCTCTTTTTTTTCCGTCAAGGAGTATTACAATGAAAAAGGCATATATTAATTCCTGACTTGCCATTGCCACTATAAATCATGCATGTTATGAAACATTGCTGCTGTTACGGATACGGGGTCAGTCTTGCATTATTACTTGAAAAGAATCTTTAAGGAATAAGCAAAAAAAAAACCGAAACATACCTGTCTCGGTTTTTTTTTCACCATTTGAAATTGCTTGTGAAATATTGGGCTAGCTGTTCCTGCTCAAGAACACGTTTCCGGAGCCGCTGCTCGCTAATGCCGCTCTTCTTCGCCTCTTCGGCCTGCTGCCTGCCTTACGGTGTCCGGCGGACGGTTGCTCCTGTTTTCCAGCACCCTTGGGTTTTGCGTTTCTGCCGACAGATCGTCCATTACCGCGCCCTGCAGGACGACCGTTTTTCTTCGGTTTGTTCCACTTCTTTTTGGCAGGTTTATTTTCGGGAGTTGTGAAACCCGGAATATCTACAACAAGTCCGTCGGAATTGACCCGGACCATTTTCTTACCCAGGGCCCGTTCTATATCTTTGATTATCTTTCTGTCTTCGCTACCGGCAAAGGTAAAAGCATCTCCGGTAAGGGATGCGCGGCCGGTGCGGCCGATCCTGTGGGTGTAAGCCTCAACTGTGTCGGGTACATCGAAATTTATCACATGCGAAATACCGTTCACATCAATACCTCGCGCTGCGATATCCGTGGCCACCAGGACCTTGAACTCGCCGCACTTGAAACCGTTTAAGGCCTTCTGTCGCTTTTGCTGCGACAGGTTGCCCTGCAGTGAGGTGGCAGCATAACCGGCATTCTCCAGCTGACGAGCCAGGCTTTTGGCCCGGTGTTTGGTCCTAGTAAAAATGAGGGTTGCCCCCATATCTGTCCTGGCCATGATGTCTTTCAGTAGGGAAGTCTTACGAGCCTTCTCCACCGTATAAAGCACCTGCGCCACGGTGGCGGTAGGCCGACTATGGGCAATTTGCACCCTGACAGGGTTGTCGAGTATATCTTCGGCCAGATGGCGAATTTCGCCAGGCATGGTGGCAGAAAACAGCAGTGTCTGCCGCTTGCTGGGCACGGCCTTTAAAATACGTCTGATGTCGGGCAGGAAGCCCATATCGAACATATGGTCCGCTTCATCGAGGACCAGATGCTCAACCTTTGAAAGATTAAAGCTCCCGTCACGCAAATGATCAAGCAGACGACCTGGACAGGCGACAATAATGTCAATGCCGGCCCGGACCTTTTTGACCTGGGGCAACTTGCTGACCCCGCCGTAAATTGCAATACTGCGAAGTCCTGTTTCCCTGGCTAGATTACTGATGTCACTATGGATCTGCTCTGCCAGTTCTCGTGTCGGGGCGACGATAAGGGTCCTGAGCTTGCCGCGCGGACCTGCCAGTAAACGCTCAAGAATAGGCAGGACAAATGCCGCGGTTTTGCCGGTACCGGTCTGGGCCAGGCCCATGATGTCTCGTCCGTTCAGGATTGCGGGAATCGCCTTTTCCTGAATCGGGGTTGGTTTTTCATAATTGCAGGCCCGAATACCTGCGGCAATCTTCGGATTAAAATCAAACTTTGTAAAACTCATTTATTTTCTCTCTGTTTGTAATTGTGTGGCAGGTCGTAACGGCAATTGGTGCCATCAATTATCGGTATAAAACATCCGGTGATTGATTTAAAGGCACCACCGGCGAAACGGAATTAAGCATTCCTGCCACTGGTTTAGTAATAATTTTTCCTGGATAAATAGAGAAGTCCGTTTCGCGGACACGACGGTTCGCTCCGGGGTCTCTGCTTTCCAATTGTAAGTGATAAGCAGAAACTTAAATAACGGCTTCTAATCTAACGGGATGATATAGTCTCGGAAGGGATAAAACGACGTACAAAGAATTCGCCAGGCACTTGGCACACTTCTTTTTGTGTGCGAGGACATAATACACGACTTTGTTATATTTGCAACTAAATATAGAAACTACTTGTGATCTGGGGACGCTCTTTAATAATTAAATTGAAATTAAACCAGACCTGCCCCGTTTTTGAATCGAGGGTATCCCCATGGGTTTTTAATAAACTATATGATCTCTTATACGCGGCTTTATAGTATCTTGAGCATGTGTGCTCGGGGTCTGGTCTTGAAATATAAGTTTTCTGGTCGTAAAATACACAAATCAAGACCTGACCACCCAGTCTCTCTTGATCCTTCTTTAACGATAAATAAAACATTATATTGTTTGACTTCGAAATTATTCATAGGGATTTCGGGTTAGGGTTGACATTTATGCTTTCTCGAATACCCCCTCGGGTATAATGTCCCTTATCTTGGTGTCCGTCAAACTGGGGGTACTTTAGGTCTACACATCTGACAAATGATCAACATAAATGAAAAAATAAAACACGCATGGCACTTTATTCCCCCCCTTGTATCCCCCAAAAACAGCCTGATCACTTAGTCATCTGCAAATAAAGTTTGACATTCCTAAAACTTTTGGTTAGTATTTACTAATAAAGTTAGGGCAACCTAATAAATCGGGCAATATTAAATTATTTTAGTAATAATGAGGTTAATCAGATGCGAGGCTTAAAAAAGACAAAGTTCATATTTCTGCTTTTTGCTGGATTTCTTTTGGTCGGTATATTCAATTCGACAGCATATACTGAGCAAATGGCTGAAAAAGAATCATACCAAATAGAAGATATCAGAAGAGGGGCGCTGCTTTATGACAACTGGCCGATAATTACCGGTAAGAACCCGGCCGGTAATCACCCTCTCTACCCGGCTACATCAAAGAAATCAGGCAAAAGCACTTGGAGATGCAAAGAATGTCATGGCTGGGACTATATCGGAGCTGAGGGTCGATACAAAAAGGGGTCGCACTATACAGGAATTAAAGGCATATACCGGGCAAGAACCCAGAAAGGGGAAAACCTCCATCTGCGGCTTTCCACGGACGATCACGGTCTTTCCCAATATTTAACACCAACGGAGATTTGGAATATTGTCAAATTCATACGAGATGGCCAGAGAGATATTAGTGCCGTCATCGATGAAAACAACATGGCAAAAGGCTCCGCTATGCTTGGCAAACCATTGTATAATAATCACTGCGCCTCCTGCCACGGTGAAGATGGCGACAAGCTGGATTTCAAAGGCAATAAAGAAGGCATCCAAGGAGTCGGCTGGCTGGCCTTGAAGAATCCCCAGGAATCGATCCATAAGATCAGGTGGGGACATCCGGGAAGCGATATGCCTTCATTGATTGCCGACAAGGCGCTCAGGGAACAGGACGCAATAAATATCCTGACTTACAGCCAAACCCTTGGGAAGTAAAATTATAACAGGTCGTCGCGACCTCTATAATAATCATGAATGGATTTCGGGTCAGGGTTGACAATTATGCTTTCTCAATACCTCGTTGGGTATTATAACCAGAAACATGGGAGGCCGTCCGGAACTCACCGAAACGGCCCCCTGTCGCTGGTGATTTTCTTTATATATAACAAGCATTTACCGGCTTCTTGGCCAGATGTTACTTGCGTACCGAAAGTTTTGAGCTTTTTGTGACCATATCCACAACCGGCAAGGTCGGCACTTTGGTCAGACCGTATGTGGCTGCAAGATCAATATCTTCAGGTACAGCTCCCAGCAGGGCCTCGGCAACTTTCTGGTCTGCCTGCCGATACCGCAGCTTTGCTTCCACAGATATGTTTTTGACTCCTGAGGGTAATGGAACACCGTAGTAGACATCTTTGAATCCCCTTGGGGGTATGGTGTCATGTCTGGAGAAGGAAGTAACAATCCAGGGATCGATAGCAAAATGGAAGTCATCACCCATGCCGTCTGAATTAAACAATCTGGCATTTTTCGTAATTTGACCGTCCTTGTCAAGAGTTCCGCTCGTCATAATAACATTTCCCTTATCATCCTTAGCAGTAATCTCTAGCCACATCTGCCGGACGTTGGTGAGAGATGTGGGAAGGTTGTGGCCTGCCCGGATATTTTTTACCCTGACCTTCACTTCACTTAATACACCCTCTTGATGAACGGGAGATATCTCTATATCTGCAGCAGATTTCAGCCTGTTAACGGCCATTTCATACTTATGCTGAATATTTGCGGCAAGTTCTTCATCACCTGCTTTTTTTGCAGCACCGGAGGCGAGGAAGTAAAGCAGATAGTTCGCACCGTTGAAATAGTGATGATATTCGCTTTTTTCAGGTTTCTTAAACGTATCGGCTGATTTGGTAAAGGTATCGATATTGACCATATGGCAATCTTGACAAAGTATTTCACGCTGTGCATAAGGACCGTGCTTCCATTCCAGGTATGTTGCCTCCAGAGGAAAATGGGAATCATAATGATAAACCTGATGGCACGAAGCACAGATTTCGGCTCGAAGATGTAATGGTGATTCAACACACTCATGGAAATCTTCACCGCAGCCTTCTTCTGGAGCTTTTGGACCTCTTTTAATCCTTACACTTCCTTCCTTGGTCTCCACCCCGGGTGTCATAATGAATGATCCGTTTTCAGGTTCATGGGAGGGAGTTTGCCAATGAGTGTGGTCACTGATTGAGTGACAGACATCGCAAGAGACGCCGTTTACTGCTATAGAGCTGAGCCCCTTTAGGCCTGGTTTCTTTATTTCGCCGGTTACAACGCCTACCGGAGAGTGGCAGCCCTCACACTGGCGGGATATCTCGTGGCCAACAGCTTTGACTGCTTTGTTTAATTCTCCCTGATAAACCGGATCTTTGAAGGCCAGGGCATGAACAGAACCGCTCCATTCCTCGTATTTGTCGGGGTGGCATTCTGCGCATTCTTCAGGTGGGACAAAATCGACGTTCGATTTGTTCCACTTTATAAGCGAGGGGTAGTAGGGGTAAAATTCCCGATCAACTTTAAAAACGCTGGATCCCCCAAGTGAATAAGTTGAAATACACATGATAATAAACACGGCAAGACAAGGTACAAACACTTTTTTCAATTCCATTTTGCGCCTCCTTTTTCAGTTACTGGGTAGTTTCAGTTGGAGCGCTGAGCAGCGCTGTGAAAAAAACTATAGAGCATGACCCTTGTTATGTCAAAAAAAATCACAAATTCAACATGTTACCACAATGTGGCACAAAGGAGTGTTGGTTGAAATCAATACAATTGTGGAATTGGGGTCAGGCCTGACATTTATGCTTTCTTGTTCTGCTGTTACATCTGATGCTGAGATCAATAGAACAGTGGAGTAGAAGGATTACAATGCTAACACCGCGAACACTCGTGGTCAGGTCAGGTTTGGCACTCGTTGTTCTTTCATTACTTACCTATCTCGCTCCAGCAGCTTTGAGAATTGACATCATCTTCTTATATCCTCTCGAATAGGCTAGAGCGTAAGGGGTTTGCCCATTGCGATCTGCAATGTTAACGTTTGCTCCTGCATCAACCAGTGCTTTAAGTGTTTTCCTATGTCTGGGCCCACCATCGCCTAGTACAATCGACTCAATCAGAGCTGTCCAGCCTGCACTGTTGACATGGTCAAGCGGGGCTCCCGCCTCGATTAATATCTGCACGACTTCGACATGGCCCAAATGCGCAGCGGCAATCAGTGCTGTTCCATCATAGGGGCTGGTAATGTTTTTTGAGCTTGCACCCAATTCAAGCGCGAGCTTGAGCGTGGGAACATCATTCTGAACGGCGGCTATAGTGATGATGTCATATCGATCATTTTCCAGAGCATTAAGGTCGGCACCGGCAGCCGCGAGTGCATGCATTGCTCCATGATGCGCCCGAAAAGTTGCTACATGAAGAGGAGTTCGTCCATAACCATCCCTTACATTTGGATTTTCTCCCTTTGCAATCAATGCTTTAATTTCTATTTCATCGCCCTTGGCAGCAGCAGCCAGAATTCCCGTGTATCGTGAGATTTCGGGCTCTGAAGGAGGTGTTTGAGCTTCAGCCGCAAAGACCCAGCACGATAAGAGCAGCAGCATAGCTAAGATATTTAAATATTTTGAAATGGCTTGCATGTCGATAACCTTTCTTTTCAATCTTATTAGCAGCCTTTTAATGGGTGATCTCTAGTAACTCCGATCCCATACCCCAGCTCACAACAAGTATTCAATATGCAGTTTACACTATTCAATTTAAAACATCACGCTAACCCCTGTCTTCTTTTTACATTGCCTTTTTATTTCAACGCGTTATATAAGAACAGAATCTTTTAATGGATAGGAAGGTGTCGGGTGTGTATAGAAAGAGTCAATGGCAGACTTGAACCTTTTTATGATCCCTCGATATGAAATAAAACTGCATCAACGACGTCTAGTAAGTTTTTACATATACCAAGTTGAGAATAGTAGGGGACGAACACGTTTTTTTAAATTAAACCTGATTCATAAAAATTAAAAATGGAGGGGTAGATGAAGAAAATTTTTTTAAATGTTCTCGCTGTTGGATTGTTTTTGATTGGTTTAGTTGGATATGCGAATGCGGATTTAGTTGAAGAAGATTTATTCACACTGGGAGATGGACTTGTTACTTACGACACTGATACCGGTTTGTACTGGTTGGATTTAACTGTAACAACAAATCTATCATATAATGATGTCCTAAATGAAATTAGTGAAGGTGGCTCCCTGGAAGGTTTCTGGTATGCAACCACAGCAGATATTGATACCCTTCAGGTTTCAGCAGGTCTTCCTGCTGGATTATTTTTTAGTTCTTTTCCAATATATCTTGACAACATGAATCAATTATTAGATTTAGTCGGCCTAACAGATCCATCTACTGTTCTTAGTGCTGGCATCACTTCCGATCCGTTTGAACCGACGACAACTATTGATGATAGAATTGTTCGATACTTTTCGGCACGAAATGCTGCACAAGCTGCTCAAGGAGTTATTGGTGATAATATTGCGTCTTCCACGACAGGCAATTGGCTAATCACTGATACTCTCCCTGATTTATCTGAACCAGATTTAGATAACGATGGGATACCAGATGATATTGACAACTGCATAGACACACCAAATCCCGGCCAGGTAGATTCGGATGTTGATGGTGTCGGTGATCTATGTGATGTCTGCATTGATATTCCGGATGATCAGACTGACAGTGACGGTGATGGTTTGGGTGATGCTTGTGATGAATGTCCAACCGATCCCGACAAGATATTAACGGGTGTATGCGGTTGCGGTACACCCGATACTGATTCAGACAGTGACGGAACTGCTGACTGCATTGATGCGTGTCCCTTTGATAGTCTGAATGATGTTGACAATGACACCATCTGCGGTGATGTGGACAACTGCCCGGATACAGCTAATACAGACCAGCTTGATCTTGACAGTGACGGGTTCGGCGATGTTTGTGACCCGGATGCAGATAACGACGGCTTTTCCGGTGATGACTGCAATGATCTGGATGCCAACATCAACCCGGCGGCTACCGAGATTCCCTATAATGGGATTGATGAGAACTGCAACGGTATGTCTGACGACGATGACTTGGACAGCGATGGATACATTGCCGCAGCGGAGTGTAATGATAACGATGCGTTGATTAATCCCGGTGCTACCGAGATTCCCTATAACGGAATCGATGAGAACTGCAACGGTATGTCTGACGACGATGACTTGGACAGCGATGGATACATTGCCGCAGCGGAGTGTGATGATAATGATGCGTTGATTAATCCCGGTGCTACCGAGATTCCCTACAACGGAATTGATGAAAACTGCAACGGCATGTCTGACGACGATGACCTGGATAACGATGGGTATATTGCCGCAGCGGAGTGTGATGATAATGATGCGTTGATTAATCCCGGTGCTACCGAGATTCCCTACAATGGAATCGATGAGAACTGCAACGGTATGTCTGACGATGATGACTTGGATAGCGATGGTTATATCGCTGCCGCAGAGTGTAATGACAACGATCCATTAATTAATCCCGGTGCTACCGAGATTCCCTATAACGGAATCGATGAGAACTGCAACGGTATGTCTGACGACGATGACTTGGATAGCGATGGATACATTGCCGCAGCGGAGTGTGATGATAACGATCCGTTGATAAATCCCGGGGTAACTGAGGTAAAACACGATGGGATTGATCAGGATTGTAATGGGTATGATTTGACGATAGATATCACTAAGGCTAATTACAACTCAAAGCGTGATAAGTTATCAGTGCAAGCGACCAGTGATTTAGGAGCCGCTGCTATGTTGGAAGTTGTGGGCTATGGTCCTATGACATGGAAAAGCAATAAGCAGAAATGGGTCCTTAACATCAGGCCGGCAGGCGGTGACCCAGGATCGACAACAGTTATTGGTATAGAAGGACAGGAGACGGTTCCAACTTATTAATCATTTAGGTTTTTTGCGGGGGCAGCGAGTTCGCGTCAATCATTATTCGTTTTGTAGAATGATAATCTCGTCGGCCCCGCCAGTAGTGGCATGGGGTTGCAGCTTTTAGTTGCAACCCCATTGTTGTTTGTTGGCTTAGCCTTTCTGGCTTACGAAATAGTCACACGGAGTAAGTCCTGGACCGAAATCATCCGAACAGGTTGCGCGCTATTTATCCCTAGATTTAATAAAGACAGAACACAGGCTAGATATACTCGAAGAAAATACTATGATTTATTCATCAAGTGCGATGATGTCTAAATTGATTTACTACTCTATCGCTCCAGAAGGAAAAAAATATTTGTCAAAAAAACATAACAGCCTATAATCGACCACAGAGAACCGCCAGCAGCGGCAGGTGGGCCAGATCATTTCATTTATGAGCTGACTTCGACAACTCCAGGTACTTTCTTTCTGATATGACCATTCTTTCATTTCATTCATACATAGAGGCAGATGTGAATGTGTGCCACTCCGGAAAGGTACTTACCAGTCAGGAGATGGAAGCCGTAACATCTGCAAAAGCGATCATTCTTCCACAGGGGTGCAGCGAGAAATTATACAAACTGGTTAGCAGGCATTGTTCTCATTTTTTCCCGAATTATGACGCCTACTTCGCCTACCCAGGCAAGATAGGTCAAGCCGCTCTTTTTAAAAAGCATGGGGTCTCCATGCCGAAGACTAAGACATTTCCTAATTTGAAAGCATATCATAAGCACAAAACTGATGAATGTTATCAGTATCCATTTGTCTTTAAATTATCCTGGGGCGGTGAAGGTAGTAACGTTTTTCTGATAGAGTGTGAAAAGAATCTGAGCAAGGCGTTGGAATTCGCAAAAGAGAGTGAAGGGCAAGGGCGCGAAGGTTTTCTCTTTCAAGAGTATATACCGACAGGAGGCCGCAGCTTGCGGGTTGTCGTGATCGGCAAGAAGTTCTTTCCATACTGGCGTGTTGCCAGGGATCCAGACAGTTTTTATTCGAATCTGTCGAAGGGGGCCGTTATTGACTTTAATTCCTTTCCAGATCAAAAACATGCTGCTGTTTCAGCTCTACAAAAATTCTGTAAAGACACCGGAATAAATCTGGCCGGGTTCGATTTTATTTTTAATATAGATGAAAAACATGATGAGCCTTTCTTTCTGGAAATCAATTATTTTTTTCGTTGCCATGGGCTGGGTGGGGTGGATAGCTATCAGAAACTTCTTGCGGATGGGGTGCGGGACTGGCTGAAGGAAATTGAATGAATCTTGGGGTCAGGTATTGAAATATAAGGTTTTTGGACATCAAATTCACAATTCAAGACCTGCCCCCACTTAATCCACATAGGAGCCAAGTTGACTTTTCTGAATGCCGGTGATTACTTTTTCGATAGGCAGTTACTGGAAATCACAGTTCTTTTGAGATAGCTGATCTGCTGGCAAAACCGGGATATCCATCTGGATTTTTTGTGAGGTGTTAAATTTATGCAATTCACCCAAAAGAATAGATTTGTTGTGGCTGTGTCAGTTTTCTGCTTAACCTTTATCTTTGTAGATTGTCTTCAGGCAAAACCAGAAAATTTAAATAAACCACTAATAGAGCAGGTCTTTGTAGATTATAGCGCCATGGAAATATTGATTTTCGGACAAAATCTAAGAGGCCAAGCTGAGCCAAGAATTTCACTTTCCAGCTTACCGATTTCCTTGTCAGCAAATGATAAAGGGGCAATTGATGCGGTAATTGCTATTCTTCCTGATTGGTATGAAGATGGTGATCATCTTCTAGTGTTAACAACAGAGGCCGGGACGTCAATTTATAATTTAAAGATCAGTTCACCTAACGTACAATGTAACTATATAAGAATGTCAGGGGTGAAGAGCGAGGCGTGAGGAATTGGGATTGAATATTTAATAATGTGTCAGTCTTCGGCATGGAAGTTGTTGGTCAACGAAACAGACCAACGATTGACACGTATGCCGATAACAATGAAAATTGAAAAGAATAATATTTAGTAAGGGGGTATCTCAGGTCTTGAAATATAAGATTTCATGGCAACAAAGACCATTTCTATAGAATCAAAGGGAGATAAAATGAAAATGAACCGCTTGTTTGAACCGCTTATTATCGGGAACCTTAAGTTGAAAAATAGAATCGCCATGGCGCCAATGACAAGGGGACGCGCCGGTAAAGAGCGTATAGCAAATGAGTTGATGGCTGAGCATTATCACCAGAGATCCAGTGCCGGACTTCTGATAACAGAGGCGACCTCAATTTCAACAGAGGGTATCGGCTGGATTGATTCGCCAGGAATTTATAGTGACGAGATGGTAGAAGGCTGGCGTATAGTAACAGATAAAATCAAGCAGACAGGCACCCCAATATTTTTACAGTTATGGCATTGCGGCAGAGCTTCGCACAGTGATTTTCATAATGGCGAACTTCCTGTTTCTTCATCAGCTGTTAAACTTAACGGGGATTTCATCCACACTCCTCTCGGCAAGAAACCTTATGAAACTCCTCGAGCACTCACAGTGGATGAAATTCACGCAACAATAAATGATTACCGCCAGGCAGCTTTAAATGCGAAGGCAGCTGGTTTTTCCGGAATAGAATTGCATGGTGCCAATGGGTACCTGATCAACCAATTCCTTGATTCGAAAACAAATCTCCGCAGTGATCAATACGGCGGCAGCCTTGAAAATAAATTCCGTTTTTTAAAAGAAGCACTTGATGCTGTGATAGAGACCTGGCCCGCGGAGCAGGTTGGGGTTCACATTTCACCGAATGGAATTTTTAATGATATGGGCAGTGAGGACTTCAGAGAAACCTACCTTTATGTGGTCGGAGAATTAAATAAATTTAATCTTGGTTATCTCCATATTGTCGATGGCCTTGCCTTTGGTTTTCACGAAAAAGGAGAACCGATGACATTGGCGGAGTTCAGATCAATTTATCAAGGGATTATAATCGGTAATTGTGGGTATACCAAAGAAGCTGCCGAAGAAAGAATAGCAGAAGGGAATGCAGATCTGGTTTCCTTTGGCCGACCCTATATAACAAATCCTGACCTGCCGGAACGGTTCAAGAATAACTGGCCGTTAAATCCTTTTGAAGATATGTCGTTGTGGTATACGCCTGGAGAAGAAGGGTATACGGATTATGAGCCATACCGCCCATCACCCTAGTTGGTGTGTGAATCGGGGTCAGACCTACACATTTTACAATTCCGAATTATTGATGAGTTTGTAAAATGTGTAGGTCTGACCCCAGGAACTAGCTGCTTATGCGCGCCGGAACTCGGTTTTGGAGCATTTATGGCAGGGCGGGATGCGGCCCGGTTGTTTAAAATGTATCTTGGCCTCGCAGTTGGTGCAGATAAATTCACCGCCATGAGTTATTTCGCCGGTTTTGTATTTCAGTGAAGAATCCAGATTTTCACCCACTGTCTGGCTCCACTGGCTTAACCCCATGGCGACGTTTGCCAGGAAAGCTCCACTCTTATCTCGGGAAAGTTCATATATACGCTCCGCCTCCTGGGAAATATCGTGCCATAATGCGCCGCCTTTGTCAGACAAATGGTCAAACTTCTTTTTGACTTCCTCAGTCACCTCATCAACTTTAGGCTTAATGTGTTCTGTTGAGGAGGCAATATCCTTTTTCAAGGCGTCAGAAGCCTTTCCTATAGACTCCATGGAGTGCCCACCCGCCTCTTTTAATTCACTGGTTGCCTTGTCAATTGCCTGGCTAATGGTTTCCCCATTTATCTTGTCTTGTAGTTTGCCAAAGGTTTTACTCACCATCTGACGCAATTTTTCGTATGCTGCGAGTTCCTCATCAGGGGTCTGGTCCTGCTTCTTTTCATCCGCCATGAACATCTCCTCCTCACATGTTAATAATCGGGTCAAATTACCACTTTGAATAGATACGCTATTCTTCGGCAAGAAGCTTTGTTCTAATAAATTAAGTATGATATGTTGCAAAATAAACTAAAAATATTGAATCCTCTCGTCATAGGGCCTTTTTATGAGTGATCCCTAACCTGGAGGTTCACTCCATCTTTTTTCTATTGACTTAACTTTCTCAACCTGTCTAGAGTGTTGTTTGTGAGGGCAACATGAGTTGTTAATATACTCATTCAAGCTTTTCTGTTATCAACATAGACTATCTTGAAAAATCCATGGACAACATGGTATTCCATGCATCCTAAAGAAAGGAGGAGGAATGAAGAAGTATATTTTATCAATAATAATAATCACATTCATGTTGTCTAGAGCGGGATATGCCAAAGAAATTGAACTCCCCCATATATCGGTGTTTGGTACTGCGGTTACAAAAGTCATTCCAGATAAAATGATCTGGAATCTTCAGATACAGAATAAAAACAAATTACTTGCGGACGTAGCAAAAGAACACCTTGGATTAGTCAGGAAAGTGACTGCACTCCTGGAAGATTACGGCGTGAAGGAGGAGGATATTCAGACGTCACGAATGGGATTCGGTGAGAACTGGGTATACAAGAATCGATCAAGGATAAAAGAAGGTTACTACGCCCAGTCGCATATTGTATTTTCAACAACAAACTTCGACAATTATGAAAAAATCTGGGGAGCTCTTTCCAAAATTCAATACGTCAGCATCAATGGCGTACAATATGACCATACCGAGAGAATTACATTTCAGAACGAAACAAGAAAAAAGGCGTTGTTAGCTGCCAGGGAAAAAGCACGGGTGATGGCTGAGACTATTGGATCTGAAATTGCCGAGCCACTGCTTATAGAGGAGATTTGGCAAGGAGATGACATTATAATCAGGCAAAATGCAGCTGAAAAGAGTGCGGTTGCATATGCAGCTGATGCACAGGGTCCTTCAATCTCCCCGGGTCAGATACCGATTCGTATGAAGGTTAAAGTTGCATTCAGGTTGATAACCCATAATCAATGATCCGACAAATGAAAAGGGGGGCGTTGTAAATTGAAGATTGTGTCAATCATCAGCAATAACCGTATGCTGATAATATTGAAGAATGAATAATTAAAAGGCAAAAGACATCAGGAATGAAGAATGAATATTGTGTCTGCCAATCATAGTCGAAGTGTAGACCAATAATCATCAGCTCGAATTGTTAGCTGATAATAATGAAAAAAAATAAGAGAGAGGAACTTACTTGGAGTAGGGTATATGTTATTTTTAACTTCTGGTTGACCATCACAAAACAGTTGGCGGATCATTCACGGAAATGGACGAAAGAATGCACTTATGCCAGCATGACAATGGCGTCCGGCGTTCACTGTCTATTCCGCCCTCTGCTTGCTTGAGTCATTTCGCAAGCGAACTAGTCCATCGCTTACCAACTACTTAATTATTTACAATACATTGAGAGCAGTTATTGAACGGTTCCAAATGGGCGAGTCCCATTGTAGTTGCTACCATGACAAGAACAACAGTAACAGCAACAATAATCAAACCGGTGACCAATCCCATTTCAATGAGCTTGCTGATACTTATTTTCCGCTTGGTTGCATGCTCTCCCATTGTTGCGAAAGTGTTTATTGGATAGCGCATTTGCCTGCCCCCCCCATAAAGTGGGTTAAATCGGTCCAAAAATAGCGCAACAAGATGAACAAAGAGGGGATTCGCTTGATTTGTTTTGATGAGAGCTGTTGAAAAATCAGACCTTCTTGAGACTCAAATATAGGTATTTGAATCTCTCTGTAAAGCTTATAAAGTATATTTTTATAAAAACTTTCTCATGATTTGCTGTCAGAAGAAAGGTATTCGATTGTATTAAGTTCCCCTTTGTCCCCATGTTGAAAAAATAAGGAAGGTTTCATTGAAAGTAAAGAACAAAAAATCATAAATAATACAAAAATAATAGAAGAAAAATATTCTATAAAACCAAATGGTTATATCTGAATGAACACTGGATCAAGCTTGGAGTTTTCATATTCCTAGAATGATTTATTTAATTGCAATCCATTCTAGTCCAATCCAGGTAATTCCTCACTTTCCATTGCTACTATAAATCCAGCATGTTAAAAAAGACTGACGCCAAATATGATGATATAATTTGTGTTACATGAAGTTGCAGGCCAAGCATGATCCCAACAATCAGTGAACCGGAAGTCAGCAGAAAATGACCATGGATCTTAAACCACTTTACTATCCGAAATCAATTGCCATAATTGGGGTTTCACTCTCCAATCACCGGCATCCAGCTAACGTTATATACGATAAGAACCTGTTGCGATATCCGGCGCGAGTTTATGGTGTTAACCCACGGGGGGGTACTCTTCAGGATGAAAAAATATACGAGTCTATCGGTGAAGTTCCTGAAGCGGTGGACCTGGCAATTATTGCCATACGCGCCGATTTTGTCCCTGCCGTATTGGCTGAATGTATTGACAGAGGTGTTAAGGGTGCAACAGTTATCACCGGTGGATTTGCAGAAAGCGGCAAGCTTGACTTACAGAAGCAACTTGTGGAGTTGGCGGAAAAAGCTCATTTCCCATTTGTCGGGCCGAACTGTTTAGGTATTTATACTCCCGATACCATCGACACTTTTTTTCTCCCCAGTGAGAGAATGGTGCACCCCCGGCGCGGCAAAGTAGCCGTGGTCAGCCAGAGTGGCGGTATCCTGGTCGATCTGTTGGTGAAATTCGCCGATGGGGGCATCGGTCTGTCGCTGGCTACCAGCATAGGCAACAAGGCCATGCTGCGGGAGACACATTTTCTGAAATATCTTATTGAAGATAATAATACCGGGGTCATAGTCTTTTATATTGAGGGATTCGAGCGAGATGAAGGTCGTGATTTTGTTAACCTGGCAAAAAGTTCTCCTAAACCGGTAATCGTCATGAAGGCAGGGCGTTCTGCCGCGGGAAGCCGGGCTGTTTCCAGCCATACCGCTTCTTTGGCAGGGGATTACAGGGTTTTTTCCAATATTATGTCCCAGCATGGCATTGTTGAAGCAAAAAATGAACGGGAACTTCTTTCTTTCTGCGCTTCACTGAGTTGTTTTGAAAAAGAAACAGCATCGGGAATTGGCATCATTACAGGAAGCGGAGGTCACGGGGCCATGGCTGTTGACAGTTGCCAGGAGCATGGGCTTGTAGTTCCCCTACTGGATGAAAACAAACAGAATGCCATACGGGAAGGTCTTTCGGGAAGCATCCAGGAAATTGCAGCGTTGGGAAACCCCATCGACCTGACCGGCAGTGCAATGGAAGACGATTTTGTCGCCACCACTAACGCTCTGGGGGAGCAGGATTCCATTGACTGCATTATTGTTCTTCTTCTTCCATATTTACCCGGTATCACGTCCGATCTCGGGGCACGTTTGAGTCAGGTCGCCAAGAAGTCAGGAAAACCGCTCATTGCATATGTTCCCCATGTTGATAAATATCGGATGCTGATAGATGGATTTGAATTAAATCATGTACCGGTTGCACCTTCCATTGAAGGGGCAGTGCTCATGGTCGAAGCGCTCAGAAGGAAAAAGCCATGCTGAAAAACTTCGAAAAGATACTCAAGGCCTCCAGAGACCATGGCTGGATTATGGAACCGGACGCCAAAGCCATACTCCGGGAGAATAATGTACCTGTTCCCAATTTCCAGTGGGCGAGAAATCTTGAGGAAGCGCTGCAGTTCGCTAAAGAGAACGGTTACCCGGTTGCGGCAAAAGTGGTTTCCCCTAAAGTAATTCACAAATCAGATGTCGGCGGAGTGTCGGTAGATATTGCCAACGGTGATGAACTTACCTCTTTTTTTCGACACTGCAGTGGGCTGCCAGAATTTGCCGGTATAGTGGTGGAGGAGATGGTCAGGGGTCTGGAGCTTATAGTCGGCGCCCAAATTGACCACCAGTTCGGGCCGACTATTCTTCTTGGCATAGGTGGCACCGGGGTGGAAATATACCAGGACGTTGCCATCCGCATGCTCCCTATTACCTCCTGTGATATCCAGTCGATGATTAAACAGCTTCAGGGCAGCCGACTTCTTACCGGATACCGAGGAGAAGAACCGGTAAGCATGGAAAAATTATCGGCTATGCTTCTCGCTTTTGCCGACTTGGTCATGAAGCTTGAAAACTACATAGAGTCCATCGACCTGAATCCGGTTTTCTGCTCTGCTACCGGTTGTGTTGCAGCTGATGCCAGGATCATGTTAGCCTGAATATTTCATGAGTAATTTTGAAAAGTTTGTATAACATCTTCATTTATCGATTGTTCCAACACATTGCCAAGAGGTTTTTTAATATTCAATTTGTACCATACAGTTGAAGTATTATATTATTCAAAATTAATCACCCAAAGGGCGAGCCAATAAGGCCGAATCTACTTCGGTTCGAAGCAATTCGCATACTTCAGTATAG
>CALZHP010000058.1 GCA_945787325.1 uncultured Desulfobulbaceae bacterium
TGTTTCAGGGTTTTTAGTTCTTGCCTTCTCAGGTTTTGAACTGAATGCTGATATGGGCCTGATGACGGCTCTTACTATAACCCTGGCCCTGGTACTGGACTTCTTGTTTCTGCCTATTTTATTGATGAAAGTGGAGGGAAAAAACAATGAATAATAAAATATTCTGCTTATTTGTTACTTTTGTGCTGCTGGCAGGATCGGCATATGCAGAGACTCCTCAAGAAAAAGGGCTGAATATTGCCAGGGAAGCCGACCAGCGGGACCTGGGATTTGGTGATTTCACAGCTGATATGCGCATGGTGCTCAGAAATAAACACGGGCAGGAAAGTATTCGTGAAATTCGGATCCGGGCCCTTGAAGTTGAAAATGATGGTGATAAAAGCCTCTCCATTTTTGACAATCCGCGTGACGTGAAGGGAACAGCGTTTCTAACATATTCCCACAAGATAGGTGATGATGATCAGTGGCTGTATCTGCCCGCTTTAAAAAGAGTAAAAAGGATCAGTTCCCGCAACAAATCGGGTTCTTTCATGGGCAGCGAGTTTTCGTATGAAGATATAGCAAGCCAGGAGGTGGAAAAATACACTTACCAATGGATTCGTGATGAGGTCTATGAAGGGCAGGATTGTTTTGTGAGTGAGCGATATCCAATTGATAAAAAGAATTCAGGGTATACACGGCAGATTACATGGATGGATAAAAAAGAATACCGGGCGTTGAAGGTTGAATATTATGACAGGAAAAACACATTGCTCAAAACGCTCATTATGAAGAATTACCAGCAGTATAAAGATAAATTCTGGCGGCCGGATGAGATGTATATGGTGAATCACCAGAGCGGGAAAAGTACAACACTTTCGTGGTCGAACTATCGATTTGGAACTGGGCTTTCAGACAATGACTTTGATAAAAACAGCCTGAAAAGAGCACGATGAGAAGTCGTAAAGCAATTCGAATTTCCATTGTTTTTCTGATACAACTGGCATTTTATCTCCTTGTATCTTCATACTTACATGCCTTGGAACTCTCAGGTTTCATAGCTGCCGAGAGCAGATTGTTTTTGAACGAGCCTTTGCTGCAGGTTCAGGAGAAAAATAATTCTTCAATAGTACTGCAGCCGGAGTTTTACCACGAGAGGGAAAACGGTTCCAGTTTCACCTTTGTACCATTTGCCCGTCTGGATAGTGCCGACTCAGAAAGGACCCACATTGATGTGAGGGAATTCAATTATCTCTGGCTGCAGGATACCTGGGAGATGAGAATCGGGATCGGCAAAGTTTTCTGGGGGGCAACAGAGTTTGTTCACCTGGTAGATATAATTAACCAGACCGATTTTGTGGAAGCGATCGATGGAGAGGACAAACTGGGACAGCCGATGGTACAGATCGCCATATCCAGAGACTGGGGATATATGGATTTTTTTGTGTTGCCATGGTTCAGGGAGCGAACGTATGCTGGTGAAGATGGCCGTCTCAGGTCAGGCTTGATTGTCGATACCGACAATGTGCTCTACGAAAATGCGGACGAGGAGCATCATATTGATTTTGCCGTTCGTTACAGTGGAACTTATAATGATATGGATTTCGGCCTGTATCATTTTCGAGGTACTGGCAGGGAACCGTTGCTTCTACCGACCCTAAATGGACTTGGGGTGCCGGTACTTATCCCAAATTATGTACAAATATCACAGACTGGAACCGATATGCAGCTGGCAGCCGGCAATTGGTTGTGGAAACTTGAAGGGCTGCATCGGAGAGGGCAGGGGGAGTCTTTTTTCTCGGTGGCAGGTGGTTTTGAGTACACTTTTTTTAGCGTATTAGAAAGCTCTTATGACATTGGCCTCATTGGAGAATCTATCTATGACGACAGGCAGGATAATGCCACTACGTTTTTTGAAAACGATATAATGCTCGGTTTGCGCATTGCCGCAAATGATGCTGCCGGTTCAGAGCTTCTTGCAGGCCTTATACAGGACCTGGATAGCTCAGCTCGATCTTTGAGCATTGAGGCTAGTCGCCGTTTGGGAAATGACTGGAAAGTGATTCTCGATGCATATTTCTTTTTTTCTGTTCCGGAAGATGATGTGTTGTACAGCCTACGTGATGATGATTACTTAAGCCTGCAGCTTTCATATTACTTCTGAGTTATCAGACTCATTAGTGATGCTTGCTTTTTTCGAAAAGTACTTATTTGATTTTCGTTGCATATTGAACTGAACGATGATATACAAAATCCCTGTTCAGTGGCTAATTAATGTCAATAGTATGTGCCAAATACTGAGAGTTGCCGCGCAGTTAGCAAGAATGTGCGGCTTTTTTTTGATATGAGTTAGTTGTGTTAATTAAAATGTTAATTATGAACAAAAAATGAAGAGGACACAATGTTAGAAGGTACAGTAAAATGGTTTAATAATTCTAAAGGCTATGGTTTTCTGGAGCAGGAAAATGGTGTAGGTGATGTTTTTGTACACTTTTCTGCTATCCAGGGTGAGGGCTTTAAAAGCCTGAATGAAGGTGATAAAGTACAGTTTGAAATTGTTGAGGGGCCGAAAGGGCCTTCGGCGGAGAATGTAGTCAAAATATAATGGGCTAGAAATAATTCTGATTTATAGTTTAAAGAAACTAATATAAGAAAGCCCCGCAAACAAGCGGGGCTTTTTTTGTTCATATATAAGAGCCAATTATATCGCGCTATTTCCAGCCAACACTTCGATATATTTTTTCCTGCGAAGATAAGAGATTATTTCCTTGGGTACATTTCCCATATCCAGGATTTCTTCCACTGTTATTCTGTTTTTTCTCAACTGTTCGAGCAACCGGTGTTTGTATTGGATATGATTTTGCCGCAGTTCTCAGGGAGTGTTCGTACCAGGATAGCGAGGACAAGAGAGCTATCAATGGAGAGAATTCCTTCAAGGATTGCCAGAAATCCTATAGTGAAAAAGTCTGGGTAAGAAAGAGAAAGAAATTCTGAACTTATTTGACTGAATGTATTTGTATCCATAGTAGTTTAAAATCTTAATTGAAATATAAAAATCAGACCAGGGTTTGTGGCAGTGTTACACCCCCAGAACAAAAGATTTGTATACATTAATACCTGTGGCAATTTGGATTAATGTTAATAGGAGAACAAAAATGTTGTTGGCAGCATGAATGAGAGGTAGCAGGGTACGTTTTTTTTTATTTCGGTTCATGTATATGCCGGTCGATAATCCAATGAAAATAAAGGGGATAAGTGTCAACGCCACTTTTGCATGCAGGCCAGTCATAAGGGGTCTATACCAGTGGGTGCGCACCATGACAAGGCCGACTATCAAACCGGCAAGCAACATACAAAATGCTATAGTGCCAATGGTTACGTGCAATTTCCACTTGAAAGCAACTTTTTGATGCAGGTGGAGTGAGCGGAACCGCTGGATGCCGTGTGAAAATGCAAACCAGGCAAGCAGGATAGCCGAGAACTGAAATACGGGATGAATTGACAGCACCAGCATAGTGGTCTCCTTTGTTTTACCTTTAATTAACCGTGTGTTACCGCTATCTGATCATGTATAAATGGGTGAGACGCAGTGAGATAATTAGCAGTAGTTCAGATGTATGTAAATATATTTTTCCGGTATACATAAAATGCGGTTGACAGAAACTTTCGAGAGTTCTATTGATGGATTGAAAAAGTATTGATATGTTCGTTCGGTATCTCGAATAATGGTCATTTTATTTTTATACCCGATTCGGGGAGAGTTGCGACCATGTTTGAGCATAGAGTTCTAAAGGCTGAAAGAATTAATAGAATTGCAAAATAATTATTCTGCAAAAAAAAGAGGTGAAATTATGAAACAAGCGATTGTGTACGCGATTGTTATGATATTTCTGGTCAGTGGTTGTGCCCCGGCCGTTGTAGGAGGCGCCGCAACCGGAGCTTACAAAACAGGTACCGATGAAAGAACAATGGGCCGTATGGTTGATGACAAAACTATTACAACCAAGGTCAATATGGATATGGTGAGAGACCCTCTTGTCAAGGCCAGGAAGATTGACGTTGATACTTTAGAGGGTATTGTGACTCTGACCGGAGTTGTTGAAACCCAGGAAGAAGCTACAAGAGCAGTTGAAATTGCAAGCCAAGTAGCCGGAGTGCAAAGAGTTGACAATAATTTGCAGATCGGCACCAAGAGCTTCGGGCAGTCCTTCAATGACAAGGTTATAGGTAGCAAGATTAAGGGGAAACTTATTAAGGAACCTGGTATTCGATCACTTAATGTTGATGTTGACGTGGAAAGGGGGGTTGTTACACTCACGGGTATTGTTCATTCCAGCGGTAATAAAGCACGAATTATAGAAATTGCCAGAACAACTGCCGGTACTGTTAAAGTTGTTGATAACCTTCGAATTAGGTGAGCTTCACTGGCGCTGATTTGCTGGGAAAACTAATCTTTGTCCCGGTATTATATTGTAAGGTGTACCGTTTAATTGATTAAGCGGTACACTTTTTTTTGCCCTTTGATTTGATAAAATTAATAGGTTTTTATTGCTGGCTGCTATTTTCAGAAATTCTGCTTTTGATAGACTTTATTGCCGATAGGGCAAGTTCCAGGTGTGGAACTTCTCCTTTAGTTACTTTTTGTAGAAAACTTACTGATTGAGGGCCACCAATTCTGCCAAGTGTTTCAAATGCAGCAGAGAGGATAATGGCATGTCCCTCTTCTGATGATTTTTTAAATATCTTCAGAAGGTTCTTTTCCTGACCAACAATTTCTTTTGTAATTATTAAGACAGTCTCTTCGATTTCCTTCGGTTTTGGGGGGGCTGGAAGTGTACCTAGCACTTTGATAATTCTGGCTATTTTTCTTGCATGATTCAGCGATTCTTCCTTATCATCCGGCTCTAATTCAGTAATAATGCCTAATACTTTTCTAGCAGAGGAACTGCTGAGTGGTGCAACATTGTGTAAAGAGGCAACAGCTCGCTGCTGGACGATTGCCTCTTTGTCATTCATGGCGGCAAGAATAAGAGCTTCAGAGTCCCTGGCATCCAAATTGAGCATGGTCGTGAGTGCTTCTTCACGCAATTCCGGTTGGGCATTGCGCAGATACTTTCTTGTCAGGATAAGATCCTCATCTTCGTGACCAACATGTCCTAGAACAACTAGAGCGTTTTTATAATAATGCCAATCCTTTTCGCGCTCAGAAAGCAAAGACAATGCCCAGTTCCTTGCCCGCTCGCCCTGGCTGCTCAACGCATCAATGGCCATATTGCGCACTACATCATCTTCCGCTTCAGAGAGAATTTTACTGAGCATTTCGATACCTTCAGCACCGAAAAGTTTGATGATATTGCTGACCTCTGGTTGTTGAGTTTCATCACCATTAACATAGGTAGTGATAATGTCGTCAGAGCGATCCTGCAAGACGAACTGTAGTGGAGTGAGTGGTTCACAGCACCTGGAGAAATCGGCAGAATCTTTTTTAGCCTTGTCAAGTGCTTTAGCTAAAGTGTTTATGACTTTCCAGGCATTTCGCTCTATGAGAACTGGAGAAGACCTTTTGAAAGCTTTGAGGAGTATAAGCGCCTCGTTCTCACCTTTAACAGTAAGTATTTTTTTAATATATTTCCTAATATTTATTTGTAAATCTGTTGCCATTTTTACTGTGTTTACACGGTATTGCACCTCGGGCGGTAATTCTTTGAAAATAAGAATCTCACTAAAATATAATTGTTCCAGAAATTTTTGTGACCCCGGAATTTTTTCTGAAACAACACGGCTGGCAATCAGCTTTAATATTCTTTTTACACCGGTATACCGTTCAGCCAGTGCTTGGTTAGCCATTACTGTTTCTTTGTTTTCCTGCAACTTATCCATCTCCTCTATAATGAAATGAGAAGTCGGCAGCAGCATGTTATCCGGAAAACATGAGATAATTGTTTCTTCAAGGTCTTCAGATTCAAGGTTTTCTACGTTTTTAGCAATAATGTAACTACTAACAACCATGTCCTTGAGAAACAGTGGATGCCGAAGCGGTCTTATGATATCTTCGATAATTCTGACCTTCATGTCCTTGATATCTTCTTCTGCTTCTGCTTCAAACATGGGCATAACTTTCAGGTCCTTGGCCAGTCGCTGAATAGCCATTTCAACCCGCCACGGAAGATTCTCAGTAAGTGCAATCATGTCGTCTTTAAAGACGGCTGAAATCTCTGTGATACCATGACTGACCAGGGCCTCAGTCAACAATTCACCCACCTGCAGATTTTCGCTATGTTCAGCCTTGGGGTCACTCATTATATTTATGAAACTATCAAAGTGCTCTGAAGTGATGGTTTTTTTAATGGCAAAGCTAATCAGATCTTTTCTGTTGAAATAATTGGCCAGTTTTGGAACGAAAAGTTTGGCCATCCCGGCCCCAACAACTGTTCGAATATTCACTGGCTCATCAAGGATTCCTGTAATGGTAAAGTCCAGTTTTTCATTGGTCTCCTCTTTGGAAACCATTATTTCATTGGATTCGCCGAGGCTCTTGAGAAATTCGTCGTAAAGGCCTTGTTTAGCCGTTTTGCTGCCTGGATGATCACTGTCATAATAGCCGCTTCTGAGCATGGCCTTTGTCAGGTTCATAGTGAATTCGCCGGATGGTTTAACTCTCAAACGTTCTATCGGGGAAAGGTCTTTTTTGGCATCTCTCCGGGGTGGTGGTGGCAAAACAATCTCTTCATCTATTGAATCATACTCTTTACTATCAACAGCTACCCGGACCCACTCAAAAGTAAGTCCCTCATCCTGGAGGATTTCAGCAGAATCATTACTGCTTATTTCTTCCAGGATTTTCTGGTCAAATAGCTGGCTGTCCTTTAACGTGCTTTCAAGCTCTGTAAGTACATTTTGGGCATCATCTGAAAGATCCGATGTTGTTCCATCAGACTGTTCTCTCGGGAAATCCTCGTTTTGCTCTTGAGCAATATTGGGGAAATCTTCAAGGGATGCGCCAAGACGTTCCAGCTTATTTTCGTTTTGATCATCTGGATGACCACCGGGAAACCCTGGTTGAATACCAAGGGTACTTCCTTCAGTGTCTGAAGTTTGGAGGAATAATTTTTCATTGTATTCCGGATGGACCCGGAGTACCGCATCGAGTTGCAGGGCAGTCTCATCATATCCATCAGAAAATGAAATGAACATACCGGATTTTTCCCCCTGCACTTCATGCGGGATTTTAGATACAATCCCGTTAAACGCAAAGATTGGTTTTATTTCTGGAAGGGTTATTTTGAGTGTCAGGGGCGTGCCGTTTTCCAGGGGGGCTTTGGTTGGAATAAATAAGCTGCCTTTGCTTATCTGGGAATAATCTCTGACAAAACGTTCAATAGTTGGATATTTTAGTTTAATAATTTTTTTATCCAATTACTCCCCCGTCAGCAGATGAGTGAAACGGAATTGAAAAAGAAGGAATGGATAAGTCCTTTCGAACATTATCTTAAGCTTTTATAATTACAAATTAAACATTGCCACGTTACAATAAGTTACGCAACCATGCAATAACCTAAGACAATTTATTCATCCAGTACATTTCTTACTTTGTTGGATAATTTTTCTTTGGAAAGGGGCTTCTGAATAAAATTGACACCTGGTTCCAAAACACCGTGTTGGGCGATAGCATCATCAGTATATCCGGACATGAAAATTATTTTGATCTCAGGCTTAATCTTTTTGATCTCTTTAGATAGTTTTCCCCCGTTCATGCCTGGCATGATAACATCGGTAAGCAATAGATGAATTTCCTTTGGGTACGAGCCGCACAGTCTTATTGCTTCTGTTCCATTACGGGCTTCTATGACAGTATAGCCAAGCGGTTTCAAAATTTTAGTAACAAGCTTGCGTACTGAATAATCGTCTTCCACAACAAGGATTGTTTCGAACCCTTTTTTCGAAGTTTTACTAGTGAGTATTTCGGGTTGGTTCGGCTCCCTTTCGGCTATAGGCAGAAAAATCTTGAATGTAGTACCTTTGTCAATTTCGCTGTATAAATAAATAAATCCTTTGTGTTGTTTGACTATCCCATAGACCATGGCAAGACCCAATCCTGTTCCCTTGCCAAGTTCTTTCGTGGTAAAAAATGGATCAAAGATTTTTTCCTGCAGTTCAGCCTTTATGCCTTCACCAGTGTCGGAAACAGCCAACATGACGTATGAACCGAGTTCCATTCCTTCATGTTTGGCAATAAACTCCTCATCAATATTGATGTTTTCTGTTTCAACTATAAAATGTCCGCCGTCCGGCATGGCATCGCGTGCATTGACAGCAAGATTCATGATCAGCTGCTCCATCTGGCTCTGATCACCAAAAATATTACTTGTTGATTTCCTTGTGTTTATATCAAGGACAATATCCTCACCAATCAGTCGTTGGAGCATATTAGCCATGTTATCAATGAGAGAATTAGGATTGAAGACCTTCATTTCCATGATTTGTTTTCGACTGAAGGCTAAAAGCTGCCTGGTAAGGGCAGCTGCTTTTTCGCCCGAGTCCCTTATGGCCTGCATGTCCTCGTAAGCCTGATGATCATCGGGTATTTCCATCATTGCAAGTTCGCTGTATCCGATAATTGCTGAAAGTATATTATTGAAGTCGTGCGCTACTCCACCCGCCAGCCTTCCGATAGACTCCATTTTCTGCGCTTGGACCAGTTGGGCATGCAGTTTCTGTTGCTCCTTTTCAGCGTATGTCCGCTCGGTTATATCTTCCACGAAAATAATTGCTTTTTTCTTTTTATCTTCTTCAAGAGAAATACCGGTGAAATTCCTGATGGTTGTTTTACCGCCGGAATTTGATGTATATCTGACTGGTCCCAGAAAAAATGATTTGCCTCTTTTAAGAGTACCCCTGATACGATCTGTTAATTCAATATCCTCAGACGATTCCAGCTCGAGAGCATTTACTTTTGTGAAATTATCGAAATCGTCACCACTTATTTCTAGCATGGCAGGATTAACATATTCTATAGCCCCATTACTATTTACAACATATATGCCAAAAGGGGACTTCCCCAGGATTTCTCGAGTCATCAAATAGGCATTTTTTACTTCCAGCTCAGCTCTTTTGCGATCGTCAATGTCCCGAACAACATGAACCAGTCCGCTTAACCTTTTATCATCATCAAAGCGAGGAAAGGCTTTAATCTCGACATATTTATTAAGATGTGGTTCAAATATTTCAGTTGTCGATGGTTCTGCTGACTGCAGTGCCTTGCAGCTGGGGCAGTTTGCCGGGGCACTTGGAGTCCCATGGTACGACTGATAACATTTCTGCTGTAATATTATTTCAAGTGGTTGTCCCAGCAACTCAGCTGCTGCCTTATTGGCATGGACAATGTTGAAATTCTCATCATGAATGGTGATCGCATCATTAATAATGTTGAAGGCTTCTTCCCAGTCTTGTTCAGCCTTGGAGAGCAAACCCTGTGTTTCCAGTTGCTTTTTGTGCTGAATATTGATTTTACGAGAGGCATTACTTATTAAGCCGAAAAGCAGAAAATAGAGAGATGTAAAACCTATAATTACCGCTATCCAAACTTTTTTGTTGTGATGTTTAATTTCTGCATAGGTCGGCTCAATGTCGAGATATACTTCAACAACAGTTTCGACTGCATCCTGTAATCCGAAGCGTATAGGAACAT
This sequence comes from uncultured Desulfobulbaceae bacterium, assembly GCA_945787325.1. Taxonomy (GTDB): domain Bacteria; phylum Desulfobacterota; class Desulfobulbia; order Desulfobulbales; family BM004; genus CALZHP01. Next base: position 9,668 of record CALZHP010000058.1, read on the forward strand.
AAAGTTCCATTATCTTATCGGCCTTGCTGGTAGTGTGATATTTTGTATATAGTTGCGCACCAGTGGCGATTGTTGAAATTGCATCACCACCAAAGGCAGTGCTCAGGTGTTCATTGTTTGTGAATTTTTCTCCAACCATTTCAACATCTTCGGTCCAGACAACTGCATGATTCTTATTCCATATCTTTATCCTCTTAACATGAGGGCCAAGTGAAAGATGTTTGACTTTTTTAGAAAATTCAAGGTGCTCGGAACCGGTTTTTGGTTGAAGTAATTCCTCCTGGTCAAGTTCCTCAACGATTTCCATGGCAACTGTTTGCGCAGTAATATCTTTAGCTCTGTCCAGGATATCGTTTGCCATGGTATGGTTCATAAATTTGGCAAAGAACGAACCAAACAATAAGAGTGCTATAAAAAGAAGAAGGGAAAATTTCTGAACGAGAGTAGTTTCTTTCATGGATAATGCCGTTTTTAGGATCATTGATGTGACACTATTAAAGTAATCAAAGGCTTACATGTTATTTCCCTGTTGGAAGTTTCTTTAAAATTTGACTTCCGGGTCAGTAAATCTTTTATGCGACACATGAGCAGTGATGGTGTATAGTTCCTGGCCATTCATTTGCAATGGAGCAATTAGATTACCTTGATAACGAAACTGATAATATTCTTATCGACATAACGGATTCTTTTCTTAATGATTCTGAATTCTTTTTTGCAATAATATGGAGAAAATATGTTTGAATGGATCTTGACTTGCCTGAGCCTGACAGGTACCTTCCTTAATATAAAGAAAAAAGTTTCCGGCTGGATTGTTTGGCTTGTGGCAAACCTCGGGTGGGTAACAAGTTTCATGTGGAAAGGAATGCTCGCCGAGGCCACTTTATTCAGCGCTTATTCCATCCTCTGTATTTACGGGATTATTGAATGGCGACGGCCTAATTTAAAATAGATTAACAATGCTGCAGAAGGATTGGATCTGTATGATTTTGAAATTGAGATTTATTTTCTGTTCTGCTAGTGTCTGTGGTGCAGGCGAATGACAGGAATCTGTCCATTGTGACAATGCAATGCCTGATGTTTTTAATTCATCAAATATATTACATTTTCAATGATTTGAGAACTTGCAACAGAGGAGTCGGAGTTTATTCATGGAAAAGAATAACTGGCTGAAGGGTGTTGTAATTGTTTGTCTGGCTGCTGTCTTGGCATTACCAATTTATACTTTTTTCTTCCTAGAACCAGCATTTATCACATTCATATCCGATAGTACAGAAAGTGATGCCGAGCAGATTGCCTCCCATCTTGCCAGCATGCTACTTTCAGATAAACAGCAGTTGAGTAAAGAGTCTCTGACAGGTCAATTTTTACAGCAGGAAAAGAGGATCCTCAAAGATTTTAATGTCTACAATATAAAGATCTTCCGTTCGGATGGGGAAGTTATCTATTCAGAAAATGAAGATGAAATCGGCATCATCAACACGAAGGATTATTTTATTAACCAGGTAGCTGCAGGAAATAAATTTACAAAAATTGTAAAAAAAGACGGTTTGACAGTTGAAGGACAACCTGTCAGCTCAGATGTAGTAGAGACTTACGTCCCGATAATGAAAAATGGCACCTTCATGGGGGCTTTTGAGTTGTATTTTGATATTACTGATAGAATGGCAATTCTGGATCGCATGATGTTCCGATTAAACACTATTTTGCTGGGTATAGTCTTATTGTTGTTGATTTCAGTGACTGCCAGTGCCGGCAAGGCATTGATGAGTTCAAAGAGAAGTTTCCAGGCTGAGGAAAGCATTGAAAAAAGCGAAGCAATGTTTGGAGAACTCTTCGAAAGCATGAGTAATGCAGCTGCAATATTAAAAGGTGTAAATAACGGTAATGATTTTATTATTGAAAACTACAATAGAGCTGCAGAGCATGTTGAAAAGGTAAGCCAGAAAGAAGTGCTTGGTAAAAGTGTAAAGGAAGTTTTTCCGAATATTAATAAATATGGACTTTTTGATGTTTTCAAGAGGGTTTGGGAAACGGGCAAGTCTGAATTTCACCCGGTAACGATTTTCAAAGATGATAAAATAGAGGGCTGGCGGGAAAACTTTGTATACAAGCTTACTTCGGGCGAGATTGTCATAATTTATGATGACCTGACCAAGCGTAAGCAGATTGGGCATGATATGCGGGTTGGTCTTGACAGGCTCCGTAAAACACTTTCAGGGATTATTCAGGCAATGGCATCTGCTGTTGAAACGAGAGATCCATCAACAGCTGGTCATCAGAAAAGAGTTGCTGAACTTGCCAGAAAAATCGCTCAGGAGATGGGGCTGGAAAATGATGTGGTGGAAGCGGTAAGAATGGCCGGGCAAATTCATGACGTTGGACAACTCGCTGTGCCGAGTGAAATACTAAGCAAGCCCAGCCGGGTAAGTGATATAGAATACAGCCTGATTAAGGAGCACCCTAAAGCGGGCCACTCAATATTAGAGGGGCTCGAGTTTGAATGCGAAATGGCAAAAATAATATTACAGCATCATGAAAGACTTGATGGGTCTGGTTATCCTAATGGCCTGACCGGAGAAGATATACTCATCGAAGCGAAGGTGCTGGCGGTGGCAGATGTTGTAGAAGCCCTTTGCTCACATAGGCCATACCGCTCAGCTCAAGGTATTGAAAAGGCGCTAAATGAGATTAAGGAAAATAGAGGCAAACTTTATGATCCTGATGTAGTTGATGCTTGTGTGAGAATTTTTGAGAATGAAGGTTTTGAGTTAAGTTAATAAATAATTTTCCTCTTACATATTCAGACATTTCTTGTCTTTAACTGGACATTTTATAAAGTAATAAATAGGGTATCATTACAAGGACTTGAATCCGGTATGGATAATTCTCTGCCGGGTTTTTTTATTGGTTTTATTAGGGCTTTCCTGCTGGACTGATCCCGAAGGTCATGTTAGTTATGAGTACTATGGAATCTCTCATTGTAAATCTCACATCTAACCCGCTATTGCTTGGACTGGCTGTTATTTTAGCAATAGTGGTTTTGTTCGGAGTTATCAAAAAACTTTTCAAGCTTGCCCTGGTAATTATTGCTGTTCTTATTCTCTACCTTGCATTTCTTACCTGGACTGGCAAGGAAGTACCTACTGACGTGGAGGGAATTAAAGAGTCTGTTAAAGTTGAAGTCATAAAACCTGCTTTCGAAAAAACTAAAAAAATTGGCGAAACTATTGAAGAGAAAGCAAAAGAAAAAGCAGTGGAAGAATTGAAAGAATCTATTACTGAGTCTGAAACAAAAGAATAAGTCACACGGCGTAACTTTTTATCCTAACTGAAAAAAAACTTTTACCTAAAGGAGTGATTGTTATGGAAAAACTATCCCACAATTTACATGCAAAGCTACAGGAGATGTGCGATTGTTACATGGAAACGGATTTTAAATCTGAACTAGCCGGAATGTCAGTTGCGCAATCTTCAGATCTTGAAGAGGATGCCATCAAGTATCTATCACTTGCAATAATGTATGCTATAACCGAACAAGCTTCCAAACTCTCACTGAAGATAAAAGGTGACGATGTAAAGGTCACGGTGAAAAGTGATGAAAAAGAAACCTTGTCGGCGCCATCTTCGGAGCTTGCTGCAAAGTCAATAGAAATAATGAGGACAATCCTGCATCTCGAAGAGGATAAAAGTGAGTTGCCTCTTTCCCTTGGGCTGCGCAGCGGGCAGGTTGATGTCCTGGTCAAGTTGAAGCGGGAAGGCGAAAAGGAATCCATGAAGATTGCTTTCAAATAATGAAATGACCTTGACTGATGAGGTGGCTAAGGACAGCAGCATCAACCTTGTAAAGGTGGTTGTATGACGCTAGTGGGCCCCTTTGTTACAAATAAGCAGTTGATACTGGCATCCGGCTCGCCCAGAAGAAGAACTTTTCTCGAAGATTTGGGCCTGGAATTTGAGGTAAGAGTTGCCGATATTCCGGAAGACCCGCTACCTGCAGAATCACCATATGAGTTTGTGCGCCGGCTTGCCGCCGAAAAAGCAGAGACGATTTCAGCCAGATTTGACAGTTATTGGGTGCTGGCCGCGGATACGGTTGTTGTCCTTGATGATGAGATTCTGGGAAAGCCTGAAAACGAAGATCATGCTGTATCGATGCTCATGCGTATGGCAGGACGCAGGCATGAAGTGCTTACCGGATTCTGTATCTGTTGTGCAGCAGAATCTGTCATGATTAGACAAGCGGTTTCAACATCTGTTTATTTCACTAACTTTTCTGAGGCAACTGCAGTTGCATATGTAAATACAAAAGAGCCACTGGACAAAGCAGGTAGCTATGGCATTCAGGGGCGGGGTGGTATTCTGGTGGAAAAAATTAACGGGTCTTACAGTAACGTTGTAGGTTTGCCACTTTCAGAGGTTATTGGCGAACTAATGCGGTTTGGGATTGTTAATCCGGCATTGCCTTTTAGCAAATCTGAGAGAAGATGGCCTGTGTGACTTTTTAAGAAGACAATAAATGGAGGCATAAGAGGTGAAAAAAGTGCTTATATGTTTTTCGGCAGGTTGTCTCGGAGCCTTGGCAAATAGTCTTTTTGTCTGACTGTTCGGTGATGTTGTAATCAATCAATCCCTCGGTGTATCTATTGCCCCAAACTCACTCCAGCCTGGCTCTACCCACGAGTTGTATGGGGCGGTCTCTGGGGATTTCTATTTATCTTGCCGTTTTTGAAAACCAGGTATTTAGTCAAAGGGGCAATTCTAAGCCTGTTGCCAACACTTGTGCAGCTGTTTGTGGTTTTTCCTGTTCAGGCAAAAAAAAGGCATGGGTGGAATCGATCTTGGTCAGCTCACCCCTGTTCTCGTTGTATTCTTTAACCTTGTATGGGGTGTTGTTGCTGCGTATGCGATTAAATTTTCGAGGTAATATATCTTGTACCCTGTCAACTAAGGGCCTCGAATCCTGAAATGATATCAAAAAGTTCCTCGGTGATGGTGTTTTGTCGTGTCTGCCGGAAAGTGGCCTGTAATTTTTCCTCCATTTCCTCTATATTCTTTTCAGCCGCGTACATGGATGCCAGCCGTGCCGCATTTTCACTGGCCATTGATTGCGCGAAGGCCCTGTAGAAGGAGGCAAACAGGTGCTGCTTGAAAAGGTGCCGGAAAAGCACACCCGACTCTTGTCCTGTCATCGGCAGGCAGCGAGCCGGCCACGGCCTGCGGTGCTTGTTCAACCATTCCTGGTCTAAGGGCAGCACCCGCATACGAGCGGGCTGATATGAACCGCCGCTGATCATCATGTTGTAAAGAATATAAAGGGTGTCAAGCCCCAGACGTTCCTGATGGTCGGCGAAGGCGAGTACAATATCATGCATGCGTTCGTTTATTCCGGCTATGCTGCTGGGGAGGTGAAAATGCATAGAAACATTTTCCGTTTCTTCCAACCCGGCTCTTGCACGTTCACCGGCAGTCCAGTAATGCGGGGTAATGCCCTTACCCGCTACTTCATCACCATGAGTGCGTGCGAGTTCAACAATCGATTCATTAAACTGGCCGCACATGCCCTGATCAGTACCTATCACCAAGACTACCGCCTGCTGCGACGCCTTCAGTCGGGGGATGCGCCTCTGGCTGATTGCGAATATCTGCCAGCCGACTTCAACGACCCGGTGGTATTCTTCAAGTGCTTCAGCTGCCTCCTCGAACTGGCGGATATTAACAGCAGCCAGACTTTTCATGGTCTTCACAACTGAAAGGAGATCATGTGCCGATCGTATTTTTCGCTGCAGTCCTTGAAGAGTATGCATGGCAACCTAATTCCATCATTATTAATGTTACTCTGGGTGCACCCCGGGTGTGGCGGATTTTGCCAGGGGTTCGAGCGCGGTTATTATTACTTCCAGCATGAGGTCCCAAACGGCAGAATCTTTGGCTGCCTCGGATATCTCTTTTGCAAGACCCGCGGTTTCCTCTATAGTCTTGCATATGAGGCGTTGGGCCTCTGAAATGTCTCCAAGGGCAATATCATCAAACAATCCTTTATTTACTGCAAAGAGTATTGCTATCTGTTCACTGGCGGATTGGGGCTCGTACTGGTTCTGTTTTAAGACCTCACGCACCCGGCGTCCATGGGCAAGAGTCTGCTTTGTTTTTTCGTCCAGCCTTGTGCCAAAGCGTGCAAAAGACTCCAGTTCCTGGAACTGTGAATAAGAGAGCCGTAGATCGCCCGCCACTTTACGGTAGGCCTGCAGTTGAGCCTTGCCGCCGACACGGGATACCGACTTGCCAATGTCGATAGCAGGCAGAAGGCCTTTCTGAAAGAGCTCGGGAGACAGGTATATCTGGCCGTCGGTAATTGAAATGAGGTTGGTTGGTATATAGGCAGAAATATTTTGTGCTTCAGTTTCGATAATCGGCAGGGCAGTGAGTGAGCCTCCACCAAGCTCTGTTCGAAGTCTAGTTGAGCGCTCCAGCAATCGGGAATGTACAAAAAATATGTCGCCGGGAAAGGCTTCACGGCCCGGCGGCCTCCTCATCAGCAGGGATATCTGGCGTAAAGCCTGTGCATGTCTGGTCAGGTCATCGTATACCACAAGTACATCTTCACCGCGGGACATAAAATATTCAGCCATGGATGTTGCCGCATATGGGGCGACATATTGCAGGCCGGGTGGATCACTTCCTTCCGCGACCACCACAACCGTGTAATCCAGGGCCTGATACCTTTGCATCTCTGCCACAACTCTGGCAACCGACGAGCTTCGCTGACCGATGGCGCAATAGATGCAAATTACGTTTTTACCGCGCTGATTCATAATGGTATCAATTGCCACGGCAGTTTTGCCGGTCTGTCGATCTCCAAGTATCAATTCTCTTTGCCCGTGCCCAATGGGGATGAGGGCATCAATTATCTTGATACCTGTTTGCAGCGGAGTAACAACGGGCTGGCGGGCCATGATTGGCGGTGCTTCACGGAAAACCGGCAATCGGTTGTCGTCAGGAATGGCTCTTTTGCGGTCAAGCGGGCGACCCAGCGGGTCGATAATTCTGCCGACAAGGGATTCATCTACCGGCACTTCAAGAATACGCCCTGTCCTAAGGACCTCATCGCCGGCTTTCAGATTTATTGGTGTGTTGAGAAGGACAATGCCGATCTTTTCGGGCAGTATGTCCAGGACAAGGCCGCTCCCCCGGTTTCCAGGGCTGACCAGTTCCTCGGACTGAACCTTACCCATACCTTCGGCCCATACTATCCCTTCACTTACCGAACGCACCCGGCCGACTTCATCTTCACTGATCCGAGGAGTAAAAGCTTCAAGGCTCTGCTCTATCCCATCGGCAGCCTCATCCAGCACTTTGTTTAGAGAGCTTTCCGTCATGTATTTTCACGGTCAAGCGCCGGCCTCAAATTATTGATGATATCCTCTTCCAATTCCCGCATATAACGGTTGAGGTTCCACTCGACCTTGCGGTCCC
>CALZHP010000059.1 GCA_945787325.1 uncultured Desulfobulbaceae bacterium
GCCCAGATTACATCGGTGGGGAGGTGCATTTCGCAGGTTGAGTCCAGAAAAAGGTCTGCTCGGGCCGGGAATTCATCATCACCACTCCATAGAATTAGGGTGATCGGTATGCGGGGAAACGGGTAAAGTCTTAGCGCCGCATCCCCATGATCCACCTGAATACCACCCAGACGAGTTCCTTTTTCCTGAAATGACTTTATGTCCTTACCGTATAAGTCTGAAATTCTGTCGAGAGGTAAGCCATGGGTGCCCTTTACAAAAATTTCACCACCCTTCACGGAAGCCGGGCTCATAAGAACACCGGTCATTTTGACATCCCGGGCACCTGCAAGATACCAGAGAGCTGAGAGATTAAAAAAGTATCCAAGTTCATGTATAACCTGCATGGCCTCGGGAGAACTGCTGTAAATGTTTCTTCTGTCGATATCAACTAGTACGTCCCAGCAGAAAGACCGAAATAGAAAGTGTCTGGACTCTGGATCAAATACTACCTTGGCGCGCTTGCAGGCGTCTTTCGAATCAAGATCACCCACAATGTCCCAGACCAGATGTTCTCCTTGATTATACGTTTGCATACTTCTTAATAATAAAACCAGATTGTCCTGTAATCACGGATATTTTCACCACGTGCGGCAAGTGCTTCAAGGTAATCGTAAATCGGCGTATCAACATAATTGAATGGAGGCAGCGGTTTGATGTTCTTTTCCCAGGGATGAAACTCATAAACCCTCGATCCGTCCGGCCTTATCATAACAAGTTTATGGTCCTGCCATGCTCTGAGATGGTTTTTTCCCAGCTTAGGGACGTTGAAAACCGGCTCGTCTGTCCTGTCAAGACCCGGAAGCAATCGTGCCTCCTCTTTGCGCTCCTGAAGAATACGAGCAATAGGAACCATGTAGCGACTCGTCTCCTCCTTGCCCTTCATATTGAAAGTATAATAAGGATCTACCCCGATCGAACGCAGAACAAGACGAAGTTTCGCGGTTTCAAAACGGCGGGAATTTTCCATTGTAAACACCTGCTGGTTATAAACGGAAATTCCTGCTTTTCTAATACGTTGCACTGCCTGCATCGCTTCCGGAGTTATCTCATATGGATGTTCAAAATGTGTCACCACGGCAATTTCACGACGACCAGGTTCATGAAATTCACTTAACACTGATACGAGGCTGTCGGTCCAGCGCATGGGTAAAACTACCGGAGTTCGGGTACCAATCCGTATTCGATAGACATGATCCTTTTTGGCAAGCTCGGACAGAATACTCCGCAAGGTTTTATCAGTCATGATACAAGGGTCACCGCCAGTTACCAGTATATCTCCAATGCTTCGGTGCTGATCAAACCATGCCATGGCCTCTTTTAACGACTTCTTCGACGCCATAGCCTTTGGATCCAGGACCTGGTCGATCTCCCAGTTGCGCTGACAATAAACACATATCTGAGCACAGGTGTTAAACGGTTTTAGGATGGCAATATGCGGATAGCGTCTGGTGACAAGATCAATAGGAGAAGTATCATGTTCACCCATGAAATCAAAGACAATATCACGCTCTCTTCGATTGCCGCTCATCATGTTTACGTATTCCGGCGGTGGAATTACCTGAGAGCGGACAGCATGGTCAAAACCTATTGAGAGGTTATGGTCCATAAGACTCAGGTAGTAGGGAGTAATTCCGAATGGGATTCGGTAGTCAGCGGTTTTTTCAATCGCCTCCCGCTGCTCTCCTGTAAGTTCTATTAGATCGAGAAGGGAGCGCGCATCACTTATGACATGCTTGACCTGCCAGATATAATCGTACCAGTCCGATTCACTGCCGTTAAAATAATTGAGTATTCGGTCACGGTTTTCACGGCGCCAACCGATAATGTCACTGTCAAGACCGGATGGATATTTTTTGAGATATTTATTAACAGTAGCGCCCATCTCATCAAGACTTTCCGTTCTTGCATCAGCTGCGTCACGTCCTTCCATTTTCAGAAAGTCAGGAATTCCTTTTTTGGCCTCTCTCGTCTCAAAATAAATATTTGAGCGCCCATCGACACCACGAAAAAGGTTTATAAACTCCATTAAAAAACCAACCGAAATCTCTTTGGTCAACTTATCACTTTTCTTATGTGCCAGTTTCCAGAGACATTCAAGGGCCGATACTTTGCAGCGTTTTTCGTTAATAGGCCCGATTATGCTTTTCATGACACGAATACATTCACGAACCGTGGTTTTTTCAAGGATGTGCAGATCGTTATCGACCTGAAAAATGTCTCGCTCTTTGCGTTCGAGGTAGGTAAAGACAGAATCTCTTGCAACCTCAATATCGGGTGCTTCGACCAGGCAGGAATGCAACTCTGGGTTCGCTTCCCAAAGGCGTTCCAAATAGGCCTTATAATCTACTTCGAAGCGGGGCCTGATCATCTCAACCGCATCGGTGAGAACGTCATCAATGGTCAGGGTCTGGATATGCCTGCGCTTGTCAGAAGTTTTTTTAGTTCCCTTTTTTACAAGTTTTAGCTTCGGACCCGACTTTTTCTTTTTTACTGCCATAATAAAACTCCAATTTTTTGGAATTTTTGATATTCATTCACATGAAATAATTTACATCATCAGCGCCAGCATTTCACGAACCGCCTGGTCGAGGCCGACGAAAATTGCTCTGGACATAACTGCATGACCTATACTTAATTCCTCAATAGTATCCAAGGCAGCAATTTGTGCAGTATTAACATAATTGAGTCCATGTCCTGCATTCACTCGAAGCCCAGCCTCAAAAGCCTCTTCAGCGGCATCGGCAATCTTTTTGAACTCCTCATCCTGCTCCTTTTCGCTGGTCGCATCTGCATACGTACCGGTATGTATTTCAACAAAGGTTGCACCAACATTTCGGGAGGCCTTGATCTGGCGTGAATCCGGATCAATAAACAGGCTTACCGGTATACCTGCTTTGCTCATCCTGTCAATTGCTCCGGATATTTTTTTCTTTTGCCCGGAAACATTCAATCCGCCTTCGGTAGTAAGTTCTTTACGCTTCTCAGGGACAAGGGTGACCATGTCCGGTCGAACCTGAAGCGCTATCTTGATAATTTCTTCAGTCGCGCCCATTTCAAGATTCAGCTTGGTTTTCACTGTCTGACGCAGCAGACGTACGTCCCTGTCCTGAATATGGCGGCGGTCTTCACGCAAATGCACTACAATACCTTCAGCCCCGGCCAGTTCACAAATACCGGCCGCAAGCACCGGATCAGGTTCATCGATACCGCGTGCTTCCCTCAAGGTTGCCACATGGTCCACATTAATGGCAAGTTTCATCATATTTTTTCTCCTTTGTCCGTTCAGTTGCTGCAAGAGTTCTTTTTCCATTTTAGTCATGAGATCAGCTTCCCGGTCTGACCTTTCATGGTCGTAGCCAAGCAGATGCGCAAGACCATGCACCAGGAGAACTACCAGGCGCCGATTAACCGTCACTTTATCCCGGGCTGCCTCCCGAGCCGCCGTTTCAACAGATATAACAACATCACCAAGCATGTTGCCGGCCATCTCAGCATCTCTGCCTTCCATAAGTGAAAAAGAAAGGACATTTGTCGGCCCCTTTCGATTCCTGTATACCTGGTTCAGCTCTGCCATACGTTCATCTGAAACCAGCATAATACTTAGTTCTGCCTCAGAGCGGCCGCAGATATAAAGGAGGTGAGCGGCCACTTCTCGCAGATGCTGTTCACGAACCGGCGGGCTGCTGTCATTCAACTCTGATGAAATCAGTACAGGCATAAATCAAATGGATTTTCTGCTTGGCTTCTTTAATTTTACCTGGCGCCCTTTTCCCTTTTTCTCTTTCTTTTCATAGGCACGGATAATTTCCTGAACAAGATAGTGACGCACAACATCAACATCTGTAAAAGTACAGAAGGATATACCTTCTATCGTCTTAAGTAAATTTTTTGCTTCGACAAGGCCCGATTGTTTTCCGTACGGAAGATCAATCTGAGTAATATCACCTGTTACAACGGCACGTGAGTTGAAACCCAGCCTGGTAAGGAACATCTTCATCTGTTCATGGGTAGTGTTCTGGGCTTCGTCAAGTATCACAAAAGCATTGTTTAAGGTGCGACCCCGCATAAAAGCGAGAGGAGCTATTTCAACTGTGCCGCGCTCAACAAGTTCAGAAACCTTTTCACGGCCGAGCATATCATTCAGTGCATCATAGAGAGGGCGCAGATAAGGATCAACCTTCTGGGCCATATCTCCCGGCAGAAAGCCAAGCTTTTCTCCAGCCTCAACAGCCGGACGAGTGAGGATAATATATTTCACCTGGTTACTCATATATGCAGAAATTGCCATTGCCACCGCGAGATAGGTTTTGCCTGTTCCAGCAGGACCGATACCGAATACGACATCGTTTGCCCTGATACTTTCGATGTAATTTTTCTGGTTGACACTTTTGGGAGATACCACTCGCTGGTTTGCAGTAATGTAAACTTTATCTAAAAAGATGTCTTTCAGCTTTGATTTGGGAGAGCGTTCAAGTATTCGAAGTCCATAGGCTATATCCTGAGGATAGACGGGATAACCTGAACGAATCAGATCGTACATCTGCTCCAGGGCAGAGGCGGCGACTTTTACTTCATGGTCCAAGCCTTTTATGGCCAATGTATTGCCACGGGCCTTTACGGTAACACCCACAGCTTTTTCAACAGCCATGAGGTTTCTGTTCAAATCACCGTATAAGAGTCTTGCAGAGTCATTATCGATAAAAGTTAATTCTTTCTCAATAGTTTCTGACGCCAATTTATTTCTTTATCTCCTTGTTAATCATTTTTTGGATATCATCAAAAGTCCTCTTTTGGAGTTTTCGGCCGTTGATAAATATTGATGGGGTGCTGTTAACTCCTGCCGCTTTACCGTCTGCAATGTCCTGCTCGACCATGCGCCGCACCCTGGGGCTGGCCATATCCATTCTAAATTTCTTCATGTCGAGCCCCATTTGCTGAGCAAGCTGGTCTATTTTCTGGTTACTGAGCTGCTTGGAATATTTAAAAAGTAGATCATGATATTCCCAGAACCGTCCCTGATTTGCTGCAGCGAGAGCAGCATGGGCTGCGGGTTTGGCAAACAGATGAAAGAGGAGTGGAAAATTTTTAAATACTATTTTTACCTGACCGGGGTAGGAATCGAGCACCTGCTCGAACAGCGGTGTTAATCTGCCGCAATGGGGTCATTGGAAGTCACTGAAAACAGCTACAACTACAGGCGCTTCAGCGGCCCCCATAAAAGGAGAACCTTCAGTGTTAATATGTACAACAAACTCAACGCTGACCTTTTTTACACTCTTTCCGGCCCTGCTTATCAACAGCAGTTGGTCACCTTTTTTTGAAATGTCGATAGCAGACACTGATGAATCTACCGGTATTTCACCCTCCAGTTTACCTTTTGTTGAATAAATTTGTACTTTCTCACTGTCAGTGAGAATAAATACCCATTTGCCATTATGAGAGTAGGCGACATCAATTGGAGAAGCTTCAGTCTGCCAGGATTCTATCACCTCCCAGCCGACGGTGGCGCTCGAATCAAAAGGATGCCACACAACAGCAATTACGAGGAATGTTAAAAAGATTCGCACATTTTCACCTTTTTATGTTAGTTGACAAAAAAAGCTATTAATCAGAATATTCGTCCGTTAATAACCATAATAAATACCTGATATACTTTACGTGGCCACGTTTTTTAACTAAATACAGCTAAAACAACCAGTGAACTCACACTATCTCCACCATCGTCTCATGAAGTAAGTGTCCTGAAATAATGGATTTTTATCATTTTTGTATTTTATGCAAAAAATTGCCGTCTGTTAAAAGTCATCTTTAATTATACATAATTAAAACATATAGTAATACAAGTAAGTTCCGCAAGTTATTATTGTCCATTGACATTGATTTCATCATCAGGTATCCATGTGTTTCAAAAGTATTTACAGGGACCGGCCTGATTATGCCGAAACTGTAATAAAGCAATTATATTCATATTACGTAATCTCAACGGCAAATAACATTTTTAAAAAGGAGCTAAAAATGCCCCATATCCTGGTGGTCGATGACGAACTGAGCATGCGGGATTTTCTTAAAATTCTTCTGGAAAAAGAGGGATTTGAAGTTACTGTGACTAATGATGCAGCAAACGCAATTGAACTTCTGGAAAAAGATAATTTTGACCTTGTTATATCAGATGTAAGAATGCCCGGCATGGGCGGTCTTACCCTTCTGGAAAAGATAAAAGGCATTGACAGCGGCATACCAGTCATCATGATCACTGCTTATGCATCTCCGGAAAATGCTGTCCAGGCCATGAAAGAAGGAGCATTTGATTACATAACAAAACCTTTTAAAGTTGAAGAAATTATAGGCATCATTAAGTCCGCTATCACAACTTCAACTACTTCTTCACTGCCAAGCAAAATTTCTCCACTTGCAGATTCCTTCAGTGGCATAATCGGCAACAGTCCGGAAATGCTGAAAATATATGACCTGATAACACGGATTGCTCCCACTCCTGCCAACGTCTTGATTTATGGCGAGTCCGGCACAGGCAAAGAATTGGTTGCACAGGCTATTCATAGTTATAGCAATTCTTCTGAAAAACCTTTTGTTCCCATAACATGCAGCGCTATTCCTGAAAGTCTTCTGGAAAGTGAACTTTTTGGTCATGTTAAAGGTTCTTTCACAGGTGCCATATCAAATAAGGTAGGGCTATTTGAAGCAGCAAATGACGGCAGTGTCTTCCTGGATGAGATTGGAGAGCTGACCCCCCTGATCCAAACTAAATTGCTGCGCGTTTTACAGGAGAGAGAACTCAAACGTGTTGGTGGAACTGAGACTATAAAGGTTAATGTCCGTATAATTGCAGCCACCAACAGAAACCTTGAAGAAGAGATTCTTGCCGGCCGATTTCGTGAAGACCTTTTTTACCGACTTGCGGTCGTGCCGATACGTGTTCCTGCGTTGAGGGAAAGAAAGGGAGATGTTCCGCTTCTTGTTAACCATTTCCTCAAAAAATACTCAACAATTCTTGGCAAGGATGTTCAACAGGTTTCCTCTTATGCCATGAAGGTTTTAATGGAATACGACTTCCCTGGTAATGTCCGGGAACTCGAGAATATAATTGAGCGTGGAGTTGCGTTGGAGAGCTCTAATATAATTCTGCCGGAAAGTCTCACACTTTCCATGCATAAAAAAGAACTTGTAAATCAGACTATGTATTCCCCCACTTTCCAGGCAGTTGAAAGTGAGGAGGAACTTTATGATCTTGGTCTTGAAGAGGTGATGGCAAGGCTCGAGAAAAAAATGATAGAACACTCTTTGGCAAAGTCAGAAAACTCCAAAATGCGAGCAGCCGAACTGCTAAAAATCAGTTTTCGATCCCTGCGTTATAAAGTTCAGAAATACGGGATTGGCGCTTCAAAATAATTTCTTTCCATAGTCACATACTAGGTAAAATACCGGAAAGTACTTACAATGGTTAACACGCTCATCCCGCAACCGGATGTCAGACCGGCCAGCGAAGCCAGTTACAGACACCAGCTCAGATGGTACCTCTTCCTGAGGATTGTAATAGTATCAATCCTTCTTGGGACCACATTTCTTTTACAAACAACAGACAAAGGTATAATTACACCCCCAGCTCAATACATCAATTATTTCATAGCCGGAGTCTACCTCTTTACTATAGGATCCGTACTCCTGCTTAAGAAAACAACAAATTTCAAACTATTCGCACTTATACAAATTATTATTGACACGGCGCTCATAGCACTTCTTGTATTTTTCAGTGGTGGCAGTAAGTCAATTTTCGTAACAATTTACTTTTTTCCTATTGTGGCGGCCAGCTTTATTCTCCTACGTAAAGGAGGGCTAGCTGTTGCAGCACTCAGCACTTTTAGCTACGGCGCCATACTTGTACTTGAATTTTTAGGCTATCATCCTGAGTTTTTTTACAATTTTTGGTACCAGCCTCTCGATGATATTAAAGTTGTATTAAACTATTTTTCCATTCACGGTCTTGTTTTCTTCATGGTTGCTATTCTGAGCACCATGCTGTCAGAGCGGCTGAGAAAAACAGAAAAAGCCCTTTCACAGACCACCCTCAGGTTTGATCAGCTATCAGTTCTGTACAAACAGATTTTTGATGACATAAATACAGGTATTATCACTATCGACAAAGAAAACAGAATCACGTCTTTTAACAGAGCCTCAGAAACCATAACCGGATACACACCTAAAGAAATTCTGGGGCTTAATCTCAAAGATAAATTCGCAGACCTGAATATTGGGGATGAAAACTACCAGCCGTCAACAATGCTCACCAGAAAAAACGGTGACAAAATTCCCGTAGGAATATCATCTGCCCGCCTAAATTTTCCAGGCGACAGTGGGGAATATGAAGTAATCACCCTTCAGAATTTAAGTGAAATAAAGAAAATGGAGGAACAGGTCCACCAGGCTGAAAAAATGGCTGCCATCGGTGAAATGGCCGCCAGTGTCGCTCACGAGTTCCGTAATCCACTGGCAGCTATTTCTGGTTCAGCCCAGATAATGTCATTAGATTTAAAAGGTGATCCAGATACTTTCAGACTTATGGAAATAATACTGCGGGAATCAAGCCGGCTGGAATCCAGCATATCGGGTTTTCTGCAATTTTCCAAACCGGCAGTTCCCGAAAAAGAATGGTTCTCCCTTTCCCTGCTTGTTGATGATATTATCCAACTTCTCAAACAGACACCTGACTGGACCGAAGAGATTGAGTTTAAAATCAATCTTTCCCAGAAAATAGATTATTGGGGTGACGCCCAGCAGATAAAACAGATACTTATTAACCTGATCCACAACTGCTGCGTTGCGCTCAAAAAAGAAGGTGGTAATATTTCAGTGTCTACAGAAGAAATCACCGAAGATGACGGGTCAGAAAAAAACGTTATTATTATTTCAGACAATGGCCCCGGAATAACAACTGACATAATTGATAAGGTCTTTAACCCCTTCTTCACTACACGGGAAAAAGGGACAGGCTTGGGATTGGCAATTGTCCAGCAGATTATAAAAGGGCATGAGGGTGAAATCACATTAGAAAGTGAACCTGGTGAAGGAACGACATTCAGGGTTTCGCTACCTTCACCATATATATAGGAACCTATTTAAGAAATATTCACTTCATTAATAATGAGTAACATTGAAAATTATTTTTCTTCTTTAATCTTCTTTATCCTTGCGCCCAGCTTATCCAACTTCCTAACCAGGTCTTCATACCCTCTTTCCAAATGATAGATACGTGAAATTTCTGTAACACCACTTGCGGCAAGCCCGGCAACCACAAGCGAAGCACTGGCTCGCAGGTCCGTTGCCATTACCCGCGCCCCTGTTAGACCGCCATTGCCATGGACAATGGCACTGTGTCCATCCACTCGAATCTTGGCTCCCATGCGTTTAAGTTCTGCAACGTGCATGAACCTGTTCTCGAATATGGTTTCGGCAATTACACTCAATCCGTTGGCCATAGACATCAATGCCATAGTCTGGGCCTGCAGATCAGTTGGAAATCCAGGATAAGGAAGAGTTTTAAAATCTATACTTCGCAACGAACCTGTCCGTGAAACCTCCAGGGTGTCATCAGTCTCAGTTATTGAAAGACCCGCCTCCCTTAGTTTCTCCAGTAATGATGGAAGATGGGACGGGTTACAGTTTTTAAGTTTGACTTTGCCGCCCGCAGCACCCACAGCTATCAGGTAGGTACCTGTCTCAATCCGGTCCGGAATAGTCGTAATCTCAGCTGGTTTTAATTTTTTCACACCTTTGATCACTAGCTTATCGGTATCACGCCCTTCAATGTCAGCGCCCATGGCAAGGAGCATATCCACCAAATTGCCAACCTCAGGCTCTCTGGCAGCATTTTTTATGACAGTTGTTCCCTTGGCTTTTACAGCAGCCATCATGACATTTTCTGTACCGGTTACTGATGGAATGTCAAAATAGACCGTGCAACCATTTAGCCCGTCAGCCACTTGAGCATCAACGTAACCTTCGTCAAGGTCCAGCTCAACACCCATTTTTTTAAAACCCTGTAGATGATAATCAATTGGACGTGCACCAATTGCACAGCCACCTGGCATTGAGACACGGGCTCGCCCCATCCTGGAAAGCAACGGGCCAAGCACCAGTACAGAAGCCCGCATTGTCTTGACGAGATCGTAAGAAGCTTCAAATCCGGCAATATTTTCAGTATTGATTGTGAGGGTTGCTCCATCTCTTTCCCAATGCACTCCAAAGGTTTCAAGAAGGGCTAGCATAGTGCGTGTATCCCGCAAATCGGGGACATTATGGATAATGTGCTTTCCTTGTGTCAGCAAAGTTGCTGTTATAAGTGGAAGTGCGGCATTCTTTGCGCCGCTTATAGAAATTTCTCCCTGCAGAGGTTTACCACCTTCAATAACTATTTTGTCCATTTCTTACCTTTCGATAAATTGTTTCGTTTTTTTTGTAAGGATATGATTCAAATTATCAATGCTGCCGATTCATTGTAGGGCTGATAGTATAACTGACTGATTTATTTTCTTTTTGCCTGAAAAATTCTTGGTTGCCCTGCATAGTCATCAAACACTTTCATGTTTTCATAATACGAAAAATTCTTGAAGCATTCCATAACGAGATCTTTCTGATCTGCACCGATTTCCATAAAAAACCACCCCCCCGGTTTCATTATGGTGCCAAGTTCCTTGGCAATTCTTTCTATGGACTGAATTCCTTTTTCACCTCCATCCAAAGCCAAAGCAGGCTCGAACAAACCAACTTCAGGCTGAAGACTCCAGTCCTTTTCATGGGAAGATATTTCAAGCAACTCACTGGCTACATAGGGTGGGTTTGAAACTACCAGATCAAATTGTTTTTCGGGACAAAGAGCGGATAGCCAGTCTGCATTAATAAAATGTACTCTGCTATCAACACCATGCCGTTTAGAATTTTGACGTGCAATTGTCAATGCTTCATAAGAATAATCGATACCATAGACTTTTGCAGAAGACAACTCAAGAGCGAGCACAATTGAAATCACACCACTGCCCACTCCAAGATCAAGCACATTTCCCTCAAATGTCTGGGGGATATTATTATGTTCAGTTTTGAGTAAGGTAAGAACCGTTTCGATCAGCTGTTCTGTCTCAGCTCTTGGAATAAGTACATCTTTGTCAACCATGAAAGGTAAAGACCAGAATTCACGCTCACCTGTGATGTAGGAAACCGGTTCACGACTCAGGCGACGTATTATGAATTTTTCATATAGATTCAGATCTGCCTTGGAAACTATCTGATCTTTGGATAAAAATAAGCTGGTTCTGTTTGTATTCAGTATATGACACAACAAAACTGCAGACTCAGTTTCAGCATCAGGTATACCCGCTTTATTCAGTCTCTGTACAGCCTCTATCAGTAAATCTGAAATTCGCATGGTTTAATCGGTGGATATGATCTGTAATATTGAGCTGAATCACTGGGCATGAAACGAGCTAAACAGATAGATACCTGCTCAACGGATTACGATGGAGTGCTCGCTTACTGGACAGTTTTGAGAGCTTCGGCTTGACTGTGGACAATGAGCGGTTCGATAACCTCATCCAATCGCCCCATAAGAACATTATCAAGTTTATATAAAGTCAGATTAATGCGATGATCCGTAACCCTTCCCTGGGGATAGTTATATGTACGAATGCGCTCACTCCGATCTCCACTGCCAACCTGGTTTTTTCGTGATTCGGATATCTTGTCCTGCTGGTCCTGCTGCATTTTATCAAGCAAACGAGCCCTCAAAACTTTCAAGGCTTTGGCTTTGTTTTTATGTTGGGATTTCTCATCCTGGCAGGTTACGACAAGCCCTGTAGATAAATGAGTAATACGAATGGCTGATTCCGTCTTATTAACATGCTGACCACCAGCGCCGCTTGCCCGATAGGTGTCTATGCGCATGTCCTGGGAATCTATGTTTAATTCAACCTCTTCAGCCTCAGGTATGACAGCTACTGTGACAGCCGATGTGTGGACCCGTCCCTGGGCCTCAGTTTCAGGCACACGCTGAACCCGGTGAACACCGCTCTCATACTTCAGCATGCTATACACCTGGTTGCCGCTTATCAGGGCAATAATCTCCTTAAATCCTCCAATACCAATGGGATTGCTGCTCATTATCTCGACTTTCCAGCCCTGGAGTTCAGCATACCTGCTGTACATCTTGAACAGATCACCGACAAAAAGTGCAGCTTCGTCCCCGCCCGTTCCAGCCCTGATCTCAAGAAAAATATTTTTATCATCGTTGGGATCTCTGGGCAGCAGAAGAAGCCGCATGGTATTTTCAATTTCTTCTGCCTTCTCGGAAAGCTCTGTAATCTCTACCCTGGCAAGCTCCTGGATTTCCTCGTCATCTTCCTTAAGGAGTTCCCTGCTTTCAGCAAGTTGCTCATTTACTTTCCCATACTGAATATGCAGCTCATGCAGCTTGTTAACATGGGCATGTTCACGGACGACTTCACGGTATTCTTTCTGGTTGGCAACCAGAGAAGGATCAGAAAGCTTGCCTTCAAGTGCGGCAAGCTTTTCTTCGAGATCTTCAAATTTTGAAAACATGTCAATGCAGCCTACAGCTTTTGGCGGGTGGCTGAAAATAGTATGGGATCAGCGAAAATTACTTTTGAAAAAAACCGAATTAAAGAAAAGATATACCGGTGTTAAGAAGATTTCTTTTCCATGTGATTTGCGTATTTTTTCATAAACTTCTCAACACGACCTGCAGAGTCAATAAGCTTCTGTTTTCCGGTAAAAAACGGATGACATGCTGAGCAGATTTCGACTTTCATTTCCTTGTCTACCGAACCGAGAGCAACTTCATTACCGCAAGCGCATGTGGCATTAATTTTGTGGTATTCCGGATGAGTATCTTTCTTCACTGTTGTAGTCCTCCAACTTAATAAGCGTCAAAATAGCCTATGTTATTACTTATTTTAGCATCTAAACTGCCAAGTTTAGCGAAATCTGTCACGAAGGTGACGTGATAGCAGCATCGACCTGAACCTAAACCGCACCATTATAAAGGAATTGAATTTTTTTTCAAGAGGTACAAGTCAAACAATATATCTTCTTTTGATATGATAAGTACTTTTTTTTCTGGAGAGATAACGGCGAGCAGGATTTTGATTAATTTCGCTGGCAGGTTGCTAAAAATATTTCCTTCTATATCAACAGGTTGCTTGCCACAACCACCAATAGTCAATTCCACAATCCTGAAACGATGTACTATTCTTGAATTGAGGTACAGATAAAATAACTTTTTGCTTTGTGAATTTGATATAAAATCAGCTGTTCATTGAATCGAAAAATTCTGAATTTGTTTTGGTCCTTTTCATCTTATCGAGAAGGAATTCCATAGCATCAGCCGGATTGAGTGATGAAAGAAGTTTTCTGAGGATCCATACACGATTGAGTTCATCTGCGGTCATCAAAAGGTCTTCTTTTCTCGTTCCGGAACGGTTCAGATCAATTGCTGGGTAAATTCTTCGTTCAGCCATTTTCCTGTCGAGGACAAGCTCCATATTTCCCGTTCCTTTGAACTCTTCAAAGATAACGTCATCCATACGACTGCCAGTCTCAATCAATGCGGAGGCTATAATCGTTAAGCTGCCACCTTCCTCAACATTTCTTGCTGCACCGAAAAATCTTTTTGGACGAAGCAGGGCTGTTGCCTCAACACCACCAGACAATATTCTTCCGCTGGTTGGAGTAACCGTATTATATGCACGTGCCAGGCGAGTTATGCTATCGAGAAGTATTACCACATCTTTTTTATGTTCAACCAGGCGTCTTGCTTTTTCTATAACCATCTCAGCAACCTGTATATGCCGCTGTGGTGGCTCATCAAACGTGGAACTAACTACCTCTGCATTTACGTTTCTGGACATATCGGTGACTTCTTCGGGCCGCTCGTCGATCAAGAGAACAATCAGATTTATTTCTTTATGATTTTTTACAATGCTGTTGGCAATTTTCTGAATAAGAACTGTTTTACCCGTTCTTGGAGGAGCAACGATCAATCCTCTTTGTCCTTTACCAATTGGGGACATGATATTCATTACCCGGGTTGAGTAATTATCACGTTTAGACTCAAGGTTGATTCTTTCATTCGGGTGCAAAGGGGTGAGATTTGTAAAGAGGGTTTTGTCTTTAGCTACTTCAGGGGGTTCAAAATTAATACTTTCAACCTTAAGAAGGGCAAAATACCTTTCACCGTCTTTGGGAGAACGCACAAGTCCTTCAATTGTATCCCCTGTTCGAAGGCTTAATTTTCTTATTTGTGAAGGTGACACATAAATGTCGTCAGGGCCGGGGAGGTAATTGTAATCCGGTGCACGAAGAAAACCAAAGCCATCAGGAAGTATTTCAAGCACTCCACTCCCCCTGACCATGCCGTTCTTTGCACTTTTTGCAGCCTTAGCCTTAGCGGATAGGATAGCGAATATCAATTCCTGCTTCCGCATACCGCTGAAGCCTTCAATCTTGCAAGACTTGGCAAGTCTTGTCAATTCTGTAATTTTCTTTTCTTTAAGTTCGGCTAAATCCATTTACAAATATCTCCTTCTCGTGAACTGATTACCTCGACTAAATACACAACTCTCCCTCCTCCTGTCAGGTTGTCATCCCCGTTAACCATGAAGCCTGGTGCCTTGTACATCTTTTTATCAATGGCAGCCTGTCATCTTAGGTAAGTCGGTCAACATACAGGTTTTAAATACAGCAATTATAAATTAAAGATCAATTGAATAGAGAAATTGCTGATTGCAGACGACACAACAATCACAATTAACAATGTGTTTACACACGATATTTTTTTCTCATTTTATGAGACGCAAACATATACCAACACGTCGTTCATTTTTTATCCCCTTGAACGCTCAAAGCACTGAGAAATGTATATGTAACAAAATGGGGTTTTTTCCAAAAGACACCAAGGATTAATGAATCAAGATTGACCTATTCCATTATGGATATATTTCTGACCTTATAAAAGGGTGGGGGAAATTAAGAATAACATTCGATGTTTTATCTAATTTTATTGGACTCTATTTTTACTGTCAAGCTTTTTTTCAGTTTTTCAGGTCCTCAAGCAACCTTTCAAGATGTATTAATTGTAAAAAAGTATCAAACAAGCTCCCACTGTTATCAACTACATGATCAGCCTTCAATGCTTTATCTGCCAGCTGTCCCTGAGCAGCTATAGCCTCTTCAGCCTCATTCCTGCTAACATTGTCGCGTTTCATTATACGTTCAACACAGCGGGAAGGACTTGCATAAACAACGATTACTCTGCCAAAATCATCTTCCCATTTCGCTTCATACAACAGAGGTACTTCAACAAAGAAAAGCACGTTGTTTTTATTAGAAGAAATGTTTTGGACAATTCTGTATATCTCTTCTCTCGCCAAGGGGTGAATAACATCGTTTACTTGTGAGCGGAGTTTACCATCAGCAAATATTGTATTTCGAAGCAACTGTCTGTCGAGCCTTTGATCTTTTTTAAAATATTGATTGCCAAATCTATCCCTAAGTGCCAGCCAACCTTTTTCGCCCGGCTCCAAAAGCTGCGAGCAGACCCGGTCCGCATCAATAAACTCTCCAGCCCCTCTGCCACTCCAAAAAGAAACAGCAGAGCTTTTCCCGGATCCGATACCGCCAGTCACTCCGACAATATTTTCACTAAAAGTAATTGTATTCTTCTTCGACTTGGCGGTCATAATTCCTATACATACTTTTTAGCTGATATGCTGTTCAGGGAAACTAACAGACTGATTTTGTGATAAATATTTTACCTGCAAAATCAATTATCTTCATTAGTTAATTCATGCAGGATATTTAAAGTTTTCACCATATCCGGCCAAAGGTCTGCTGTAAAGTTCATCTCTCTGCCAGAAACTGGGTGCGGGAAAGACAGGCTGGAGGCATGAAGGCATTGCCTTTTAATACCTATCTTGGCATAAACCTCGTTCTTTCTGCCATATATAGTATCTCCCGCAATTGGATGGCCCAAGTGTGCCATGTGAACTCGAAGTTGATGCGTTCGTCCGGTTTCGGGGCGAAGCTCAATTAATACAAACTTAAAGGGGAGTTCTTCGACAACTTTCCATTTTGTTGCGGCATCTCTACCGTTTTTTTCCCTCACTGCCATTTTCTTTCTATTTACCGAGTGCCGCCCGATTGGTAGAGCAATTCTTCCTTCAGGTATCTGCGGTGTGCCGTCTATAATTGCATGATATACTTTATTGATCACACGATCCTTGAACATCTTAATCAGAGCCTGATGCGCCGAGTCGTTTTTTGCTACGACCATTACACCAGACGTGTCCTTATCAAGTCGATGAACTATGCCGGGACGTTCCTGGCCGCTTATACCAGATAAATTCATGCACCGTCCTAAAAGACCGTGAACAAGAGTACCGGTCTGGTGCCCACAGGATGGATGAACTACTAGTCCCGGAGGCTTAGAAACAACAACCAGATCATTATCTTC
>CALZHP010000060.1 GCA_945787325.1 uncultured Desulfobulbaceae bacterium
TCTCATCGGACGCAAGTTCACTGATCAGGAAGTAACCAAGAGTATCCAGGTCAGCCCTTTTAAGATTGTTGAAGGGAAAAATGGCAAGGTCTCAGTTGAGGTTGACGGCAAGGCATATACGCCGGCTGAGATTTCCGCGATGATTCTGACAAAGATGAAACAGACCGCCGAAGAGTATCTTGGCGAAGAGGTTACAGATGCTGTTGTAACTGTTCCCGCTTATTTTAATGACAGTCAGCGCCAGGCAACAAAAGATGCCGGCCGCATTGCCGGCTTGAATGTGCAGCGGATTATTAATGAGCCGACTGCAGCTTCACTGGCATATGGGCTGGACAAAAAAGGTGAAGAAAAAATAGCCGTTTTCGATCTTGGTGGCGGAACATTTGATATATCGATTCTTGAAATCGGTGATGGTGTTTTCGAGGTTAAATCCACCAATGGTGATACTTTCCTAGGTGGTGAAGATTTTGATATGCGGATAGTTAACTGGCTTGCTGATGAATTCAAGCGCGATCAGGGTATCGACCTGCGCCAGGATAAAATGGCGCTCCAACGATTGAAGGAAGAAGGTGAAAAAGCCAAGATGGAACTCTCCACCACCATGGAGACAGATATCAATCTGCCTTTTATTACAGCAGACGCATCCGGACCTAAACACCTGAATATCAAGCTGACACGAGCAAAGCTTGAAAGCCTGGTGGAAGACCTTATCGAAAGAACTGTTGATCCTTGTATGACAGCACTGAAGGATGCCGGCATCTCAGCTTCCGAAATTGACGAAGTAATTCTGGTGGGCGGTATGACCAGAATGCCGAAAGTACAGGAAAAGGTACAAGGTATATTCGGTAAGGAACCGCACAAAGGTGTTAATCCGGACGAGGTTGTTGCTGTAGGTGCGGCAATCCAGGGTGGTGTACTGAAAGGCGATGTTAAAGATGTATTGCTTCTTGACGTCACACCTCTGTCACTTGGAATCGAAACTCTGGGCGGCGTTTTTACCAAGCTGATCGAGAAAAACACAACAGTACCGACAAAGAAAAGCCAGACATTCTCAACCGCGGCTGATAATCAGCCGGCAGTATCAATTCATGTGCTCCAGGGTGAACGTGAGATGTCTGCATACAATAAAACAATCGGCCGATTCGAATTGACAGATATTCCTCCGGCACCACGGGGCGTACCTCAGATAGAAGTTACCTTCGACCTGGATGCCAACGGTATCCTGCATGTATCTGCCAAGGATCTTGGAACCGGTAAGGAACAGTCTATCAAGATTACTGCTTCAAGCGGCCTTTCCGAAGATGAGATCAAAAAGATGCAGCAGGATGCAGAACTGCATGCCGATGAAGATAAGAAGCGAAAAGAGATGGTTGAGGCAAAAAATCAAGCCGATTCGCTTATCTATGCTACGGAAAAGAGTCTTAAAGACCTTGGCGACAAGGTAGATGCCGAAACCAAGGGCAATGTTGAAAAAGAAATCGAGAACCTCAAAAAAGTCGCCGAAGGTGATGATGTCGAGGCCATTAAGAGCGCTACTGAAGCATTAACACAGGCTTCTCATAAGCTGGCGGAAATTATGTATTCACAGTCCCAAGGTGCCCAGGAGCAGCCTGGAGCAGGTCCTGCCGGTGAAGAACAGGCAGAGGCCGGTGAGAAGAAAAATGACGATGATGTTGTTGATGCTGATTTTGAAGAGGTAAAAGAGTAATCAGACAGGGCGTATGGTGTTAGGCGTAAGGCGCAGGGAATGAGCACAATAATAAAAGTTACATTCATGCGTTTTACTGTAGTATCCGGGAGTTACTGATATCCGGTAAAGACATTTGACAAATTTTTTCAAGAGGAGTACGGAAAACAGTTGCCCGTACTCCTCTTTTTTTTTAACATCCCGAACCTAGTTTCTTTTGCGCTATTAAATAGACACCAAAAAATGAAGATTGCTTGACAGACTTTAGAAATTGAAGATAAGCATGTAGTATATCGTCAATACAAAAATAAACGCTCACAGGTAACTTAAATGAAGGTACTTTCAGGAATTCAGCCCTCCGGGCAATTGCACATCGGTAACTATTTCGGAATGATGCAGCCGATGATTCGCAATATGGAACGGAGTGAACTGTATGTTTTTATTGTAAATCTCCACGCGATGACCTCTGTTCATAACAAGCAGCGTCTTGCAGATGGCACCCTAGAAGCAGCCGCAGATTTCATGGCTTTGGGTCTTGATCCGGACCGGTGTATTTTTTGGGTGCAGGGTGATGTGCCGGAAGTTACAGAGCTAACATGGGTTCTTTCCACAATTGCACCTTTGGGCCTCATGGAGCGTTGTCATTCTTATAAGGATAAAGTTTCCAAAGGGATTATGCCCAGCCTCGGGCTTTTTTCATATCCGGTACTCATGGCGGCGGATATCTTGTTGTACCAGGCAAATGTTGTTCCTGTCGGCAAAGACCAGAAACAGCACCTGGAGGTGGCGCGCGACATTGCAATAAAATTCAATCATACATTTGGTGAGACTTTTGTTGTTCCTGAACCGGCTATTGAGGAAAAGGTGGCAACTGTGCCAGGTGTTGACGGCCAGAAAATGTCCAAATCCTACGGTAATACCATCAGCATATTCCTTGATGAAAAGGAGTTGAAAAAAAGGGTAATGTCCATCACTACAGACGCAACCCCCGTTGAAGATCCCAAAAACCCCGATACCTGTAACCTATTCCAGATTTTCAAACTCTTTGCCCCGGAAGACCGCCTGGCGGAAGTGCACAGCCTGTATGTTGATGGTGGTGCCGCCTATGGATATATCAAGCAGGAGCTTGTCGGCTACATCTGGGATTACTTTCAGGGCGCTCGTGAAAGACGGGATCAGCTGGTCAGAGACCCTGCCTACCTGAAGGAGATACTGGCTAAAGGTGCTGAGAAGGCGAGGGAGAAGGCTGTGGTTACTTTGGATATGGTCCGCGATAGGGCCGGTCTTAAATATTAGACACAGCATCTCCCACGACCTCAACGCGTGTGAGGATTCATTTTATGTGCTGAAATGATTATGGGTCATCTCACCTCGTGTGTATTAGTTATTTGCTTTTCCAATATAAATGATTAAATTCCTTGCTGGTGTTAATTGAGTTCATGGAACAAATTGGTTATGAATAATATTTTTTCAAATATGAGTTTTTGCCGTGTGGTCAGCTTGGTGTTGACAGCAGTTTTCCTGTCTTCTTTTCCTGCTGGTGCTACATCATTAGCTATATGCGTGGATTCGGAAGAAAACCATATTATTAACCAAGAGCACCTTCGTTTAGACGATTGTCATCCCGCTCTGGAAACAGTTCAGCCTTCCATTATTGAGTCCCACTCCGTTCTGAAAAGCCAGGATAACGATGACTGCGTTGATATTTTGTTATCAAACTCAAACCTTTTAATAAGGTCTTCTGAAAGAAAAATAACAGAATTTACGAAGCTTATATTCCCTGTTGTGTTGTTTGACAATAATTTTGGATTTCAAGACAACTTAAAGGGACAGAAATCTTCTCTCCCAATTCAACCTCAGTTTCCTTCTCCTTCCATCATAGCCCAGCGTACAGTTGTTCTTCTGATCTAAAAGCTCAATTATTGTTCCAAGGTCTATTCATTTAACTAAATAATATATTAATACATCGGCTTTAGTGAGTCGGTGGGTTACTATCCGATTTTATTTATCGATGTTGGAGAATATATATATGACTCAAATAAATCAAAAATCTGCAAACTGGAATATACTTTTCCTGTGTTGGCTCATAGCCACAGTATCAACCATGGGAAGTATGTTTTTCAGTTATATAATGGGATTTGCTCCCTGTGTTTTGTGTTGGTATCAGAGAATATTTTTATTCCCGTTGGTGATTATTTTGGCCGCAGGACTTTTTCCTTTCGATAAGGGTGTAGTAAAATATGCTCTTCCATTGGCAATCGCAGGATGGCTTACTGCAATATATCATAACTTGCTGTATACCGGTATCATACCTGAGAGCATACAACCATGTAGCCAAGGAGTATCGTGTACGGAAGAATACATAGATATTTTTGGCTTTCTGACAATACCTATGCTTTCTTTACTTTCATTTTCAACAATTATAGCCCTTTTAATTATCATAAACAGGAGGATGTCCAAATGAAACCTCATGTAATATTTGGAATTGCATGCCTTGTATTGGTTGCTGGATTTATGTTCGCCAGTTCATATTACAAAGAACAACAGGCTGAAAAAATAGGCTTTATGGCACAGGATAATGTTTCAACATTTGTCAGAGAACACTCTCAAACGCTCGGTAGTGATGATGCAAAAGTCTATCTTGTAGAGTTTATGGACCCTGCGTGTGAAACGTGTGCAGCCTTTTCACCTTTTGTCAAGCAAATGATGGCCGCCAATCCAGGTAAAATAAAACTTGTTATTCGATATGCTCCTTTTCACGACGGCGCCGAATATTTTGTAAAAATTCTTGAAGCAGCCAAAAAACAAGGGAAATACTGGGAAACCCTGGATATCATGTATAAGACGCAACCTTATTGGACCAGTCATCACGTAGCCCAACCAGACAAAATATGGCAGTTTCTTCCACAGGTAGGTCTCGATCTGGAACAGATCAAAAAGGATATGACTGACCCGGCGATTGAAAAAATCATAAAACAGGATCTTGCCGATGCCAAAACACTTAATGTTCGAAAAACGCCAGGGTATTTTGCCAACGGTAAACCTCTGCAAAACTTTGGATACAGGCAATTACAGCAATTGGTTCATTCTGAGATCAGTGCGAGCTACCCTCATTAATCGATTATACCAGTTTGTGTTATATTATTGGAGGCTACAGACATTATGAAAAAATTGTCACTTTTAATCCTGGTGTGTTTCCCTTTGTTCATCGCAGCCTGTGGGCAGATACCAAAGGTTGCTGAAGTTGGAAAACCGGCGCCTGATTTTACACTGGTAGACCTACAAGGTAAAATCTGGACTCTTTCCGAACTGAAGGGTCAGGTAGTATTTGTTAATTTCTGGGCAACCTGGTGTCCCCCTTGCCGCGAAGAAATGCCTTCAATGCAGAGACTATATAACAGGATGCCGAAAGATAAATTCAAGATGCTGGCCATACTCAATAATGACGAGCCTGGGCTGGCTAAAAGTTTTGCCGCTAAGTTAGGCGTTACAATGCCGATTCTTGATGATCAAAAAAATCTGATCGGCCCGAAGTATGGACTCACCGGACTGCCAGAGACTTTTATAGTAGATAAACAGGGTGTTGTTCGGGAAAAATATATTGGCCCTGCCAAATGGGACTCACCTTTGTTTTCGCGAATGCTGATGGGATATATTAACCAGTGAAAAATAGTTGAGGTTGGCCGCTAAACTTGGCTCTTAGATTTATTAAGATGACTATGTATCCACTCATCCGCACTTTTTCGGTCACTAAATATTTGTGTCAGGAAAATGCTGTCTTCAACATAACTCTGCCACATTCTGGACATGCCAAATTGAAGTTCTGAAGTTGATACAACAGCAACAATTATATTTGGATTAACTTCTGAAGCAGCTTTGTCTAGCGTTGCTATTTCATATATATGATCATGAGTTACGCGATACTCATCACAATGCGTTCTATCAATTATATGGTATTTCTGTTTTAGAATATGCTCTTCATTGTAAATTTCTTCATGCGCATCGATTATTTCCTCGCCCGTCACTATACCGGACGCAATAATCTCAATACCGACACCATCATCGATGTAGTTAACTTTTACAGGCATAACCAATCAGGATACGTTATTAATAATGTTCAATATCATTAAGTACTTTCTCCACGATTGCTTTTCTTTACTACTTTTTTAAATCTTCTACAACCTTACGTTCATAGTCGGCTCTTCCCGAAAATGTCTGGAGGGGAATTACTTCCCAATCAAGAGAGCCCCACATTGGTATACCGCGAAGCATTGTGTCAACTTCGTCATTGGAGGAAGCTTCAATGATGAAGACAAATGCACGGTCACCGACCGGAAGTCCTCCACCCAAAATTTTCTTATCATTTTCAAGCTTGATAAGTTTATCGAAACTGGGAAGGATAATTTTTTCCAAGACTCGAACGGCCTCTTCAGTTGAGGCAAATCCTGGTCCACCTGAACCCGAAACTAAATATTTCATTGTATCACCTCCGCTTATATTCATTTATTGTACAATAAATATCTTTACGGTGTACCCCTGAACTGGATTTACGAAAAACGATATTGCATTCCCGTTACTTGAAATGTAGATACGATACTTCTGAAAGTGAAGATGAGATCAATATTTATGATCAATTATTTTATTTTCCCAGCATTCATTACCAGTAATAGGAAATTGCTTTTAGTATCTGCGGAAAAAATGGGGCGCTCTAAGAAACCACCCGAAACCATACTGATTAAAAGCATATAGTAAGCGTTATAATTGTGATAAAAAATTACGCGACGAATTCAGACCAGAAAGAAGAAGCCTGATAGAGATTTTTTTAAAATAAATCATGGCTTTATCTGCTTGTATTGCACCTCTCCAGCGCCCATTCTGTTACGCATTACCCATGAGCAATTTCCTATTAGACAAAAATTAAAAGTTCATATTTTTGACATTATCGATAAGGATACATAAAATTACTATAAAGATTGTTAGATCTTGTTTTCTGAAAACAATAGATTAGTGCTTTTCTGCTGCAATTTTTTTAAAAAACTTCCACAAAGGTTGTACTTTCTATGGCTCATTAGAGTTGTTAAATACAAATCTTAATCAAAGTAAAAAAGGGGGGGGGTTATGAAAGAAAATTTTCTTATAAATACTGCATTTGGTCTTGTACTTACTTTACTTATTTTTTCTGTCGTTGGCTGTCAAGATATAAAAGAAATGGGTGCTGAAGGGGAAAAAGTAAAACTTGCACCGTATGTGCCGAAAGGAACACACAAAGGAGGAAATGTGACGCCTTCACAAGCGTACGAGATGGTTCAGGGAGATCCTGAGCATACTTTTATCGTTGATGTCAGAACACGCTACGAGTACCAAGATATTGGGCATCCAGTTGGGGCGTATCTAATTCCATGGAAGTTTTACACGACTAATGCCGGGGGAAAAGGGTATTCAAAAGCCAGTAATCCAAATTTCTGCTCCGATTTGAAGGCTCGATTTAACCCAGAGACCGACATTCTTCTCATGCTTTGTCGGAGTGCGGCAAGAACGATAGCATCAAGTACTGCTGCTGTTGATTGTGGATTTAAGTCTGATAAAGTGTATAACGTAATGGGTGGCTTTGAAGGGGACAAAGTAAAAGATAAGAATAGTCCCCATTTTGGACAACGAATGGTAAATGGATGGCGTCTTGAAGGTCTCCCCTGGACTTACAAAATGGACACCAATCTCTTATACCAACCAGACCTAAAGTAATAATTGTATATTAATTGGGCACAATGTGAGATTCAAATTGTTTTACTTTGCCTACTTAAGGAAAAAGGTAAAATAATTAACGGGTATTCCAACCTCCAGTGCTGGAATACCCGTTTGCTTGTTTTGTGGTGTTTCGATTAGAAATCTAAGAGCTCTACCTCAAAAACGAGAGTTGAATTGGGCGGAATCGGTCCACGGCCGTTTTTGCCATAGGCAAGTTCGGGCGGTATAATCAATGTGCGCTTTTCACCTTTTTTCATATCCATCAGCGCTTCATCCCATCCCTTTATCACCCTGCCGGTGCCGACAGGAAATTTTATTGGATCACCTCGGTCAACAGAGCTGTCGAATTTGTTGCCGTCCATAAATGTACCGGTATAGTGAGCTGTTACTGTGGCCCCCTGCGCCGGTTTTTCGGAGCCGGAACCTTCGTTAATCACCACGTACATAAGTCCAGAGGGCGAAGTTACAACATTTGGCCATTTCTCTTTGATTGTAGCCATGTTTTTTTCCTGCTGCTCACTTATTTTTGCGGCGGCGCGTTCGTCTATGCTGGCTAGGAGGCCGTCGAAAGCAGTCTGGTCGGCCTTGAATGCTTCAGCTTTCTCGCCGACGCGGATTATGTCGATGGTTTTTATGGTGTCGCCCTGTTTGATCGCATTTACCACATCCTGGCCCGATATAACATGGCCAAAAACTGTGTGCTTGCCGTCAAGCCAGGAGGTCGGTACATGGGTGATGAAAAACTGGCTGCCGTTGGTTCCGGGCCCTGCATTGGCCATGGACAGAATTCCCGGTTTGTCATGCGTAAGAGTTGGATCTATTTCGTCTGCAAAGTTATAACCCGGTCCACCGGTACCGCTGCCGAGTGGGCAGCCGCCCTGGACCATAAAATTGTCGATGACCCGATGAAAAGTAAGGCCATCGTAAAATTTTACATTTTCGCCCATGGTTGAATTCTTCGTTCCTGCAGCCAGGCCGACAAAGTTGGTGACGGTCAGAGGGGTTTTTTCAAACTCCAGCTGGGTCAGAATGTCTCCTTTAGATGTAATAAATTTGGCATATAATCCGTCGCTTAAATCTTTTGTTTCATTTGCCATGACTTCCCCTTTTATAATTGTTAGCATTAATAATAAAGCAGAGAATATTGATAAAATTTTCTTCATTGCTTTTTACTCCATTTTCAGTTGTGATTGACCGGTTCAAAATAATCTCAATATTTGGATCGCAAGTATAGCCGAATCATGACAAGAAAACCACAACCGAATATTCGATTCTCTATTGACGAAAATGTGGATTCCGGTTTAAATGACACGATTTTTTCTGGGGCTTTGCGACACACGACCCGTCACTTCTTCTCGGGACATCTAAGCGATTGTTATATAGAATTTATCAGCTCTCAGGTTGGCTCTTTTTTATAATTAGTTTCTTGCCTTTTTTAATATATAGTATCGTTACAGGACGATACAAAACAGGCTTTTTGCAGCGGCTTGGATTTATTAAAGGGATGGAATGCGGGAAAGACCGGGCCCATTGTATTTGGTTCCATGCATCCTCCGTCGGAGAAGTGCAAGTTGCCCGGGCTTTAGTGTCCGAGCTCAAAGCGATGTTGCCAGACGCGGCGGTCGTGCTTTCCACTATGACGGAACAAGGCCGGAAGGTGGCAGAAAAACAGTTGGGCGGAGAAGTCCAATGCATTAACGCACCTCTTGATCTTGCAGGTATTGTTGATAGATCAATAAAGACCTTGCAGCCGTCTGTATATGTCTGCTTGGAAACTGAATTGTGGCCGAATATTCTTTTGAGTGTCAAAAAATATGGGACTCGAATCGCTCTTCTAAACGGGAGAATGTCGGAAAAGTCATTCCGCCGGTACCGGCTTATAAGGGGATTTATAAGTACGCTTCTTTCGCAGTTTTCTGAAATTTCAGTAATACAGGAAGCTGATGCCAATAGGTACATTTCTCTCGGAGCGGCACCTGAAAAAGTAAGAGTCCTCGGGAATGCGAAGTATGATCTTGCAGTGAATGGGTCGGCTGAGGATACCGCAGAAAAATATCGCCAATTGCTTGGCATTGACGAAAGCCAGCCAGTCCTGATGGCGGGAAGCACCCACAGCGGAGAAGAGCAGATACTCTACGATGTTTATCAGGACTTGAAAGCAAACAAAGAGCCGGGCTTGGTATTTATAGTTGCACCGCGACATATAGAAAGGCTGCCAGAAATTGTAGCACTTTTTGCTGAAAATGGAGTTGTGTTTGATCTGCTGAGTGATATCAGAAAAGTTGGCCGGAAAACTGATGTAATAATTGTAGACAGCATGGGTGAATTGGCCAAAATGTATTCGGTTGCAACGTATGTCTTTTGTGGTGGAAGCCTGGTGGCACGCGGCGGTCATAACGTAATGGAGGCCGCTGTCCACGGTAAGCCGGTCTTTTACGGGCCGAGCATGGATGATTTTGCAGATGCTGCTCAGATGCTTGAATCGGCCGGTGCCGGTTATCCGGTTGCGAGCCTGCAGGGCCTTAAAGAAGGAATACGGAATTTTATTTCCCAGCCTGAAGAATATGAATATGCAGCGAAACAGGCCCGGAAAACAGCTATGCAACAGGTCGGATCGGCACAAAAACAGGCGCAGCTCATTGTTGACATGTTGGCTGCGTAGGAACTTATTATTTACTGGATGATTTGTTATGAAAGCACTAGTTGCTCTTGAAGACGGTACAGTCTTTGAAGGTGTGTCTTTTACCGGCCCGGGTGAAGCCACAGGAGAAATTGTTTTTAATACCGGTATGAGTGGATACCAGGAAGTATTGACCGACCCCTCCTACAAGGGGCAGATTGTTACAATGACGTATCCCCTGATCGGTAATTATGGAGTGAATCAGGAGGACAATGAATCTGCCGCTATTCATCCCGATGCCTTTCTGGTGAAGGAATACAATGCCGTCCCCAGCAATTTCAGATCCACCGGCACACTTGCAGAATTTCTGCGAAGTCGAGGGATTCTA
Organism: uncultured Desulfobulbaceae bacterium; assembly: GCA_945787325.1. Taxonomy (GTDB): domain Bacteria; phylum Desulfobacterota; class Desulfobulbia; order Desulfobulbales; family BM004; genus CALZHP01. The sequence continues at coordinate 10,441 of CALZHP010000060.1, forward strand.
GGAGTGGAAGGCCTAGATACTCGCGCTCTTACCAGACACATTCGTGAAGCGGGGGCTATGAAGGGAATTGTCTCAACTGACGACCTTGACCCGACTTCTCTAGTGAAAAAAGCGAAAGAGTCGCAAGGACTGGTCGGTCGCGATCTGGTTCGTGAAGTTACCTGTAGCGAACCTTACGGATGGTTAGATAACGGGCCCAAAGCCGGCAGCAATTTTTCTTCAGCAGCGCCAGGAGAATACAAAGTTGTAACCATGGATCTTGGACTCAAATACAATCAGTTGCGTCTTCTGGCGGAGAGGGGATGCAGTGTTCAGGTTGTTCCTGCTGCGACCTCTGCAGAAGAAATACTGGCCATGAATCCAGATGGTATTTTTCTGTCAAACGGACCAGGTGATCCAGCCGGAGTTGAAGGAGTTGTTGATACGGTGCGCGAACTTCTTGGTAAAAAACCTGTTTTCGGAATTTGCCTGGGACACCAGATATTGGGGCTGGCATACGGTGGTTCCACATATAAACTAAAATTCGGGCACAGGGGTTCCAATCAGCCTGTTAAAGATCATGTTACAGACCGGGTAGAGATAACCTCGCAGAATCATGGTTTTTGTGTCGATCTGGACAGTCTGGATCCCGAAAAAGTTGAACGCACACATACTAACCTCAATGACGGTAGCCTCGAGGGCATGCGTCATAAAGATTATCCCGTTTTTTCAGTTCAGTATCATCCTGAAAATGCTCCAGGTCCACACGATGCTGTTTATATGTTCGATCGTTTTATTACTTTGATGAAAGAATTTAAATTATAAGGTTTTTCACATGCCTAAAAGAACAGATATCAACAAAATACTTATCATCGGATCCGGTCCCATAATCATCAGCCAGGCCTGTGAGTTTGACTACTCAGGCGCCCAGGCGGTCAAGGCCCTCAAAGAAGAGGGATATGAGGTTGTGTTGATCAATTCCAACCCGGCCACCATTATGACCGACCCCGAACTCGCCGACCGCACCTATATCGAGCCGATAACTCCGGAAATAGTTGCCAAAGTCATTGAAAGGGAGCGTCCTGACGCTTTGTTGCCGACACTTGGCGGCCAGACCGGTTTGAATACGGCCATCAAGGTGGCTGAGATGGGTGTTCTTGAGAAGCATGGAGTGGAACTGCTAGCCGCCAATATAGAGGTAATCCGCAAGGCGGAAGGCCGCGAGGAATTCAGGGCTGCGATGCACAAAATAGGTCTCAAGGTACCCGAAAGCGCTATCGTTCATACTCTGGAAGAGGCGAGGGAAGCGGGAGAAGAAATTGGTTTTCCCATCATTGTCCGCCCCAGTTTTACACTTGGAGGTACTGGCGGAGGGGTGGCATATAACCACCAGGAGCTTGAATCTCTTTGTTCAGTGGGGCTGGACCTCAGCCTTAACAGCGAGGTTATGCTGGAGCGCAGCCTTCTTGGCTGGAAAGAGTTTGAGCTTGAAGTAATGAGGGACAGAAACGACAACGTTGTCATTGTCTGTTCCATTGAAAATATGGATGCCATGGGGGTCCACACAGGAGACTCAATTACTGTAGCTCCTGCCCAAACTCTTACCGATCGTGAATATCAGGATATGCGTGATGCTTCAATTGCCATTATTCGAGAAATAGGTGTTGAAACAGGCGGGTCAAATGTCCAGTTTGCTGTAAACCCCGTTGATGGAGAACTGATGGTCATCGAAATGAATCCTCGGGTTTCCAGAAGTTCTGCCCTTGCCTCCAAGGCAACCGGTTTCCCCATCGCCAAAATTGCAGCAAAATTGGCCGTCGGCTATACCCTGGACGAAATAAAAAACGATATTACCAGGGAAACCTATGCTTCGTTTGAGCCAACAATTGACTACTGTGTAGTGAAGATACCACGCTGGACTTTTGAGAAATTTCCAGAGACTGAGAATTTTTTGACTACTGCAATGAAGTCCGTGGGCGAAACCATGGCTATCGGACGTACTTTTAAAGAGGCGTTCCAGAAGGGCATGAGGTCACTTGAAATCGGGCGGTTCGGTTTTGCTGCAGATGGCAAAGATGATCTTAGTCACCTTGAGTCACATGAATTGGAGAAAGGTCTGACGGTCCCCAATTCTGAACGTGTATTTCATATATATGAAGGTCTGAAAAGGGGTATGAGTGTACAAGAAATTTTTGAGCTCACCTCGATTGATCCATGGTTTTTACAAAACCTGAAACAGCTCATTGAAACGGAAGAAAGAATTCGTGATGCAGGGTTTCATGGTTTGGATGCTGATTTTCTACGCGAGATCAAGCAACAGGGATTTTCAGATTATCAGATAGCCTTCCTGACCGGTACTTCAGAAGCAGATATTCGCGAATTGCGCATCAAAGAAGAACGGAAACCGGTCTATAAGCTGGTTGATACCTGTGCCGCAGAGTTCGAAGCGTATACACCTTACTACTATTCAACCTATGAGGTGGAAGACGAATCCCGCATTAGCGATAGAAAAAAAATCATGATCCTTGGCGGCGGCCCCAACCGTATTGGCCAGGGAATTGAATTTGACTATTGCTGCGTACATGCTTCCTTCGCTTTGCGGGAAATGGGCATTGAAAGCATAATGGTTAACAGCAACCCGGAAACAGTAAGCACCGATTATGATACCTCGGATAAACTATATTTTGAGCCGCTTACCAGGGAAGATGTTAAGAACATCATCGATAGTGAAAAACCCGACGGTGTTATTGTTCAGTTCGGCGGCCAGACACCATTGAACCTTGCAGTACCGCTGGCAGAGGCAGGTGTGTCTATTATCGGGACTTCTCCCGATTCAATTGACCGCGCCGAAGACAGGAAGCGTTTCCAGCAGTTTCTTCATAAGTTGAATCTTCTGCAACCTGCTAACGGCACGGCGCGCACCCTTGGAGAGGCTCTGGAGATAGCGGAGGAAGTTGGCTATCCTGTTGTTATCAGACCCTCTTATGTTCTTGGCGGGCGCGCAATGCGTATCGTATACAATGAAAAAGGTATACACGATTTTATGACCTCAGCAATGATTGTATCGTCTGATCATCCGGTACTCATTGACAAGTTTCTGAAAGATGCGGTGGAGGTCGATGTGGATGCTATTTCAGATGGTGAAACCACTATAATTGGCGGTATTATGGAGCATATTGAAGAGGCCGGGATCCATTCCGGTGATTCTGCTTGCGTACTCCCACCGCATACTTTGTCTGCGGAGTTGATAGAGGAAATAAAGGAAGCTACCAGGGCCATGGCAGAGGAACTGAAAGTGATTGGGCTTATGAACATCCAGTACGCTATCAAGGATAATGTGCTTTATGTTCTAGAGGTAAATCCTCGAGCGTCCCGTACTGTTCCATTTGTAAGCAAGGCTACAGGAGTTCCGTTGGCAAAGCTTGCTACCAAAGTGATGATGGGCATGAAATTGAAAGAACTTGGGTTTACAAAGGAAGTAGAAATCCAGCACTGGGCAGTGAAGGAAGCGGTTTTCCCTTTTGACAGGTTTGAAAATGTTGATACGTTGCTGGGGCCTGAGATGAAGTCCACCGGAGAGGTGATGGGGCTTGATGACACGGTGGGAGTTGCTTTTGCCAAGGCACAGCTTGGTGCCGGTCAGAAAATTCCTATGCAGGGCAGTGTTCTTATCAGTGTGCGTGATAAGGATAAACCGGCTGTTCTCAACCTGGCTCGCCGTTTGATAGATGTAGGACTTTCCATCTTAGCGACCCGTGGGACGGCGGACTATCTTTCTCAGCATGGAGTGGAATGCACAATGTTAAACAAAATATCTGAAGGGCGCCCGCACATCCTTGATAAGATCCAGGATAGTCAGATCCAATGGATTATCAATACGTCGATGGGCTCAAGAACCACGGAAGACTCCTATATGCTCAGGAGAAGTGCCCTTGATTACCATCTCCCCTATTCGACGACAGTAACAGCGGCTACAGCAATGGGCAACGCCATTGAAACACTTGCCAGGAAATCGATAGAGGTGAAGGCTATTCAGGAGTATACGTAGTTAATGATACAGTTTGCATATGGCAGAAATTTGCAGGACTATTTTTAAATGCTGTTTTTTTCAATACGTTCTGGACTTTTTGACGCTACGTTCTTATTGTACTCTAGACGTGATTTAAACTGAAACTTACTGATAAACCAACAATAACCATGTTTGTCGGATATGAATAACAGATATATTCCGGGAGGCTTTTTTTGAATACATTTTATAAAAACTTGAGCATGTGGCTGGTGATCGGATTGACCATGATTCTTCTGTTCAATCTTTTCAACAAACCACAGACACAAAGTGTTGAGATAACATACAGTGATTTCATAAGCAGTGTTGAATCCGGAGCCATTACAAAGGTTACCATAGAAGGCAACGAGATAACCGGTGCTCTGCGAGGGGGGAATTATTTTAAGACTATCACTCCTGAGAGTGATAGTGAACTGATTCCCACCTTGCGTGAGGCTGGCGTGGACATTTCAGTGAAAGAAACAGAAGACACGCCCTGGTACATTACAGTGCTGGTTTCATGGTTTCCCATGCTCCTATTGATCGGAGTCTGGATTTTTTTCATGCGACAGATGCAGATGGGGGGAGGACGTGGAGCGCTTTCTTTCGGCAAGACCAGAGCAAAACTGATGGACAAGGATGAAGCAAAAGTTTCCTTTAAAGATGTTGCCGGAATAGATGAAGCAAAAGAAGAACTTTCGGAAATTGTTGATTTTCTGAAAGACCCCCAGAAGTTTACCAGGCTTGGTGGACGTATCCCCAAAGGTGTTCTTCTCGCGGGTGCTCCAGGTACGGGTAAAACTCTGTTGGCCAAGGCCATTGCCGGTGAGGCGGAAGTACCATTCTTCACAATAAGTGGTTCCGATTTTGTTGAAATGTTTGTCGGTGTAGGTGCTTCAAGGGTTCGAGACCTTTTTATTCAGGGAAAGAAAAATGCTCCCTGTATAATTTTTATCGATGAGATTGATGCAGTAGGTCGTCATCGTGGTGCCGGTCTCGGTGGTGGACATGATGAACGTGAGCAAACGCTGAATCAGCTCCTGGTTGAAATGGACGGATTCGAGTCCAGTGAAGGTGTTATCATCGTTGCGGCTACCAACAGACCGGATGTTCTGGATCCTGCTTTGTTGCGTCCCGGACGTTTTGACAGGCAGGTAATAGTGCCTGTTCCTGATGTCAAAGGACGTGAGAAAATCCTTGAAATATATGGAAACAAAACCAGGCTTGCCGAGGATATTGATTGGGCTGTGATTGCCCGCGGCACTCCTGGGTTCACCGGTGCGGACCTGGAAAACATGGTTAATGAGGCTGCCCTCCTTGCGGCGCGGCAGGGTGAAGACAAAGTTACCATGGAAGACCTTGAACAGGCGAAAGACAAGGTTATGATGGGAGCCGAGCGTCGCAGTATGATCATTACAGACGCCGAAAAAGAAATTACGGCCTATCACGAGGCCGGCCATGCACTGGTGGCCAAGCTCCTGCCCGGTACCGATCCTATCCATAAGGTTACGATTATTCCAAGAGGCAGGGCCCTCGGCTTGACACAG
>CALZHP010000061.1 GCA_945787325.1 uncultured Desulfobulbaceae bacterium
TCAAGCTGGTTTAATACAACCCTACCTTCGACTATTTTTTCCTACCAGATTTGTTGCATTATTTTGACTTCACCGGAATGAAAAGAGGGATTTTCTGAAGCAAAATTAGCGTTGGTAACACTCTCTATGGCTGCCTCGAAATTGCTATTTCTTGATAGGCTAAATGGATCGACAACAGAAGTATCACCATACGTGCCTACAGTCGCATGATTGGAAATATTGACTGGGGTTATTTCGGATGTGGCATCAGCATCGGAAAGTAAGTACACATCACCATCGTATATTACATCTTCCTGGTAAAATATTTCATCATATATACTTGTGTGGATTTTGTGCCAGAAAGGCCAGACCTGAACTATTACATTATTGCTGTATTGCCCGACAGGTTTGTTATTTACAACTAAACCTTCTGACCTTTTTGATACATGTAAGCCTCCTGGTAATTCCTGGTTATTACATACTAAATAGATTTCTATGTTTCCCACATTAAATTGTAAATCAACTTTATCCAAATCAATGACCGCAAATTCTCCCCATGGGGAAGATGCAGTGTATCTATCATTTGTATATACTTGTAATTGAGTGCCGCATTTTAGAAGTGCTGTATTTAAAAGACCATAAATAACTTCAGTACCATAACCAGGATATACATAATGGTTATAGCTTTGATTGTAATGTTCCAATTCTATTTTACTAAAACTTTCAGAAGAAATATTCTGTGCAAATATCCGCCAGGAATGAGGCCGCCAATATGGAATATATACCCTTCTTTCTTTTGTAAGATTGTAGCTTCGCTCAGCGATTGCGGTATCGTCATCTATGCAGTGTCCAGAGTTTGAAGCGTATGCACATTTTTCGTCTACATATCTCCAAAATTTAAACGCCAGGTCTCCGGTCATCGTTTGGGTAAAATTAGCGACTTGATCTAATATGGGTATATCGCATGTTGTGTCCCCAGAACCTGGTATGTTGCTTATAACATCTTCTCCTGTATAACCATCCGGGTAACTATGTAAGTAGTTAAAATCATAAGAATAGTTTAGGTTAGCCGTTTCGCTACATGGGAAAACATCATATAAGTATTCTCGTGCTCCGCTAACAAAACTTTCAGGGTTTTTTAATTCCTGGCTCATCAAACTATTGGAATTTGAAACATTGTTACCAGTTTGAGGGTTATTATAAAAGTCAATACCTAGATTTTGCTGAGAAAATAATGGTTGTCCAACATTCACCTGCTCCTCATACCAATTCGAGATATCAGAATAGATTGTTGGGAAAACGGCATAACCTCCGTTATTCATTGGGATTCGGTTTGCCACCATATTATTTTCAACATCCCAGACAGTTACATAATCACCAACTTTGAAGTACACGAATTGTTTAGTCTTTAAAAGCTTGCCGGCTACAGCATCATCCTCTTTCCCCATGAGACCTTGAAACACAAGCATAAATCCCCCGGTGTTACTTGGAGCGGGGTAGGTCGGCAGGTCAAAAGAAAACGGTTCACTGAAATTATTACCAGGTGTTTCCGGATTATTTACTCCAATATATCCACTCCAGACCGGGCCATTTCCAACCTGGTGACGATTGCCTTCGATATCATCATAATAAAGGCTGAATTCTCCATCCATAGCTTCGCTGCCAAGGTTTTCTATAACGTAGCCTTCACCATCAGGGTTTGGAACAATGTCGATTCTGCCACGGAAAAAATAATCGAGAAGAGCTGTTGAGTATCCAACAGCACGGGGAATCAGTTGTTTGGCATAATCTTCATAAACTTTATCATCAAGTATATATTTGATGGAATAATGGCTTCCTCCGTCGAAGTCTGATGCAAGATAACCAATTGAAACCAATCGATATTTTTTTACCCCATTAACTGTTCTCCACAGATATAATCTGAAATCCTCGCTATCATCTTCTGCGGGTATTATTTCCGGATTTTCCCAGTTTGTGTCTCCAACTGCCGGGTGCTGATAGCCGTCAAATATAGTGCCTTTTATGCGACCATCGCTAAAAAAATTTGCGTTAGCAAATTCCGCCAAACCTATATCGGAATTCCATGTTATATCCGGATCAGGGTTATCACCTTCATATATATTAAGGTCCCAAAGGGCGGAAATAGGTGAAGGAGCTGCAGAATACCAGACCGCTTTATCAAATATTGTCGGTGAAACTTCAAATTCTGTGAAGAACTCTTCTCTTAACTCATCTGTTGTTTTATCTCTCAGGTTTAACTTCATCATTTTGTTAAACCTTTCTTCGCTGCTTTTTGCCCATTTTTCATATTGCTCTGTATCTACAGGAGGTATATGAGCATCATTACGTACGTGAGCCGGTACTGATTTATCGGAAATAAGGTGCATAAGATGGCCAAGGGTTTCAAATGTTTTTGCAAGCTTTGCTTCATCTCCCTTCTCCAATGCTTCACGGTATGCCTGTCGTGCTCCTGTCCAAGAGAATTCCTGAGGAAAGTGCTGTGCCCATAATAAAGAAGATTTGCCTATAACAGACAACATTCCGGCGTTTTGCCAGATCTTGAAGGGGTCATGGAAGTGGTTGAGGGATCGTGTATCGGCATCTTCATCTATGCCGCCTTGTTCTATCCATTTTATTATCTTCTGTGTTGTGTTTTCTCCTTTCAGTTCTGCATCAAGGCCCTGTGAAAAGCCAAAGTTTAATAATACATTTTCAGTGGAAAGAACAGATTGCTTCGCAGAATGTAAATTAATGGCAGGGTGTACGTTGTCATCATCATAAGCTAAAGAAATCAAAGGATTAGTAAATATTAACATACTTACCGTTATCAAAATTATGTTTTTCATTTGTTTCAAAGACCTAAGTTGTTTTTTTATACACAAGATCAGTTTCATATCTTTCAAGCTTCTTAAGTAGTTTATATTTTTCAGGAGGTGCGTTTATATAAGGTATGTTCCCCAAATTTTCTTTTCTCTCCTCCATAGTGTTAAGTTTTGGAAGTTTAATGGTCACATATTTATCTTTAGGAAGGAAATGATCATCCTCAGGAAGGTCACGTTCTATACCGTGATGCCTTGGATAGGCCCCATAGCCAGGTTTAAAGATGATAACTGACTCATAAGGGTCCCAGTTATGAAACATTCTGAAGGCATTAACTTTTTGAGCCGGTATTTCAAATTCACCATTAGCATCGGTCAGCGCCTCAACTGCATCGACAAACCTCGAAACAGCTCCGCCAGGGGATAGCCCTCCTTCAGTATTAAATTTCACAAAGACAACCGCGCCTTCAATGGGCGCACCCGTTTCAACATCGACCACCTTGCCGCGATAGGGCCCATATGTATGCGATATTGTGCAACCGACAAGAGCCAAACCGATTATCAGACATAGAATTTTCTTAGATATTTTGTTCATGCTTTTCCCTGCTAAAATTGATCTATCTTCCATACGCCCTTATCATCAACCATAAAATATATGTAATATGTTATTATTACAGGATTTCCTTCTATTGCGTGCTCCCGGCTAATGCGATATTTAGCTATTCCTTCCTTAGCATATATCATTTCAATATCCTGCATATTGTTTATGATTTCCGGCATTTTTTCATGTATTGCATTGAAGCCTTCTCTGTATCTCGGCTTTGAATTTTCAAGAAAATATGACAGTCCTCCTTCAATATTTCCATCGGACAAAGCAGTTTTCATGTCATTCCATTTTGCTTTGAGCAAAGCATCTAGAGCGACCTTGTTGACAACATTAATAGCGATTGTATCTTTATATAAATTTGATTGGTCATCTTCAGCTTCAACAGTGAAATAATACAATCCTTCATCATTTATAGTAATATCGAATTCATTTGTTTCGGGTATAGGTGTTATCTCAACAGTGCCTGGTCCTGAATAAGAAATTACCGGATCGGTGATAGTGAAGGACCCACTTACATCAAGTCTGGTTTGAAGTGGTACAAGTCCAGATTCAAGATAAGCACTCAGCTTTACATACTTCTCGGTAGTATCGGCAAGTACTGAAATTGAGCTGCTGTCAGTGTCCCCATCTGGGTCGGTTGCTGTTGCAGTAATCGTATTCTCTCCATCCTGTAATGGAACATGGTTGGCGGCGAATTCATTGCCATTAATTAATGTCGCCACACCATTAACAACCAGACCCACATCATCATCCGAAGTACTGTAAATCGTTCCCTTCACTATTGTATTAGGCCTCACCAAAAACTCATTATCTAGTGGATATGTAATGTTTACTGCATGGTGTGTAAAAACCTTGATAGTCACGCTATCGGATATCGTACCTTCTGGGCCTGAAGCAGTGATGGTATAAGTAGTAGTCTGATCCGGGTTTACAGGTAGAGTACCATCCGCTGCTACATGTCCTATACCATTGTAAATAGTTACAGAGCCAGCATTTGTAGTGTGCCATGTTAATGTTGTGGTTTGACCGGATAAAATATTTAGTGGACTGGCACTGATAGTTGCATTGAGAAATGGAATAACAGTTAGGGTTATTGATTCTGTAGATGTCCCACCTGGGCCGGAGGCTGTAATCGAATACGTTGTAGTTTCAGTCGGGGATACTTCAATACCGCCATCAGTACTGCTCAGAGGAACAGCGCCGATTCCATTGTCAATTGAACATTGATCAGCATTCAATGAGTTCCAACTAATTACACTTGATTCACCCTCGACTATAACTTCTGGTAATACACTTATTTCGGCTGTAGGAATTTGTGAGGGATCAATAACAACGACCGTAACTGAAGAAGTCGCAGTTCCTCCCGGGCCAATAGCGGTAATCGTATAAGTGGTCGTTTCATCGGGGAAGATATTAAGCCCCGCTTCACCACTATAAAGCGCAACATTACCGATTCCAGGTTCAATTGTACAGTTATTGGCATTGGTTGAACTCCAAGTGAGATTTGTGCTTGAACCTTCTTCTCCACCCTGCAATACAACTATCTCGGGTGAGGCGCTTAAGGTCACAGTCGGCTCAAGTAAAAGACCGCCAACTGTAACAGTAACAGAATCAGTTGCACTGCCACCGGGCCCAATTGCTGTTATGGTATAAGTGGTTGTCTCAGTTGGTGAAACTTCGAATTGGCCTTCGCAGCTTTCTATTTCACCGCCGCCTATCTCTGGAGCGAAAGTGCATACTTCCGAATTCGTTGCACTCCACATTAAAAGGGTGTTTGTAACTCCACTTTCCGGATCAATAACTTCAAGAGAGGCGCTTATATTCACAGTTGGTGCGGGATTTGAATTCCCAACAATTACGGTTACAGAGTCAGTTGTAGTTCCACCAGGTCCTGTTGCTGAGATTGAATAAGTTGTAGTTTCAGTTGGGTATACTTCAATGCCACCTTCTCCTTCATCGCTATTAAGAGAAACGTTTCCTATCTCAGGTTCAATAAAGCAGGATTCTGCATTAGTCGAACTCCACGTGAGAATAGAGCTTGCAACTTCTCCCTCCGGATCAACCACTTCTGGTGAAGCACTAATAATCACAATTGGAACAGGAGGGGCGCTCTCTACTGTGACGGTGACTGATGCTGTTGCCGTTCCGCCAGCGCCGGTTGCAGTAATAGTATAAGTGGTTGTCTCAAAGGGTGATACTTCAAATTGTCCTTCACAGCCACCAACTTCACCTTCACCAATTTCAGGCACGATTATGCATGTTTCTGCATCAGTCGCACTCCAAGTGAGAAGAGAGCTTGCAATTTCTCCCTCAGGGTCAATGGTCTCAGGTGAGGCGTTAATATTAACAGTTGGTTCAGGTTGGGGAACCTCTACAGTAACTGTAATTGGAGCTGAATTAGACCCACCCGGACCAGTAGCGGTAATCGTGTAAGTGGTTGTCTGTAAAGGGCTAACCTGTAAACTTCCATTAGGAAGGACATCGCCGATATCAGGTGCAATTTCACAAGACTCAGCGTTTTCCGAACTCCAGGCAAGTGTAGACGAATCGCCGATTGAAATAGTGTCTGGTGAAGCTGAGAACGACACAGTGGGTAGTGGGATATCCGATACAATGCTAATAGTCAGATAACCATTCGGCTTTCCGTTCAGCTCTGCTAAGATAGTGTTATTTTCATCTAAATTAATCGAAGCTTCTAGGAGGTGGACATTTTTATTGAAATTGTTGGGGCTAAATATTTCAGTACCATTAAAAATGATACGGGCACTGCTTAACTGATTATCGACTCGATTCTCGCCATCCCATTCTCCGTTTTCAACGATTAGTTTTGCCTGACCTGCCGTGGCCTCGAAGGTGTCGTTATATGCCGTAGTAGACCCGTTTGCCCTTAGATATTGCATAGGCCCGAATACGGTAATTTCTGCTGCGTATAAAGAAGAAGTAAATAAGGACAGAAAAAGACAAAAAAATGCCATGGTGTATTTTTTCATTTTAACCTCTTTTTTCATTTGACCGGGCAATAAGCATCAGCTCCGCTCTTACCTGGGTGAAACATTATGTTAAAGTTTCAGCGCATCAAAAAAACTCTAATCTCATTGTGGGTTTACGGTGGGAATTCAACAGTTGTCAATATAAATCATTGCTATATATAGATATATATTTTCCTCCGTATTGAACGGCCACTCATTCCTAACAACATTGTTCACCCCTGTCAACAACTTTTTTTTGACAGGAATAGTTTCTTGTAAATATTACTTGTTACTGATTTGTACAGATTGAAAACTTGTCTAATAATACAACTGAGCGGTGGGAAAATGTTGTAGGAGAAAAAAAGGACTTGGCTGAAATGTGCCAAGTCCTTATAAATATTGGTGGGCCGTATAGGAATCGAACCTATAACCTACTGATTAAGAGTCAGTTGCTCTGCCTGGTTGAGCTAACGGCCCATTGTCTGCAATGCATTAATTTTAATATAATCAATTAAGGCCGGGCAACAACTGAAAAATTAACCTATGAACCTGAACGACATCCCCACTCCCTGCTATGTCATCGACATGGGTAAATTGCAAGGGAACCTGGAAATTCTTGCCGAAGTAAAAAAGCGAACAGGCTGTAAAATCCTGCTGGCCTTGAAAGGATTTGCCATGTACAGTACCTTCCCTCTGATTCGCAAATACCTCGATGGTGCCTGCGCCAGTTCACTCGATGAGTCGCGCCTTGCTCGGGAGGAGATGGGTGGTGAAGTCCATGCATTTGCCCCGGCTTATAAAGAATCTGAATTTACCGATCTGTGCTGTTATGTGGACCATGTTATCTTTAATTCATTCCCACAGTGGATCCGGTATAAGGAATTCGTAGAAAATTATATGAAGCAGTTCGACAGGAAGTTGATCTGCGGCATTAGAGTTAATCCGGAGTATTCCGAAGTGAAGGTGCCGCTGTACGATCCCTGTTATAAAAACTCACGATTGGGGGCTACCTTGAAGGAGTTTAAAAAGTATGCAGATAATGACGGGCTGGTAGGCATTTCCGGGCTGCATTTCCATACCATGTGCGAGCAGAACTCCGACACGCTTGAACGTACACTACGTGTATTTGAAGAAAAATTCGGTCCATATCTGGATGATCTCGACTGGATCAATTTTGGCGGCGGCCACCATATCAGCAGGGCGGATTATGATGTAGATTTACTTTGTGTCCTTGTCAGCAGTTTCAGGAAAAAATATGGAATAGAAGTGTATCTTGAACCGGGTGAGGCGATTGCTTTGAATGCCGGGGTGCTGGTAGCATCTGTACTTGATATTGTCCACAACGAGATAGATATCGCCATCCTCGATACTTCTGCCACTGCCCATATGCCCGATGTACTCGAAATGCCTTACCGGCCTGATGTAGTGGGGGCAGGGGGATCTGAAAAGCATTCTCACACTTACCGGCTTGCCGGTCCGTCCTGCCTGGCCGGAGATGTGATTGGTGACTATTCTTTCCGTGAACCCTTGAAGTCCGGTGATAAAATTGTGTTCAAAGATATGGCCCATTACACCATGGTCAAGAACAATACCTTTAACGGTATGCGGCTGCCCGCAATTGCCAAGTATTTTCCGGATGCGGACAGAATAGAAATCGTAAAGTCTTTTGATTATTTTGATTTTCGGAACAGGCTGTCATAGGCATTGAATATTGAAGAGTGAAAATTGAATATTGTTAAATGATTAAAAGCGTATGGCGTGATGAGTGAGGCGCAGAGTGTTTACTCATTGATCGAAAAATCTTCAATCTACAATCTACAATTTTCAATTTATTCGCTCAGCTTCCCGTCCGATAGAGTGAGGCAGCGATCCATTTCCTTGGCAAGTTTCATATTGTGTGTGACCATGACCACGGTAAGTGAAAACGAATCGCTCATCTCCTGCAGCATCTCGAAAACTTTACCTCCGGTGCGGGAGTCGAGATTACCTGTAGGTTCATCGGCCAGCAACAGTGAGGGTTTCATGATTACCGACCTGGCCAGTGCCACGCGTTGCTGTTCACCGCCGGAAAGTTCCCCTACCTTGTGAGTTGTCCTGTGACCGATTTCGACTCTTGCCAGAATATCGTGAGCTTCACCGGTCAGTTTGCTCCTGTCTTCTCCGGCGATCAGCCCCGGCATCATGACATTTTCCAGAGCTGTAAACTCAGGGAGCAGGTGGTGAAACTGGAAAACAAAACCTATGGTTTTATTCCTGTAAGCGGCAAGCTGATCATTATCCTTCAAGAAAATATTGTCACCGGAATGGAGCAGAGTTCCCGCGGTGGGCCTGTCCAAGGTTCCGAGAATATGAAGCAAAGTGGTTTTACCTGTGCCGGAAACTCCGACAATGGCAACCATTTCACCTTGGTTCAGGTCAAGATCAACGCCACCGAGGACATCGATTCGCTGGCCGCCTGCCTCGTAGTATTTCTCAATACCCTGCGCCTGGAACAAGGCTGTTGTAGTTTGAAGGTTGGTTGACGTGTTCATCTAATCATTTCCATTATTCATATCGCAGTGCAACTGCGGGATCGACACGGGAAGCCTGCCACGACGGATAAAGTGTGGCAAGCAAGGTTATAATGACTGCAGATACTGCAACCAGGGTTACGTCCAGCGGCAGCACCAGCACGGGTAATGTTGTCATTGGATAAACATCGCTCGGCAGTTTTATAAATTGATATTTGCTGAGTATCTTGCACAGAGCAAGCCCACCGACGACACCAAGAAGTGTACCGGAAAGACCGATAACGAGTCCTTCGTAGATAAAAATTCGCATGATACTGTTCGAACTGGCGCCCATGGATTTAAGTATGGCGATATCTTTACCCTTTTCCATAACAACCATTATGAGCGTACTGACAATATTAAAGGCCGCCACCAGAACAATAAGCGCCAACACAATGAACATGGCCGTCTTTTCCAACTTGAGTGCCGAAAAGAGATTCATGTTCATCCGCATCCAGTCTTTGGCGACATAACCGATGCCGAGATTTTTCTGAAGGTCTTCAGCTATAATGCCGGCCTTGTAAATATCGTCCACCTTCAATTCGAGACCGTGAACCGCATCACCGAGGTCTAGAAATTCCTGGGCCGTGCCTATGGAAACATAAGCCAGGGAGGCGTCATATTCGAACATGCCTGTTTCAAAAATACCGACAACCCGGCATGTTTTTATTTTCGGAATAACACCCATGGGAGTGAGCGGACCGGAAGGAGAGAAAAGCCGGAGTTTGTCACCGATCCGTACTTGAAGTTGACGGGCAAGTTCCTTGCCGACAATGATTCCAGGTATCGGGTTTTGAGGCTGGTCCGGATCGCCGTTCAAATCCTTCAACGATCCACTGGTGATCTGGTCGGCCAGGCTCAGGACTCCTGCTGCAGTATCAGGATCTATTCCCCGCAAAACAGCACCGGTACCGCCTCCCCCTCCACCGGTAAGCATGGTCTGTGAATAAATATAAGGAGTGGCAGCCAGAACTCCCTCAACTTTTACTACTTCTTTTTGAAGTTCACGGTGGTCTTGAATCCTGCCCAGGGTCTGCTGCAGGACAATGTGTGAGTTAATACCCAGGATTTTCTCGCGTAATCCTTCGGTGAAGCCGGTCATTACAGCAAGCACTACGATAAGCGCCATTACACCTACCATGACACCAGCCACAGAGATCAGGGATATCAGTGAGATGAAACCCTGTTTCCTTTTGGCTTTAAGATATCGGAGACTGACGATCCATTCGTATCGCAATTGTACCTCTGTAATTATATGAGCTGTCAGCTGTTAGGTGTCAGCTTTCAGGTTTCAGTTGTTGGTTTTTGAGTTTATTGCCAATTTTCATTCTTCTGTAAATCATCGGCAGCTTATTATGCCGATAATTTTCACTATTTTTTTTCCGCTTTTAACTGTGGAAAAAGAATAACGTCCCGGATAGAAGCTGAGTCGGTCAGCAGCATGACAAGACGATCGATGCCGATGCCCTCACCGGCCGCAGAGGGTAGGCCGTACTCCAGGGCCCGCACATAATCCTCGTCCAGAACAGGGTGGACCTCTTCGTCTTCACCTCGCTCGGCAATCTGTTTTTCAAGACGCTCTCTCTGGTCAACAGGATCATTAAGCTCACTGAAGGCATTTGCTATTTCCCGACCGGTAATAAAAAGCTCAAAACGATCAGTAATATCAGGATTACCTTCGTTGCGGCGGGCAAGCGGAGAAACTTCCGTTGGATACGCCGTGACAAAGGTCGGGTTGATGAGCTTTTCTTCCACCAGCAATTCAAAGAGTTCTGTTTTGGCTTTGCCGGGGCCGGCCATACCTTCAAGCTCGATCCCCTTATCTTTGGCCATCTGCATGATTTTTTGTGGATCCTGCAGGTCTTTAGGGTCAATGCCGCCTACCTCAATCAGTGCTTCGTCCATGGTGTAGCGTTTCCATGGCGGAGACATGTCTACCTTTTCTCCCTGATAAGTAATTTCCATGGTTCCGTTTACCTCTTCAGTTAGCCAGGAGAGCATTTCTTCGGTAAGGTCCATCAGGTCATGATAGGTTGCATATGCCTGATAGAATTCCAGCATGGTAAATTCGGGGTTGTGCCTTGTGGAAAGACCTTCATTCCTGAAGTTGCGGTTAATCTCGAATACTTTTTCGAAACCGCCGACCAGGAGTCGTTTCAGATACAATTCCGGTGCGATCCGCAGATAGAGATCTGTGGAGAGAGCGTTGTGATGAGTCTTGAAAGGTTTGGCAGTGGCACCGCCGGGAACGGGCTGCATCATGGGAGTTTCAACTTCCAGATAGCCGCGGTTGGCAAGGAATTCCCTGATCAGCCTTATAACCTCAACTCGCTTCCTAAAAGTATCCCGTACTTCGGGGTTAACGATAAGATCCACATAACGCTGCCGATATCGTGTTTCTACATCTGTCAGTCCATGGAATTTTTCCGGCAGGGGCCGCAGCGATTTAGTGATCAATTTGATGGATTCAGCCAAGACGGTCAGTTCGCCGGTCTTAGTTTTGAATAGCTTTCCTACAAAACCGACAATGTCGCCGATATCCCATTTTTTAAATTGAGAGTATATTTCGGTGCCCAGAAGGTCCCTTTTTAAATAGATCTGTATTTTCCCCGTCTCATCCTGAATGTGAAGAAATGATGCTTTGCCGAATTTGCGCAGAGCGATAATTCGTCCTGCGACACAGTATGTATGAGATACTTCCGGTTCTCCGTCATCACTGAGATCCTCACTTTTGGGAAGAATATCTATGATAGCGTGGGACGGTTTGAAATCGTTGGAATAGAGCAGGACATCCATTTCCTCCAGGTCGTCTGCTTTTGCTCTGCGTTGTTGTAATATCTGGTTCAGTTCATTCATGGTGTGTGTTTCCAATAAAATAATATGTTTTCCCGTGAGATTTCTCCTGCACCGCCACTGCTTTGTCATCACCCTCCCGGCATAGTGTAACTATAGCCGGGAGGGCTCTTTCGCGCATTGACGGCACATGTGAAATCTCTTGTAAATGGCTTGTTCCAATAAACTTGGATATAAAATATATAATTTTGCAGGTTATTAATATTTTAACTAACTATAATAATAGTACTTTATTGATTCTACCTTGAAATAATTAAGCTCTTTTGAAAGAGCATGCAGCTCAAATTATTTTGATATTATAGCGTGTAAGCTCCCAATATATCAGTAATTATATAAAGTTATATTGGGGCGTAGTTGTTTTACCGCGCAAGTGTACCCTTCCTTTAAGCAGTTGTAAAGCCTTCGGAAATTGGGTGTGTCATCTATCGCCAGCCCTGCGCCTTATGCCCTAAGCCTTCAACCGAAAAATCAGATTTTACGGTTGAAAACTATTTTTAATATTTTTCCCTCAAGGCTGCAGAAACGTCTCTGGTCAGTGAAAGAACGCGTCGTGCAAGATCTGGCGTGAGGGAACCGGTACCACAACTTGGCGTGATCAGTGTCTGGTTAAGTATGGCCGCCATATCGTACCGCTCCCCGCTCAGCAACTCAGCCTGTTTTTCCCAGAGCGAAGTGAGCGATTCTGCCGTTTCCTTGAGAATATGCTCTTCTTCGGAAGTGGGCACAATACCCCAGGCGATAATTCCGCCCCTGTCGAGAAACGATAAAATCAAATCTTTGCAGGTGATGAAGCGGTCAAAGAAACCATAGGCGTCAAAGCTTATTATATCGACATCAGACGTCAGCAGGAGATTCCAGTCCGTGTTGGCGCATACATGCACCCCGGCAAGGCCGCCCTCCTGGTGGATGGCATTGATAACCTCTGTGAGATCCTGGCGAATATCATCAAGCGAAATGCTAATGAACGATGAGGAGCCGAGACCGGCCAAGGCGGGTTCATCAATGAAAACTATTGCTGGCAGCCCGGATTGTTTTTTCAAAAATCTCACCTGCCAGGCTGATTTCATGGCAATGCCCTTGACCACCATATCGCGTACTGTTGCATCATAATAACCAAGCCTATCATTCTGATCGTGGATTCCGGTAAGCAGAGTGAAAGGTCCGGTGACCTGACCTTTAAGGCCTGTTACATTATTTTTGCCTTTTACCGCATCGGGGAGAGCGTAAAGCCCAGCGGCCCGCTCACGGCTAACAGCAAATCGGGAGTTTGTAAGCGTGTTGGGATCTTCCATGGCCTGTAGGTATTCTTCGTAAAATTTAAGCTGGTCCTGTTCAAAAGATCCGGTTGAAATGTCAAAGTATGTGCGCTCGTCCTCTTCAACAATTGCCGGAATCCCTTCGTTGAATTGAATAAGCATTCTTTCTAGGGGAAAAGCAGGCAACTGAGGCCAGAGCGGCAGTTCTGGAGTGCTGTCGAATATCCAGGAGAGAGCTTCTTTATGGTCTTCAGCTGGTAAGCTACCTATAAGCGCAGGTTTACCGCCAGCCTTGAATAGGTTGTTATGTGTAGTTTGCGTCATAATTTTTGCCTAAATTTTTATAAAATTTGAATTTTGTTGCGCAATAAAAGCGCAAGATTAAAAAGTTACCTTCCTGTCTGTCAACATATTAGTTTTATCAGGAACAATCAGTTCATTTCAGAATTGTTATTTTCCAGCAATACAATTGATTCCATGTGGTGCGTCTGCGGGAACATGTCGATAGGTATAATACTACTGATACAGTATGCGTGCTCGGTAAGCAAGGAAAGGTCCCGGGCCAGGGTGGCGGGATCACATGAGATATAGATAATTTTTTCAGGTTTCAGTGTGGAAAGGTAGGGAATAATTTCCAGGGCCCCTTGGCGTGGCGGGTCGAGTATGATGATATCAAAGGTTTCTTTTTGATCAATGAGTTTTTTTACTCCAACAGGAACGGGGATTTTTTCAAAATTGCAATTTGTATTATTTATGCCGTTCAACTCGGCGTTTCTTTTGGCACTGCGAATCGCCGAGCCTTGTCCGTCCATGCCGACAACGGATGCAGCCACTCTTGCAAGTGGAATAGAAAAATTGCCCATACCGCAGAACAGGTCGAGAATTCTGATTGAAGAGCCAGCTCCGACAAGTTCCATTACCTGTTTGACCATTTGTTTGTTCTGTTCGAGATTGACCTGACAGAATCCGCCTGCTTCCCAGGTTAATGTAGTGCCAATTTCTCTGTCGGATTTATCATCCAGGGACGTTTTTAGTATGGCCGGGAAACCTGGTTTAATAGTGCTGCTTCCGAACGGACCGAACTTGCCATGACCTTTCACATCCATCATTAAATATGCAATATCATCAATGGCTTCACAAACATCTTCAGCAAGTTTGCGATCATTTGGTCGGGGTTTTCTTTTGAAATGGAGATAAATTATGACATTTTCCGTATCTGGGTTTAAAAGCAGTTCCAACTCTTCGGTCTGTTGCAGCAAATCAAACATAGGTTGTGAGGTGTGCAGTTTTTTCAGAACAGTATTAATTTCTGGTCTTGCCAGAGGGCAGACATGTGTCGGCTCCACTTCATGTGAATGATACCTGTAATATCCCATTTTCTCATCTTCATCCACGTGCAGGCGAATACGCTGCCTGTACCCAAAGCTTTCAGGCGAAGGGAGTGGATCGGATACTATTGATGTCATAGCCTTTGAATCAACAGCACCGCTCCTGGTTAAACTTTCCAGAAGCATGTCTTTTTTAATTTGAAGCTGGGCCGGCTCAACTGCATGCTGAAGATCGCATCCTCCGCATTTCCCGTATATGGCGCAGGAAGGTTCTCTTCTATCCGGAGATGCTTTTATGATTTCCAGCAGGCGAGCTTCCACATAACTTTTTTTCTTTAAAACTTCACTGATCTGTACCACTTCCCCTGGCAGAACATAGGGGACAAGAACCACCATACCATCTTCGCGTTTGCCGAGGCCTTGGCCGCCGGGGATTAGTTTTTCTATCTTTATGTTATATTTATTTTTCATAGGAATAGTGTTTCTCACGTCGATGTCACAGAATCTGCTGTGTTGCCAGGTGGTTCGCATACTTGAGTATAGCGAAACACCTGACGCCTTGCATCTCCCGCAACCTCAACGCGAGTTAAAATCATTTGAATCTATTATAGATATTATCTTTCGTTTCCTTTAAAACATTTTGTCAATCATCGGCAATTTCCGCATGCTGATAATCTTAAATATACAATTTTCAATATCAGTTGATTATCTGGTCGATATTTAACTGTATAGCAGTTAAATTAATTCTATTATGCTTTAATTGGTAAATAATACCTCGAAAATAAGAACTTTCTATATAGTTAGGAAAAAAAAGGAGACATGTTTGTGAAAAAAAATCGCCAGCCAATAACAATTCTGGTGGTTGATGATGACCGTTCTCACAGGATCATGCTTTGTTCCATGTTCAAGGAATGGGGGTGGAACGTTGAAGAGGCCGATGATGGCAGCACCGCGGTTGTAGCGGTTATAGAACGTCCTTTTGATGCAATCCTGATGGACGTACGCATGGCAAAAATGGATGGTATGGAGGCTCTGCAGAAAATTAACGCTTATAATCCCGCAATCCCCGTAGTGATCATGACGGCGTTCTCCTCTGTAGATTCTGCGGTGGAAGCGATTAAGAAAGGTGCACATGATTATCTTACAAAGCCGCTTGATTTTGACCGATTGCGCCTCACCATGGACCGTGCGTTGGATCACAGGCAGGTTGTGGAGGAAAAGGAGGGAGCAAAATTCGGCCAGGAACTATCAATTAATACAATGGGAATTATCGGAAGGTCCAAGCCTATGCTTGATCTGCTGGAGATGATTTCATTCGTAGCCCCAACTGAGGCTACTGTTTTGATCACCGGTGAAAGCGGTACCGGCAAGGAACTGATAGCCTCTGCCCTGCAT
>CALZHP010000062.1 GCA_945787325.1 uncultured Desulfobulbaceae bacterium
GGACAGGGTACTTATCCCCTCCCCTAAAGACGTACCGACTTACGATCTTAAACCGGAAATGAGCGCCTTTAAAGTCACAGAAGAACTACTTGGACGTCTTGACAGTGAAAGTTACGACCTGATTGTTCTTAACTTTGCCAATGGCGACATGGTCGGTCATACAGGAGTTTTGGAAGCGGCTGTAAAAGCCTGCGAAGCTGTAGATAATTGTTTGGGTAAAATAGTCAACCGCTGTATTGCTCAGAGAGTTACAGTTATTATTACTGCTGATCACGGCACTGCAGAAATAATGTGGAATAACGAAACAAACGGACCACACACTGCACACACATGCAACCCTGTTCCATTTTTGCTGATCAGTGAAAAAATGAAAAACTGCAGTCTACGGGATGATGGGGCTCTCAGGGATATTGCGCCTACGATTTTATCTCTGCTAGGATTACCGATACCATCTGAAATGGATGGTACAAACCTGATAAAGGAATAAATGAGTCCATGAAATATATCAGCACAAGAGGTGGTATCGCCCCGATAATGTTTAAAGATGCAGTTATGATGGGGCTGGCAACAGACGGTGGCCTGATTCTTCCGGAATCACTGCCCGTTATCGACAAAAAGACCTTAGATTCCTGGCAGGGGCTTTCTTTTAAGCAATTGGCTTATGAGATCATGTCGTTATTTATAGACGACATACCTGCCGACGATTTACGAAAACTGATCGACAGCTCATATTGCACCTTTAACCACCCTGAAATTACCCCTGTAGTGGAAATAGGAGATTTGTTCATCCTGGAACTTTTTCATGGCCCGACTCTGGCGTTTAAAGACGTAGCTCTCCAGTTTCTGGGCAATGTTTTTGAATATATACTGCACCAACGTGGCGGCAAAATGAATATTGTAGGAGCCACTTCGGGTGATACTGGAAGTGCTGCAATTTATGGGGTCCGCGGCCGAAAGGGAATCAACATATTTATCATGCACCCGCACAAACGTGTAAGCCCCATTCAGGAAATGCAAATGACCACGGTGGTTGACTCAAATGTTTTCAACATTGCCATTCGAGGCACTTTTGATGATGGACAGGCCATTGTCAAAAGCATATTTAACGATATCCCATTCAAGGAAAGATTTCACCTGGGAGCTGTTAATTCTATAAACTGGGCACGAATATTGGCCCAGGTAGTCTAGTATGTTTATGCCTGGCTGAATGTTTCTAAAATAAAAAGCTGCCGCTCTGTTGATTTTTCAGTCCCAACCGGTAATTTTGGCGATATTTTCGCTGGCTATATTGCAAAGCATCTTCTTGGCAATAATCGAATCAATAAGCTGATTCTTGCTACTAATGAAAACGATCTGCTCTCTCGGTTTGTTAACAATGGTGACTACTCAGCTGAAACAGTGGTTCCAACCAGCAGCCCCTCGATGGACATTCAGATTGCCAGCAATTTTGAACGATATCTTTACTATTTATGCGATGAAAATTCACAGAAAGTGCAAGAATTGATGGATGAATTTGCTCATGCAAAAAAATTGGATTTCTCTGAAATGTTGGGAACCATTCAGAGAGATTTTAAAGCAAAATGCATCAGCGAAGATGCAACTGAAAAAACCATCAAGGATTTTTACGAGAAATATAACTATATCCTCGATCCGCACACTGCTGTCGGGGTTAATGCCGCCTTGTCATTGAGAAATGACGACACATCAATACCTGTAGTTAGCCTGTCAACCGCACACCCCGCAAAATTCGGTGCGGCTGTCAACAAGGCAATAAAAATATCTCCGGATCTGCCAACAGCTTTAGCTGGCCTCGAATCAAAAGAATCGAGGTGTGAGATTCTTGATGCAGATATTAACAAGGTAAAGTCCTTCATTTCAAAAAATGCCCTATAGTTTATAAATAAATTTACCTTCCTTTTTCTTCAAAAAACCCTAAAGAAATTCATTTTTTTGAGCTTAACCTGGATATTTCACTAGTCAAGTTGGTTGAAGATACGAGGTTCAAAGTGATTCGCTATACTGAAGTATGCGAATTGTTTTAAACCGAAGTAGATTCGGCCTGATTGGCTCGCCCTTTGGGTGAGTAATTGCGAATAATATAATACTTCACCTGTTTGGTACAAATTGGATTTAAAAAAACCTTCTGGCAACGTGCTGGTACAGTCGATTAATTATAATGTTATACAAACTTTTCAAAATTACTCATGAAATATTCGGGTTAATTCTCCGATAGTTCGGAATAGAGAACGACTGCCTCCCATTAGATGTTTTGGCAATTGCCTGATTTCTATAAGAAATTTATTTGTTAATTTTCAGGTGCAATAATTACCTCTTAATGGTACTGATCATTTTATCATAAAAAAAAATAGCACAAGTTCCAGTTAATAATTATTTACAAATAATTTAACTTTCTTAGCTATAGATCTGCGTATACAGGTTCAAAACTCAATAATTTTTGCATGAGTAAAGTCCATGGATATCAATGAGCGTGTCAAGTGCCTGCACCGCATAGACCTTTTTAAATCATTCTCAGACCAGGAAAAGCTACAATTTGCTGAAAACCTTTCAGAAGTCCGACTGGAACCGGGTGAAGTGCTGTTTTATGAGGGAGCACCAGAGAACGATATGTATATCCTGATTGATGGGACTCTCAAGGTATTTAAGAACAGCAGAACTATCACCTACACCAGTGCGATTGATTACACCGGTGAAATGGCAATTATCGAGCAGAAGCCAAGGTCAGCGACTATTGAGGCTCACGACAATTGCCGGCTGCTGAAGATCACTTCGGAGCAATTCAATGATTATTTGTCACGCCAGCCCGCATCTCTTGTGACGCTCATGAAGAGTCTGAGCCGCAAAATTCGACGCGATACCGAATCAATGTCGGAAGATTTTGAGAAAGCGAATATTCTCATTCACGACATGAAAAACCTTCTTACCCCTTTTCTTTATCTTGACTTGATAAAAAAAAGCATACCGGATGATCCGAATCATAAATATATAGAGATTATGATTGAAGCCAAAAAAAATCTGGCTGAACTTATTCAAGAGGCTATGAGTAATGCAAAAAAACTCAAGATGCCATACACAATAGTGCCAAACTCGCTACAAGATCTCCTTTCTGAAATGGAAAAATCTGAGTTCAGCATTCATCCAGACATTAAAGACCGGATGGTGAAGATAACTATACCCGAAGATCTGCCGAAATTTCCTTTTAATAAGCTTGACTTACGTAGGGTTCTTGACAATTTGGTTCTTAACGCATGCCAGGCAAGCAAAAAAGGCGACACAATGGAAGTCGAAGTTGCCTGCGAGGACAAAAACATTGTAATGCGTGTTAGAGATTACGGCTCCGGGATTCCCCCAAGGATTAGTTCTAAAGTTTTCCAGGCCCATTTCACTACTAAAGAGGAAGGTAACGGACTTGGACTGACTTCCTGCAAACAGGTTATTGAAGAAAGGCACGGCGGCACCATAAACTTTATATCCACACCCGGAAAAGAGACAATTTTTACTGTTACCCTCCCCCAGGAAAACAACTGTACCACTTAACAAATATTGGTAAAATTCCTAGCATGCCCGATATGCACCTATATAAAGAGAAGGTTGAAGAAACCGTCGCTTTTCTGGAAAGCATGCTGCCTGAAAAACCACGAATTATCCTGGTGTTAGGTACAGGACTTGGTTCCCTCGCACAAAGCGTAAAGGGCGCGGTCACTATACCTTATGAACACATACCTAATTTTCCAAAATCAACTGCAACCAGTCATGCAGGCAACCTAATTTGCGGCAGATTGGGAGGCAATAGTGTTGCTATACTGCAGGGACGTTTTCATTATTATGAAGGATATTCAACCAAAGAGCTTACTTTTCCGATCCGTGTGCTATCACTTCTCGGGCCCAAAATACTCATCATAACAAACGCATCCGGCGGCCTGAACACTTCCTTTGCCCCTGGAACAGTAATGATTATTCAGGATCATCTTAACTTTATAGGTGAAAACCCTCTGCGCGGCCCTAATATTGACGAATGGGGCCCTCGCTTTCCGGATCTTTCCGAACCATATGACAAAAAGTTGGCTGATATCACAGAAAAGTGTGCAAAGAGGTTAAACTTGCTGGATATATCATCTGGTGTTTATGTGGGGATCCCCGGGCCCAGCCTGGAAACTCCCGCCGAAACCAGACATCTGAAAAATTGTGGAGCTGACGCAGTCGGTATGTCATCTGTTCCTGAAGTGATTGTCGGTATACATGCCGGTATGAAAGTCATAGGACTTTCCGTTGTTTCCAATGTCAATGACCCCGACAACTTTGCACCAATTCTCATTGAAGACGTTATTGATAAAGCTAATAAAGCTGAGCCTCGTTTGCAGAAACTGATTATTGAACTTCTCAAAGAATTAAAAGCACGAGAAGAGATATTGTAATGGTTAACAAAGAGTGAAATTTTTTTCGTGGCTGATAACAATAATAAACAAACTGACCTATTGATATCCGGCAAGTACCTTCTTACCCAGGATAGCAACGCAACAGTCATAAAAAACGGGGCCCTTGTAATTCGTGAAGATTCGATAATAGAAACAGGGGTTTCAGATGAACTGCTGGAAAAATACCCTGGTGCAGAGGTGATCGCTGAAAATCACGGGCTCATCATGCCGGGCTTGATAAATACCCATACACATGCGGCCATGGCTTGTTTTCGTGGTCTTGCTGATGATCTGCCGCTTAAGAAGTGGCTGCAGGAATATATATTTCCGGTTGAATCGAAGCTGACTGCGGAAATTGTTTACCACTCAACTCTTTTATCACTTGTGGAAATGATCCGGTCCGGCACTACCAGCTTCTGTGATATGTACCTGTTTGCCAAGGAGGTGGCCCGGGCCACTGAAGAATCAGGAATGCGCGGCTGGATTGGAGAAGTCCTTTATGATTTCCCGTCACCTAACTACGGCTCGCTGGTAAATGGTTTCTCATACGTAGAAGAAATGTTCGAAAAATATAAGGGTAATGAACGCATATCTGTAACAGTAGATCCACATGCGGTATACACCTGTTCACCGGATCTTCTAATAAAATTGAAACACATGGCAGAACAGCATAATGCCCCACTTGTAATCCACCTTTCGGAAAATAAAGAGGAAGTTAAAGGCGCCAAGGAGCAGTTTGGGAGCTCACCGGTCATACATCTTGAGAATCTTGGTATTCTAGACGAACGTGTTATTGCCAATCACTGCGTGGAACTCAGTGATAGCGAAATTGAGCTTATTTCCAGGAAAGGAGTAAAGGTCTCTCATTGCCCTGAAAGCAATATGAAACTTGCATCAGGTATCGCTCCTGTTCCAAAAATGATCGATGCCGGCATTGCAGTTGGACTTGGAACAGACGGCAGCGCCAGCAATAATGATGTAGACATGTTTGGCGAAATGAATACGGCAGCTAAACTTCATAAAGCCGCCACCCTTGATCCCACAGTAATGAGTGCTGAGACAACATTAAATATGGCTACCATGGGTGGTGCCAGGGTTCTTGGTGCCCAAGATTCAATAGGAAGCCTTGAATCAGGAAAAAAAGCGGACCTTATCGTGCTTGATCTCGACCAGCCACACCTGACACCACTCTACAATGTCCCCTCCCACCTGGTATATGCTGCCAGTGGTTCGGATGTTGTCCATTCCATTATCAATGGTAAAATAGTCATGCGGAACCAAAGAATCACCACACTTGATGAGGAATCGATTATCGAAGAAATGAAAGGGCTAAGCAGCACCATTAAGGCTATGCAGAAGAAATAAGTTTGCATGCCTTTGCTTTTGGGTATAAACTAAATAAGACAGGATGGGCGTAAACCCATTAATATCTCTTAAATGATCAATTCTTTTTACGAGGTAATCTCATGTTCGGACTCGGTATGCCGGAACTCATCATAATCCTGGTTATCATCGTCATTATCTTCGGCGCAGGCAAACTGCCGGAAATAGGCAGCGGACTTGGTAAGGGCATCAAAAATTTCAAGAAAGCAACGAAGGAAGAGGAAGAAAAAAAAGAAATTGATGATGACAATAAAGAATAGATGCCCCTGAAATGAAAACTGTTACAGGAGAATTATAATGTTTGGCTTAGGAACACCTGAATTAATTGTGATACTTGGAATCGGGTTTCTTGTCTTTGGAGGCAAAAAACTACCTGAACTCGGCGCTGGACTTGGAAAAGGTATCAGCTCCTTCAAGAAAGGGCTTCGTGACGTTGAAGACGCCGGAAAACAGGCCCTGGAAGAAAACGTACCGGGTGCCAAGGAATTTTCTGAAGCAAAGGAAAAGATTGAAGAAGTAAAAAATATTGGAAACCCCCTGAAATAAAACCTGTCAGTTGTTACCGACTTATTTCGGGTGATTAGAATTCTCTTTTATCTATAACCCTTTTCCCTTTCCCTTCGAAGCGCTCCAGGGTCTTTTCCTCGACCAACTTGACATCCACTGAAATGCCAAGTTCAGAGGCCAGGCGTCTTTTTATATGGTCAATCAGCTCTCTCTGCTTCCGCATCTCATCAAAAAAGATCGATTCCACAACCTCTACCATTACGGTTGCTTTATCCTGGTGATCTTCTCGTTCAACAATTATCCTGTAATGGGGCTCCGTGCCTTCAATATCAAAAAGTATTGATTCGATCTGGGTTGGAAATACGTTCACCCCTTTGATGATAAGCATATCATCAGTTCGCCCAAGCACCCTGCTCATTCTTTGGAGAGTTCTGCCGCATGGACACGGCTCAGGTAAGATCCTGGTCAGGTCCCTGGTTCGGTAACGAATGACCGGGAAGGCCTCTTTAGTGAGTGTGGTAATAACCAGTTCACCGATCTCGCCCGGAGGCACTGGTTCAAATGTATCAGGATCGACCACTTCCACCAGAAAATGATCCTCATTAATATGCAGTCCATTGCACTCCTCGCACTCCCCTGCCACACCGGGGCCCATAACCTCACTGAGTCCGTAATTATCGGTGGCCCTTATGCCAAGCTTTTCCTGAATTTCAGCTCGCATTTCCTCGGACCATGGTTCTGCCCCAAACAGCCCGAATTTTAAAGAAAGGCTGCTGATATCTATTCCCAAATCAAGCATCGTATCCGCCATCATCAAGGCATAACTCGGGGTGCAAACAAGGGCGGTAGTTTTAAAATCCTGCATGATCTGGATCTGGCGTTTAGTGTTGCCGCTTGATATTGGGATAACGGATGCCCCCATTCTTTCGGCACCGTAGTGAAGCCCGAAACCTCCAGTAAAAAGTCCATATCCGAAGGCGATCTGGATTACATCATCCTTTGTCAAACCCGCCGCAGTGAGGACTCTGGCGACAAGATCAGCCCAGTTTTTGATATCGTTTTTAGTATATCCTACAACCGTTGCCATGCCGGTTGTGCCAGAAGATGAATGAACGCGCACGATCTCTCTTAAAGGAACAGCAAAAAGACCATACGGGTAATTGTCTCTCAGATCATCCTTTGTGGTAAAAGGGAGATTGCGCAGCTCTTCCAGTGATCGGAAACCGTCCGGGTCAATCTGCATCTCTTTAAATTTACTTCTATAAAAAGGCACATGAGTAGCCACCCGGTACAGTGTGGACTGCAGTCTTTCCAACTGCAACTGCTCAAGATCTTCACGTGATATGCACTCTTTACTTTCTTCCCAATACATGATCAGCCACCGTTTTTTGATTGAAGATTTAAGATTGAAAACTGAAGATTATCTACTGATGAACCTGTTGATGGTTGACTCGCATGTCGAAAATCTTCAATCTACAATATTCAATTTTCACTTTTCAATCTGAAAGCCTCAATCCATTAATTATCCATTTTTCACATTTGGATGCACTTGCAAAAAAGATAATTGATGGCTAGGTAAAAAAATTGATATGCAAGAAGTAGTGATTTTTTAAGTGTGAGATAATACAAATAGTATATCGAATGCTTGAAAAATCGCCACGACGCAGTAGATCGGTTTTTTACGATGCCATCATCATTAGTCTTCAATTTCCCGCCCTAGATAAGCACGCTGCACATCTTTATTTAACAGCAGATCTTCAGCCGGACCCTGCACAATTATCTTTCCTGTTTCCAGAACATACCCGCGATCAGCAATACCCAGCGCCGCCTTGGCGTTCTGTTCAACCAGCAGAACGGTATTACCGGCCTCACGCAGTTTTAATATAACCTTGAATATATCTTTAACAATAAGCGGTGCCAGACCGGTAGATGGTTCGTCCATCATAACCAACGATGGTTTGGCCATAAGAGCACGCCCCATTGCCAGCATTTGCTGCTCTCCACCGGAAAGAGTTCCGGCAAGTTGTTTTTCCCGTTCTTTCAATACCGGAAAAAGATCGAATATCTTATCCAGCTCTTTACCTTGTAAGCTCTTATCTTTCTTAGAGTTAACGTACCCGCCAAGGATAAGGTTCTCTCGCACACTCAATGTTGAAAACACCTGACGTCCTTCAGGAACAAGAGAGCAGCCAAGGGCAACAATTCTTTCAGGCGCAGTTTTGTTAAGGTTTTGATCTATAAAAAAAACCTCACCCTCACTGGGCCTCACCAGTCCGGCAATAGTATGCAGCAGAGTAGTCTTGCCGGCCCCGTTGGCGCCAATGATAGTGACAATTTCACCGGGATCTACATGCATGGATATTCGCTTTAATACCCGTAATTTTCCATACCCGGCTTCTAAGTTTCGAATTTTCAGCATTATTCTTCGTGTAACGTATTATTGCCCTTAATCTTTACGCTTTTGATTGTTAATTATTCAATTTTCAATATTCACTATTCAATCAAAAAGCTTTACGCCTTTGACTTTTCATTATTCTTTTTCAAATCTTTTAATTTTCAATATTCATTCTTAAATATTCAATTTCCTAATCCTCTTCCTCTCCAAGATAGATGCTGATTACTTCCTCGTTCTGTTGAATTGCTGCGGGCAGGTCTTCGGCAATTTTCTCGCCAAAACTAAGCACCACAATCTCATCGGAAATATCCATTACAAGCGACATGTCATGTTCCACCAGAAGAACCGTAATTCCTCTGTCCCTGATCCTCGAGATAAGCTGACCGATCTCAGCCGTTTCATAAATATTAAGCCCCGCAGCAGGTTCATCCAACAGCAGCAACTTTGGTTCAGTAGCCAAGGCCCTGGCGAATTCAACAGCCCTCTGCTGACCAAATGAGAGATTTGTCACTTCAATATCAGCAAATTCGCTAATTTCGAAAAGTTCAAGAAACTCCATGGCCTTTTGCCTGATCTGTCTTTCCTCATGCCAAGTCCACGGAAGGTTTAACATACCAGCCATAAAACCGGCCCTGCTTTGAACATGTCGGCCAAGCATCACATTTTCAAGAGCAGTCATACCATGAAACAGTTTTATATTCTGATACGTGCGCGACATGCCACGTACGGCTATCTGGTATGGCTGGAACCCTTCGATGTGTTCATCTTTAAATAATACTGTACCGCCTGATGGCGGGAGATTTCCCGAAATCAGGTTAAATAATGTCGTCTTGCCGGCCCCGTTCGGACCTATTATGGCTTTTATCATCCCCTCATCGACACTGAAACTGACATCGTTGACCGCATGCAGCCCACCGAAGTACCGGTTTAAGTTATTTATTTCCAGAAGAGCCACGTCTCTAAACCTGCTTTTGACCAGTTTTGCTTTCCTGCAATTCGGGTGTTTTTCCTGATACCCCGCCTGACATAATCTTCTTTAATTTCTGAAAGATGCCCAGTCCGAGAATACCCTCCGGAGCAAACAGCATTATAACAATCAGTATAGCTCCAAAAACTGCATCGTCATATGTCCCAAATACTCCGCGCAGTGAAAGAAAGTTAAGGATAACACTCATTATAAGGGCGCCCCAGAGATGAGCCATCCCCCCCACAGCTACTATGGCGACATAACGTACCGATTTCATCACCCCTGCTTCAGAAGGACCGATGCTGCCGTTGTAGTGTGTCAAAAAAACCCCGGCGATTGCTGCAAAAGCAGCACTCAATACAAAAGTATATAATTTGTATCGGGATGTATGAATACCCATGGCGTTTGCTGCTTCCTCAGATCCATGAATGGAACGCAGTGCACGACCTACCCTGGAATGAATCAGGTTCTGCAGAATGATAATGCCAAATACTACCAGGCCCCATGCAATATAATAATTAACCACTCGTATTTCGAACCCGCCTCCCAACTCAATCCCAGGGAGGATGTTAAATGACGGCACTTCGGATATGCCATCCGCCTCACCGAAATACTCAGTTGCCATTACAATCTGATAAATAATTATACCGAATCCTAAAGTAGCCATAGCCAGATAATGCCCTTTGAGTTTCAAAACCGGACCACCGATAACAAACGCTATAATAACTGCTGTCATTATAGCGAGAAGGCAGGCATACCAAGGATGAACGGTTAGCAGTGTTTCACCGTAAAGATCTTCGCGTAAAACAAGCACGCCATACTTGTTTAATAAAGAGACGAATGCGTTATCCTTTAATTCAAGTAGGTTATGTGTTGTGAGTGCAGCAGAAATATACCCACCGATTGCAAAAAAACCGGCATGACCGATAGAAATTTGCCCGGCATATCCCATAAGCACACATAGCCCGACAACAACCAGTGAATAATATGCCGACATTGTCAATTGGGTAAGATAAAAGGGCGTCCCGGTATATTTTGTGGCCAACTGGACAGCAACTATAAATACGATAAGAAATACAACTGGAATGATTCGCCTGACCTGGTCCATCAAAACTCCTTGAGGCCAGCTGCCTCACTGCTTCCAAAAAGTCCGTGAGGTCTGATAAATAGAATAATGAGCAGGATTGTAATAGCAATAGCATCCTGGAATGCAAGTGGAACTACGGATATAGAAAAGGCTTCAATTATACCAAGCAGCAAACCAGCAGCAACTGCAGCAAAGCTGTTGCCGAGCCCGCCCAGGATTGCTACAGTGAATCCTTTGATTGCCAGGCCTGGGCCCATATCATACTGGGTATAGGTAATAGGTGACATCACACATCCTGCTAGGGCACCTATACCAGCACTTAAAACAAAAGAGAGCGTTACCATGTTTTTGGCGTTAATTCCGCATAATATAGCCGCTCTGCGATTGGCAGCGCAGGCGCGCATCTCACGGCCCAATGATGTAAACTTGAAAAAAAGACTCAGAGCTACAACCATTAAAGAACACACACCAACAACCCAGAGTACCTGTGGAGAAATATTTGTTCCCAATATGGTAACTGAAGAGATTTCATTACCGACAAAATAAGGAAGCGACCGTACACTTTCGTCCCATACATGCAAGGCTACTTCTCGAATGATAATAGAAAGACCGATGGTAATAATAATCATCCTCAGAACAGACGGACTTTCCAGCCAACGAATAAAGATCATTTCTATCAACGCGCCGATGATCATTGTCAAAATAACGGCTAAAAATATTGCGATTGGGAGCGGAACAAAATTGATGAGAGTTACGGCGATCATGCCACCAAGCATCACAAACTCACCTTGAGCAAAGTTTATGATGCCGGTGGTGTTGTAGATAATATTAAAACCAATTGCGACTATCGCATACAAGGAACCATATGTAATGCCGGCAAATAGATATTGTAGAAAGAGTTCAATTGTCATGTAGCAACACAGGAACAGGGGCGGTACAATATGTTAATTGTTCCGCCCCTGTTATTTTGCTGATAAATAAAAAAATCGATCAGGTATTAAAGAATAGCTAGTTTGCTATCACATTGCCTTGGCAAATTTGCCATCTTTTACCGTCATCATTTCAAAAGCGTCAATTTTCAGACCGCTGTGGTCTTCAGGGGAAAACTTGAATACCCCGCCTGTGCCGACGAATGTCATATTTTCAATGGCATCTACGACCATGGCAGTGTCCTGCTTGCCACCAACTGCTTTGATAGCATTAACCAGGATCATTAAAGCATCATACGCATGTCCGCCGAAAGTGCTGACAGGCTCGTTAAATTTAGATTCATAGTCATTTTTGTATGTAACGAGTACCTCTTTTTGTGGGTGATCAGCAGGCAGAGAGTCAGCAATCAACAGACGGCCGGCAGGGAACAACACTCCTTCCAGAGCGGCACCACCGGTCTGTACATATTTGATATTGCCAAAACCATGGCTCAGGAACAGGGGAACATCCCAACCAGCCTGCCTCATGTTTTTGGCGAGGATTACCTGGGCGGGAACTATAGACCAGTTTACAACTGCCTGAATTTCCTTGTTTGCCATCAGTTTTGCGACAACGGCGCTTAAATCTGTTGCCTTGGGACTGTATGTTTCGTTTTCGAGAACAGTGATACCGTATTCCGGTGCAAGCTCATTCAGGAACATATTTCCCATCTTGCCAAAGCCGGTACCACCGACAACTACGGCAATCTTGGAGATTCCTTTCTTCTGCATCTCCATGAATATCATACGCACGGCCAGACTGTCGTTTTGGGGGGTTTTAAAGACGTGTTTAGCAACTGGATCAACAATCTTTTTTGTAGAAGCACAAGAAATAAGAATTGTTTTTGATTCCTCCATAATATTTTTAATAGCCATGGTGGAACCGCTACGGCTGGGACCCAGAATCGCGAACACCTTATCTTCTTCAATAAGCTGCTTGGCAAATGAAACGGCATTCTCTTTCTTCCCACCGGAATCTTTAAGGATTAGCTCAATTTTATCGCCATTAATTCCACCGGCCGCATTGATTTGATCAGTAAGCATCTGCAAAGTTTTTGCCTCAGGTTTACCAAGAAACGCGGCAGGTCCCGTTTCGGCAATAATGGCACCCACTTTGATATCGTGGGCCTCAGCTGCAGTTGAAGAGATTAATAATGTGATCATTGCGGCAAGCGCCACTACGACCGCCAGGGTTGATGTAATAAATCGTTTAGCCACTTCGCGTTCCTCCTTATTTACGGGTTGTTGTTGCCGGTCATGGATCTCCGGCCCCCTCATTTATGATTTTTACCAGGTAAAATAACTACCTATCATATCGTATAAATATTTTCACCTGAAAGAATGCGAATGTCAGCATTCTTTAAAGCAATGACTGCGGCATCGGAATCATCAAAACGGAAGATTATAACAGCATTCTCACCGCTTTTCTGTACAAAGGCATACATATACTCAACATTTATGTTTGCAGAACTAATAACTTCCAGAACTTCTGACAGGCCACCTGACCGGTCTGCAACTTCAACTGCAACAACCTCTGCCACGCTTACGGTAAAGCCGTTTTGCTTCAAGACATTTTTTGCTTTATCCGTATCGTTAACAATTACGCGCAAGATACCGAAGTCAGCGGTATCGGCAACAGAAAGCGCTCTGATATTAATATCGTTATCGGCCAGGACCTTGGTTATTTCAGCAAGACGACCCGATTTATTTTCCAGGAATACGGCGATCTGATCTACCTTCATATTTCACCTCGTTTCTAGAGAACCGTTTTTTCGTTATGCCTTTATAATTTTCTGTTGTCAATAACTCTTTGTGCTTTACCTTCACTCCGTTGGATGGTCTTTGGTTCGACCAGCTTTAATGTACAAGACGTGCCGATGTAATCTTTGATCTCCGCCTGTATTTTCTTGGCAAATTTTTCGAGATTTTTTATTTCGTCAGAGAAAAATTTCTCACTGACTTCTACATGAACCTCCATTATATCAAGAGCCCCCTGCCTATCGACCACAATCTGGTAATGTGGTTCCACACCCTCAATACCCATAAGAACGTGTTCCACCTGCGAAGGGAAAACGTTCACTCCACGGATGATCAACATATCATCCGTGCGGCCGGTTATCTTTTCCATGCGCGTGAAGTTTCTACCGCAAATACATGGTTCCGCTATAAGCCTGGTAATGTCCTTTGTCCGGTAGCGGATGATAGGAAATGCTTCCTTGGTCAGGGTCGTAAAAACAAGTTCACCTTTCTCACCGGGGGGCAAAACTTCCCCGGTATCAGGATCAATAATTTCGGGAATGAAATGATCTTCGAAAACATGCATACCATGTCGAGCTTCAATACATTCCATCGATACACCTGGACCAATAATTTCACTCAATCCGTAGATATCGATGGCTTGCAAGCCAAGTTTCCTTTCAACTTCCTCCCGCATATTTTCACTCCAGGGTTCGGCACCGAAAATACCTACTCTGAGCTTCAGGTTTTTGGGATCAACTCCAAGATCTGCCATGGTATCGGCGAGATTAAGTGCGTAGGATGGTGTGGCGAGCAGTACGGTGGAACCGAAATCCTGCATTATCAGAATCTGTCGTTTGGTATTACCTCCAGAAATGGGGATAACAGTCGCACCGAGGTTTTCAGCCCCGTAATGTGCACCCAGACCTCCAGTAAAAAGGCCGTAACCGTAAGCGTTATGTACTACATCACCTCGCTGGACCCCACCGCAGGCCAGTGATCGTGCCATAACTTCAGCCCAGGTCTTTATATCTCTTTTGGTATAACCCACAACCGTAGGCTTGCCTGTTGTTCCCGATGAAGCATGCACACGGACAACCTGATCAAGAGGGACGGTGAAAAGCCCGAAAGGATAATTATCCCGCAAAAAATCCTTGGTAGTAAAAGGGAGTATGCTGAGATCAGCTAAAGTTTTAATATCTCCAGGTTTAATCCCCTTTTCATCCATCAGAGTACGATAAGG
>CALZHP010000063.1 GCA_945787325.1 uncultured Desulfobulbaceae bacterium
AAACAAGAAGAGCGGCACCCTTGAACTTGCCCCAGAAGTTCTGTTCGACAATGCTTATGACATCATATATCTTTATTTCCTCTCTGATGCGCGTAGGAAGTTCAGCGGCTTTCATGACATCAACATGAGGAACGCTCAACACTACCCGGATATCAATTACTTCTGCAAGATCAGCAGTTGCCTTCCCAAAGGCGATGTTCATCACTTCCTGAAGGATTTGGGCTTCATCGTTCAAAAAGATATTTTCAGTTTGTGATGTCTCCATAGGATCATCCTTATTTATCAATAATTTTTTCAGCTTTGATTAACGCTTCGTAAATGGATTCAGGACTCGGCGGCTTTTTAACTACCATGCTTGCCCCCAGGTCTTTTACCCTGAGGAGGGTTTTTTGTTGAATATCCGCCGTTACAACAATTATAACGGATTTGGCACTCTGCTTTCTCATTGCTTCCAAAGCTTCGAGCCCATCCATAACAGGCATGGTAAGGTCAAGAAAAGTTACGTCAGGATTTAATTCCTTGAATTTTTCAAATCCTTCCTTGCCATCGCCAGCCTCGGTTAGCTCAAAATCTCTGTCTTGTGGAAGACATTTTGTTAAAATTTTCCTGGCTACGGGGGAATCATCAACAATTAATATATTTTTGATCATCACTACCTCATTGAACAGAATATGATAATTCTATAACCCTACTTTCAAAATTCGTGCTAGCACACCGATTAACATATATTATGAATTACTTATTATTTTCAGGTTTTTCTGCTTCTCCAATGATTGTAATCAGCTCTTCGATCTGACCATGAACTGATTTAGATTCAACTTGTTTGCCTGAAGAAGGGCTTGTCTGTTTTGTATATGCTTTATCAACCGAAGCAGTATAGAGTTCTGTTAGCACAGAGTCCGGCACCTTATCTTTAATACCTTCAGGATTTATCAGAGAAAAAAGCGCTTCAGTCAGTTTTTTCTCATAGATATATGCTTCTGTTACATCCTTAACAGAAATATAGACGTATTCAATTGAGTTGTAGCCGTCTCGCAAAGGACCCATAGTACAGCTTTGCTGCATGAATTTAACTTGGGAATCAAAAGTGTTATCTGGCTTAAAGGGGAAAATATAGTCATAAAGTTTCTGTGAAAAGAAATAAAAGCTGCCAAATGTCAGTACAGCCTTGCAGTTTCTCAGAAACTTTTTGTTTTTCAGGTGGGGATAGTAATCAAAGATAGATGATTCAATTATTTCTTCAGTGCTGATACCACTGTGGGAAGCCATCCATCGGTTCCAATAACGAACACGTAGTTTCTTGTCCAGAATGACAAGACCTACATCCACCATGTCAAAAATCTGATTAAAGATCATCCGATGTAACTCCAGAATAAATCAACACGGACCATACCGGTTAAATCATAGACGTGTATTGCTGCAAGTAACATTCAAAATGTTTCCTTTCCACGCCAGGTTGAATGCTATTAAAGTTTAAAGTCTGCTTAGTTGTCAAGTGAAACAAGAGAATAGAGACAAAAATATCTCCTAAGAATGCATTCTTATTAAGCTTTTGAACATATTATCGGCACGTAACAAATGATCCTTAAGTTATTCGGTAAATAATTGAAATAATCTTTTACCTGAGCACCAAATGAAAGAAAATTATACCATTTTTCGAACCTAGCATTTGAAATATTAGTGTGATTCTAAACAATTAATACTCCGGCAGACCCTTGCGAACCCGCCGGACAGAGTCCCGCCAGCCCAGAAAACTTTTGCCTGCCTTAGATCAACAAACCAGTAGCCTCCCGGTTTTCTTCTGTCCGCAGTAAAAATATAACCTTGAGTTGTGTCAAAACAGCAATGTAAATGTAGTCCTTCGGTATTTCTATCTAGTTTGAGTAGTGATAAAGCCTCTTCGATTGTCGGTAACCGCCAATCATTAAAGCCTGCAAAATAAGTTTCATTCTTTTCGCCAACCCACGCCCTTATCTTACGTAAAGAACCATGATCACTGCCTAATCTCTGCCACATCAGCCCAGTTACTTTGTCCGTAACGGTCAATGAGTCCTGATTATCTATAAGATAACCTGTGAATCCTCCATCGGGATTATGTAATCCTTCGAAAAAATCATGTTTTTCGACAATTCCGGGGATCTCCTTTTCACTGATTATCGCTGATGCTCTTCTCAGGCTTATTCTTTGTATATCGGGAACTGGATCGAAAGGGCCAGACAAGCCTGTTTCCCTCTTTTTATCTTGAGAGTGCACTGCAACAGGAACCAAGACCTCATCATTATAGTTATTTAAAACATTCTCTGTAATCCAAAGACGTAATCCCTTGTCTATGGCATAATTCTGTTCCTTGAATGCCCTGCCCTGCTTTTTTACACAATTGTCTATAAGTTCCTGAGGTGCCAGTATGTTTGCAAGTTCCTTAGCATGCCTGACTCCCCGTTCCATAAAAAATAATTTGGCAGGTTTTTCCCAATTGTTTATGTAAAAATAGTAATACCTTTCATCTTTGCTACGAACACGGTCCATGTCACCTCTACACTCGAATAGTCCATATGTCGCGGCAGGGGTTATATCCCAGTCGATTGTTGTTTTATCAGGATCCAGCCCCATTGTTTCAAAAAAAATCATAACGAATCTAACAAGTTAATAAATGTCTATTGTCTCTTGGAATCTCTCACTTTATCAGAGATACAATTATTATGCTGCTTTATGTTGATAAACTGTAAACGTATTAATTATATCCCTGTTTAGGAATCAGCTTAACTCATTTTGCATGTTTGACAAGAGTGGCATTATCGATAAGTATGATAATAATATAAGCTAAAAACAGTATAATTCAGTCTGATACAAGACTCGTAACAAGTGAATTAGAAAAAGGAGAGATATATGGTTTCAATTCTGCCCGAGAAGTATTCAACATTTCCCAGAAGGCAAAAATTGTGTCATTTAGTTTTAATCCTGACTATTGTTTTTCTACTTCCAGGTCTTCTAACCTCTTGTGTAAAACCTCAAATACACTCTTCAGAACAACATAAATCCATTTCCCTTGAAGAAGGTGAACTCGAATCACATGGTGTATCCTTTATTACACCTTCAACAAAAACTGGCCAGGAAGAAGACAAACAGGCTCTTGCCCAGGCATTCGCGAATATACTCATCCAGGACCGCCCTGATGTCCGCTGTGTGACCCTACCTGAAACACTGAGTCTGATTAATCAGGCCGGCATGGCAGAAGAGTATAAAAATATGTTCGAAGAATACCAGGACACCGGAATTTTCAAACGCGAAATTCTTAAGCAGGTTGGAAATGTAACCGGAACACGATATGTCGCTCAGCTCAAACTTGCCGGTTTTCATCAGGGGACAATGGGGAGATTCGGGGCATTCGGCTTTGACATAGTGAAAACAAGATACGCCAACCTCAGGATTTTTTTCCAAATATGGGATAGTGAAAAAGGAACTATCGCCTGGGAGGGTGGACATGAAATCAATTATGCAAGCGACACTGCTTTTGAGAGAAACATAACTTTCAAAAGGATAGTTGAAGAGGCTGCTCAAAAAATAGTAGCCAGACTGCCTTAATACTTCTAACTCGTTCAATATATTGCTTTAAAAGCAAGGAGATCATAAGCAAATAACAGGTCCATAAAATCAATTTACTCAACATTCAATAATGAAAATATTGATATATGGAGCCGGGGCCTTGGGCCAGGCTCTTGGCTGTATTCTTGCCGCCGCCGGTCATGATACAGGTCTCATCTTACGAGAGAGATACGCAGATGTAATCAAATCCCAGGGACTTTCTGTATCAGGTATCTTCGGGAAATTCCATGTGCCGCCAGAAGGGTTGAAAGTTTATACTGAATTGGCTGAGTCGACTGCTATCAAGTGGGATTACATCGTTATCACGACTAAAACATATGATACAGACAATGCTGTTGCCGACCTGAAGAAAACAGAGGACACAAGCTTTATTCCCGTATCCATGCAAAACGGCTGCGGCAACCTGGAAAAACTGGTTGAAGCATTCGGCCATCGTTCCCTGGCTGCCAGAGTCATAACCGGTTTTGAAATAGACACCCCGGGGCATGTTGCTATTACCGTTACAGCAGATGATATACACATAGGGTCTAGTGAGGCTGGGAAAACACCTGGATCTGCCATAAAACTGGCAGAAGCTATAAACCGTGCCGGACTTCCCTGCTCAGTCACTCCTTATCTGCAACGAGACCTCCTTGCCAAATTACTTTATAACAGTGCGCTGAACCCCCTGGGTGCTATATTGGGAACACCGTATGGAATCCTGGCAGACAATCATCACACCAGGACAGTTATGAACCGTGTTATTGGTGAAGCCTTTGCAGTTATAGAAGCAATGGGAGAAACCACACACTGGGATACCGCTGAAGAATATCAGGATTTTTTTTACGGCAAACAGATCCCTGCCACATATGCTCATCGCCCTTCAATGCTGCAGGACATTGAAAACGGAAAACCGACAGAAATAGAAGCGCTTACTGGATTTATCTCCATTCAGGGGAAAAAAAACGAAATACCTACACCTATTTGTGACACCCTCTCTTCACTGGTACGCTTTAAAGAAAAAAGCCACATCTGACAAACTTTCTCATCTATTTACATACCATCAGTATACTTAGTATTTTGCATCAAAATCTCAACAATCAGATATGAAGCTGCTCTTGAAACCCGTTAGCGCAGTGCTTATTATTGATATTTATTATCATTAAGAATGTTATTAATTTTCCCAAAATGGAGTAAATTTCATGCCAAAAGCAATCTGGAATGGAACTATACTTGCTGAAAGTGACAGGACGGAAATCGTTGAAGGTAACCATTATTTCCCTCCCGATTCAATCAAAAGAGAGTTCTTTAAAGATAGCCCCACTCACTCAACCTGTCCCTGGAAAGGTGAAGCAAGTTATTACAGTATAGAAGTAAACGGCGAGACTAATCCGGATGCCGCCTGGTATTATCCTGAACCCAAAGATGCAGCTGCCAACATCAAAGAATATGTTGCCTTCTGGAAGGGGGTAACCGTTGAAGAATAGTCTTTTGGATTATAATAACGGTTTTGAAATAAAGAATTCTTTACTGGCAGGGTTCCAACAATCATTATCCGGTAACAACAGCCTATTGCTGCAATCCGGAGGAGTGATGAATAATCTGCACACTGATTTCGAAAAATCAGTTGCCATGGGAATGAAATCACAACCTCGAAAACTTGAATGCCAATTTCTCTATGATGCTCGAGGTAGTGCGATATATGAGCAAATCTGCAATCAGCCAGAATACTATCTTACCCGGACAGAGGCCTCAATTCTGGCAAAATATGCCGAAGAAATTCATAAGCATACAGGGCCTGTTACGTTAATTGAACTTGGTTCGGGAAGTTCCATAAAAACCAACTATCTCTTTAATGCTTACAGCAAAAACGGTGTATCCCCTTGCTATGTTCCCGTTGATATAAGTGACAGTGCACTTCGATTGGCAAGTCAAGAAATCAATCAAAACCATCCGCAAATTCAGGTTATTGGAATTAATTCCACTTATGAAAGCGCTTTTCCTCTTTTTTCTGCAGCATCTCCTGCAATGATAATTTTTCTGGGAAGTACGATCGGTAATCTGACAGGAGAGGAGACAGATCAATTCCTGGACTGGCTGTCATTTAATCTTTCAATAGGAGATTACTTTCTGCTTGGCATAGACCTGGTTAAATCAAAACATATCCTTGAAGCTGCATATAATGATGCCGCCGGAGTCACAGAGCAGTTCACCTGCAACTATTTCGTTCGAATGAACAGGGAACTTGGTTGTTCAATTGATGTCAATTCTGTAAGGCATGTGGCCCACTACAACACGGAACAGTGTCAGATTGAAATTCATGCGGAATTTACTCAGCCCCAGGAGATCTTTCTGCAAGAGGTAAAGGAATATTTCACCGTAGATGCAGGAGAAAAAATTCTTATAGAAATAAGCAGAAAATTTCACCTGAACAAGATGATCAACTATCTCAAGGAATTCGGATTGGAACCATGCGAAACTTTTACCGATGAACGAGGGTGGTTTTCTCTCCTGTTACTCCGAAAAATCCAAGATCACCGTAAAACTTCCTGACAAAATGGGTAACGGTGTACATTCAAATTCCTATTCGAAAGACGGTCTATGTGGCATATGCCCTGCCGGTTGCTGGGTAAGAGCACATTATCTGAACGACCGTCTTGTTAAAGTAGAGCCCCATCCTGAACATCATCTTGGCATGATATGTCGAATAGGACATTACTCACCGGAAATTATCTATGACCCGGACAGGCTCCTGTACCCTCTGCGCCGCAAGGGCCCGAAAGGCACGTATGATTTCGAACGCATCTCCTGGGATGAAGCTTATGAAATAATTGTTTCAAGGCTTGAAAGTATAAAAAGAGAGCACGGCCCTGAAGCATGTGCAATTTATACCGGCAGGGGCAGTTTCGACATGGCACTGTGTGATCTCTTCCAGCCTGATGGAGTTGCGGTTTCTTCCGCATCCAGCGTTTTGTTTCCATTCGGCTCACCCAACACGCTTGGCGTAGGTGCCCTGTGCTATGTTTCATTTGCCATGATAGCTCCCCACGTGACCATGGGTGAAATGCTGATCTCCATGGATACAGACCTTGAACAGGCTGAACTGATAGTTATCTGGGGTGCCAATCCAGCCACAGATTCTCCTCCGTTTTCCCATCAGCAGATTGTCAGCGCCAAAAAAAGAGGTGCTGAAATAGTGTCTATTGACCCACGTCATAATGAAACCTGCAAAATAACCCAAGGAGAATGGATCCCAATTCGACCCGGAACTGATGGTGCCCTCGCCCTGAGTATGATTCAAGTCCTGCTTGAAGAAGAATTGTATGATGAAGACTTTGCAGATAACTGGACGGTAGGGTTCAGTGAACTTACCCAGCTCACACAGCATTATCGCCCGGAAATTGTTGAAAATATCACAGGTATTCCAGAGGACACTATTAGAAGTCTCGCACGCCGGATAGCATCCGCCAGGGGGGCATGCCCGGTGATGTATACTGGTCTTGAGTACTCCGACAGTGGTGTTCAAGCCATCCGGGCTGCATTAACCCTCTGGGGTCTTGCCGGTCAATTGGATGTACCTGGCGGCCTGCTGATCAAAATGAAGGAAAACGTTTTCCCACAAAACAGGACCGGGCTTATTCCCAATCCCGATATGCGCAAGGCTCTGGGAAGGTCGCGTTTCCCTGTATACAGCATGTACCGGGGAGAGTCTCATGCAATCGCCCTTCCCGACTCTGTTCTAAAAGACGAGCCATACCGTGTTCGGTCACTCATCATTCAGGGCGCTTCAATATGCACATCTTGGCCTAACCCGGACTTGTGGAAACAAACTCTTGCAGCTCTGGATTTCCTTGTAACTATTGATCGTTATCATACTGTAGATTCCGCCTTTGCTGATGTTGTTCTGCCCGCAACAACTATGTACGAAATAACTTCCTACATGAGGTATGGGCCACTCTTTAAGATACGCGAAAAAATGGTGGAACCACAGGGAGAAGCCAGAAGTGACTTTCTTATTATTTCCGAACTTGCGAATCGTCTGGGATATGGCCACCTTTACCCGCAAACCGAGGATGACATTATCAGATGGGCACTTAAGGATTCAGGGTCTACATTGGAGGAAGTGCGTCAAAAAGGTGGTTCCGTACAGGTTCCCACAGTGATGATGCAGTATAAAAAATGGGAAAAAGGGTCTTTAAGACCGGATAAGGAACCTGG
The DNA here is from genome assembly GCA_945787325.1 of uncultured Desulfobulbaceae bacterium. GTDB lineage: Bacteria > Desulfobacterota > Desulfobulbia > Desulfobulbales > BM004 > CALZHP01. The sequence continues at coordinate 7,801 of CALZHP010000063.1, forward strand.
ATTTAATACTCCCAGCGGAAAATTTGAGATAGCTTCAACTGTTCTAGCAGAGCATGGATACGAGCCTTTACCTGTCTACACGGAACCACGCGAAGGTCCACTAAATCTACCTGAGCAGGCTGAAAAATATCCGCTTGTCTTTAACTCAGGCTCCAGGACATATTACGATTTTCGCAGCCAGCACCATGGCGTCAAAGGTTTGTCCGCAAAACAACCGGAACCTATTGTCACTTTAAACAGTGAAGATGCTGCTGGTCGCGGCATTGGAGACAATGACCTTGTATGGGTAGAAACACCTAGGGGCAGTCTTTTATTCAGAGCACATGTAACTGATGATATTGTCAAAGGTGCTATTGACGCGAACATGGGTGGTGGCGGACCCCTTGGCCCGGAAGCCTGGCAGAACTGCAATGTTAATGAACTGACAGACATGAATCACTTTGACCCTATATCCGGGTTCCCAATATACAAAACACTGCTCTGTCAGGTCACCAGAGCTGCTAACCAGGAAGCCACATTACAAGCAGAACCTGAACATTCTTCAAACGAAGCTGATGTTTCAGAAATAAGCGTTCGATCCAATTATGAAGAACCCCACAAAAAAGTGTATCTGGATAATAACGCCACAACACAACTGCATCCTGAAGTTTTAGAAGCAATGATGCCTTTCCTGCAAAAGGAGTGCGGCAATCCTTCCTCTATACACCGTATCGGTAAACACGCTCACGTCCAACTGGAAGAGGCACGCCGTTCAATAGCGCAAACCTTGAACTGTACTGCCAGGCGCATAGTACTGACCAGCGGCGGCTCTGAAGCGAACAACCTTGCCATTCAAGGTACTATTCAAAATGAAGACATGCTGAATAGTCATATTATTACCAGCGCCATTGAACATCCCGCAGTTATCGCTACCTGCAAAGCTATAGAAAAAAGAGGAGTAGCGCTTACCGTTTTACCGGTAAGTTCTAATGGGCTTGTTGATCCTGAAATCCTTAAAAAAGCACTTAAACCAAACACTGTTCTTATAAGCATTATGACCGCCAACAATGAGATTGGTACCATTGAACCAATTAAGGAACTTGTTTGTGTTGCTAAAGAGAATGGTATTCTGTTTCACACCGATGCGGTTCAGGCACTAGGAAAGCTTCCACTTGATATAGAAGAAATGGGCGTCGACATGCTATCGGTTTCAGCGCATAAAGTATATGGTCCCAAGGGCATAGGTGCACTCTATGTCCGCAAGGGAGTATCTCTCTCCCCGTTGATTTACGGAGGGGGTCAGGAACATGGGCTTCGGTCCGGGACTGAAAATGTGGCGGGAATTATCGGGTTTGGCAAAGCCTGCGAAATTGCACAACAAGTGTTGAATCGTAATGATATGAAAAAGGTAATAAAGCTTCGCGATAAACTCGAAGCGGGAGTTATGAATATAATGCCATCTGCAAGTCTTAATGGTGACAGAGACCATAGATTACCAAATACACTGAACATGCATCTGCCCGGTATACGTGGAGAATCTCTTGTTCTTGCCCTGGACAACATGGGTATTTTCTTTTCTTCGGGATCTGCCTGCAAATCAGGTAATCCCACCCCCTCCGCAACATTGCTCGCCATCGGACTCACCGAGGAAGAGGCCCACTGCAGTGTCAGATTTTCCCTCGGATCCTCCAGTACTGATGATGATATTAATTATACACTTGAAGTTCTGAAAAAAATCATTAATGATACCACAAAGGCCGTCCGGTTTATGCCGTGCAGATAACTTAAATCTTCTATAAGTAAAATTTTCTATGCAATTCATCAACAAAATTAAACATTCATCACTATACAAGTATGCATTTTTGTCAGGACTTGGCTGGACCATAGTTTTGGGGGGGCTCCTAAGTTGGAACCTAAAAAACACGCATACTCAAACATCAGAAATTGCCACACATCAGGCCAGGAGTTTTTTTCAGGAAATTCTTACGACCAGATACTGGAATGCAAGCCATGGCGGGGTCTATGTCCCAATAAGTGAAGAAGTACAGCCTAACCCGTATCTTGATGTTCCGAATCGTGATATAGTTACACGGGACGGTATGAAGCTCACTATGATAAACCCTGCAAATATGACCAGGCAAATCGGCAAACTTGCTAAAGAAAGGAACAATTTATGGTTCCACATAACCAGCGCAAAACCAATTCGCCCAGGTAATTCACCAGATGAATGGGAATCGAGCGCCCTCCAACAATTTGAGGAAGGTGCTCAGGAGTTTTCAGAATTCATACGCGTAACGGACAGCTCTGTGCTATTTCGTTATATGGCGCCACTATGGGTCGAACAACCCTGTCTGAAATGCCATGCAAAACAGGGCTATCGTGAAGGTGATTTACGAGGAGGTATCAGTGTTTCCATAAAGGCCGATGCAATCCTTAGTTCTCAGAAAAAACATACTGACAATCTTTATGTCACGTATCTAACAATATGGATCTTAGGCATGCTCGGCCTGGGATACTTCGTTTACCGACTAGGTAATGAAGAAATAAAAAGAGAAGAAGTTATTTTCAAACTTAAACAAGCGCTTGACGAAGTAAATGTTCTCAGTGGACTATTACCTATCTGCGCATCATGCAAAAAAATAAGGGACGATAAAGGATACTGGAATCAGTTAGAGGGTTATATCTGCAAGCATTCTGATACAAAATTCACCCATAGCATATGCCCTGCCTGTGCCCGAGAGCTTTATCCGGATATATTCGAAAAAATGAATGATAACAAGAAATTATGACAATACTGCACACTCCTGCCCCTATAATGAATATTTTATCTGCCTGATATTACAGAGCAAAAAAAAGGTTTTCATGGGCAACAAATAAAGGTAGACTGATTCTTTTATTCAGATGGAGTCCCTTCCAGAATAATTGTGCATCAATGCATGTGATAGGGAGGAATGCCATGGAAAAAAATAAATATAAAAAAGGGCAACTCAGGCACAGGCGATTTGTAGTCAGCAGATGTACATTTGCAGCACAGTCAATATTCGGAGTTGTTATCGAAATAAACCTGAGCGGTCTCTCCTTTAGAAGTATAAGCAGTAAAAGATTGCAGGCTTCCTTTGAAAATCAGCACTATATGGAGGAAAGCCTGAATAATAATGATTTCAGCGATGAAATATTCAGTGGGAGCCACAATTGGATCAGTGATTCCCAAATAAATGGTTTTCTTCTAAGCAACACAGGATTCAGGATAGAAAACCTTCCAGTTACTTTCGTTTCGAGTTGCTTGCTTCAATCCGGTGTGTTTGATATCTGGCGTTATGGTATTAAATTTGGGGATTTGAGCCACAAGCAGATTTCTCTCATTGAGTATTTTATCCAGACACACACTACTGAAAGTGTATCATTGCCATCACAGTTCAGATCGATAAACTAGTATAGTGTTACACCAGTTTATCTTACAAATTTAGGTATATATGTAATAAATTGTAGTCAAATCAATAATCATCATCCTGCCGGATACCGACGCAGTATAAGGCTTCCGAACTCCCGGCTAATGACAGACACCATAAACCTGAAAGGCAACTAGGTACATCAACTGAAGGCAAACCGCCAGTTGATGGGTTTCATATTTGCTTTTCAGTTAGAAGAACCCAGTCGTTTACCTGTTATTAGTTCAGCAAGATCGTATGTTAATTGTTAAACAAGGTTTTCAATTATATGTTTTTTGGATTCATGAGTGATACTAATAATAACCCTGGAAAAATACGCAATTTCTCCAGGAGCATTCTACGTAAGGGTGGAATAAGGCTTAAAATAATCGGCTTTATTATCCTTATTATTTTAATAACAGTTGGTGTGTTAAACTACTTCATAATTAATTTGATGGAGAAAACTCTATCAGCAAAAGCTTTTGAAGTAGTTGAAATGTCATTGGATCATATTGGTGATAGCACCCATATCGCACTTCTTGAACGTACCCTTGAAAACAAGGTTAACCTCGAAGATATTCTCAAGCAGACTAAGGAATCCAACCAAAACGGCCTTCTTGATATCACAACTTATTCCACGGTTAAAACAAACGATCAACTGGAACTGAATTATTTCAGCGGGTTTACGGAAAGGACCGATAATAATAAGTTTCTTGACACTCAACTTGCCGGACAGCTGGTTAAAGCGGAAAAAGAAAAAATAATCCAGGAGCCATATCTATTTTATAAGGACGGCAAGTCAATTCCATCTTTCCGTTTTACAAAACCAATTCATTACGAATACGAGGGTGAATCACACCTTCTTGGTGCAGTTGTAATTGTTTACAGCAGGGCGGCTATATCAGCTACCACAAGAAAAGTTATTGTGGTTTCAACCTTCCTCACCGTGGCTATGATCTTGCTCAGCAGTGCAGTGGTGTTTGAGTTAGGCTCACATCTCAGTAGCCCTATTATAAGGGCAGCAAATGCTGCAAGCAAAGTCACACGTGGAAATCTTGACGTTGACCTGAAGATCAATACCAACGATGAACTGGAAACGCTGGGAAATGAGTTCAATAACATGGTCAAGAGGTTGAGAGAAAAAAGGATGATGAAAAAATTTGTCTCCAGCTCAACCATTAATATGATCAAGCAGGGGCAGGATAACAGCAGTAATGTGCAGCTGGGAGGTGAGCATAAAAATCTGACTATTTTCTTCTCTGATGTTCGAGATTTCACAGCGCTCAGTGAAAAGATAAGCCCCAAAGAAGTTATTAAAATCGTAAATTTTTACTTAAACCTGCAGGCCGATATTATACAAAAGTGGGGCGGTGATATAGATAAATACATTGGGGATGCGGTTATGGCCGCCTTCGGAGGTAAAGGAAGTATTGAAAGAGCTTTACAGGCTGCTCTTGAAATTCAGAGAACAATAGCTGAAAAGAACAGTGAGCGTGAAAAGGATAATCTTACCATCATGCAGATAGGGATCGGAATTAACAATGGTGAGGTTGTGGCCGGTAATATCGGCTCCAGTGACCGCATGAATTTTACATCCATAGGATCACCTGTAAATCTTGCATTCAGGCTCTGCATGAAAGCAAGGCCTAACGAGATTCTCATCAGTAAAGCCTCATTTGATCAAGCAAAACCCGGACATGAAGCCGAATTAATCGGGCCTATCGTACAGAAGGGTTTTTCGTCACCGGTTGACATTATGATAGTTAATTCCTGATAGGCATATATGAGGCTTTTTATTCTATTTATATCCACTCTCGCAGTTCTTGCCACCCATGGCTGCACACCTGTGCAGCAGGTTAAAATAATTACCGTGCCGGGAGCCGAACCAGTAATTACTGAAGAAGAAAAACTTAAAATATATCAAAGTGTTAAAATAGAAATTGACAACTATATCGGGTTTGGAGAAGGGCATTACAATAAAGGTGAATATTACAAAGCTCTTGTTAATTACAAACGGGCCTACTCATTAGACAATACTCTCGTTGAAGTTGAAAAAAAAATTGAGCTATTAGAGAAGAAGATAGTAGAGGAAGCAACAAGACACTTTGAGGAAGGCCAGAAACAGCTTCCAGATGATAGAATAAAAGCTCTCGCTTCATTCAACAGTTCACTTCGTGTCAATCCAGACTTCAGTGCAGCCCTGATCGCCTGGAGCGATCTCATGCATGAACCTGAGATTTCAACAATGACTGCCGATCTGGAAGCTGAACTCGTCAATACACTCGATATGTACACCTCCTCACTTGAAGATATTGCATTACTCAATAAAAATGCCGATGCAGTGATGAAATACGATTATCAGAACAAGATTGCATTAAACGCAAAAAAAATTGCCGAAAGAGACCGGCAGGAAATCATTAGTACCAGTTTGAAAGAAGGTTACAATCTTCTAGAGGAAGGCGATCTTGACAAGGCAAAATTGTCGTTCCAGATGGCACTGGCCCTTGAAGAGTATAGTGAAGAAGCCAAAGAGGCCTTAAGGAGTATTCAACACCGGAAAGACATAAACTATCTTCTCAATCTGGCCCAGACCAGCTTGAAGAAAAAAGATTACCAAAAGGCTGTAGAATATTCCGGTAAGACATTGAAATTGGACAGTTACAACAAAGAAGCTGAAAAAATACTGACCAGCGCACTTGAGATTGGGTTGAAACCGACCAAAAGCGCTCAACTATATGACGTAGAGAAGAAAAACTATATCTCTACTCTTTATGACGTGCAGAAAATGCTGGCACGTCGGAAAAACGGCAAAAAGAAGAAAGCAATACTTGCTGTAGTAAGTGAAAACCTTAAAGCCGAGGTCGATCTGCTTCTTGCCGCGGGACAGAATCTCTATGACGAAAAACAGCTCAAAAAAGCCCTTTCTGTTTTTGAATATGTTCTGGAACTAGATCCGGCCAATGACCTATCCAAAACATTCATAAAGAAAATCCACAATCGTCTCGAAACAATCGAGAGCCTGCAGTAAAGCCATTCAAACTGTTTTTCATATCGAATAGAAGATAAGAGAATTGTATCTCAGGGACAGTCATGATAAGTGGTCAGCGTGTTCGATTGCTAGCTAACCAGCCTGGATATTTCACGAGTCAAGTTGATTGAAGATACGAGGTTCAAAGTGATTCGCTATACTGAAGTATGTGAATTGCTTTGAACTGAAGTAGATTAGGCCTGATTGGCTCGCCCTTTGGGTGAGTAATTTTGAATAATATAATACTTCACTTGTTTGGTACAAATTAGATTAAAAAAAACCTTTTGGCAATGTGCTGGAGCAGTCGATAAATTAAGATGTTATACAAACTTTTCAAAATTGCTCATGAAATA
>CALZHP010000064.1 GCA_945787325.1 uncultured Desulfobulbaceae bacterium
TCAGGCGATATCGAAATAGCAGGGAAGAGTTACTAAATAAAGAAGTTATCCCATGTTAGGACTGGAAGCCTCGCCCAACGATTTTAATGAGTATTTCTGAATGTAATTCTGTAACTGGATTATATGGTTTTCCAAATTGTCCAGAATGATATTAAAATCGTTGGAATCCCCTTCATTGTAAAGGGCCAGCAGAGGTTGATACATCTGAAGTAATTCTTCGTTCGTGAAACTCTTCAGGATATCTAGAAAACCAGTAATCTTCTCATGAGTTATTTGTTCCTCATAATGTTTCTCGGTAAGCCCCTCGAAAAAACCTTCAACAGCTGCTTTGACAGCATACTCAGGTGCCCAGAAGACATCATCAGTACCGTTAATCTTGTCGAGGCGCATTCTTACAGCAAGATCCAGTAAAAAACAGAGCAGAGCAGTAATTGAGTTCTCTTCACTTGGCTCACCAATATCGAGCAGCCTATCATAGCCCCGTACCGTAATAAGCTTAACATCAATCACGCCATTTCTATGATGTACAATAAAGTCACCTGCTGCATGATGCCACGGATGAATTTGCCTGAAGCTTTCCAGGTCAAAATAATAGGTCAGGGTATGGGCACACTGGCGCATGATGGAAAAACCATCTTCATCAGAAAGTAAACGATTACCTTTAAGATAATCCCACAGGCAGATTCGAGATTGATCGTCCTGATCCGAAAAATGCCACTCATGATAATCTTCAAACCATTCTCCCAGCATGATAAAGAATTCTTCGCGCATCTTGCCGTATTCATGAACTTCTTCCTCCAGAAGATAGGGTTTGGAGATGTAATTGGGAGACCGGTTGTCTGTCAGTTCTTTAAGGAGGGCATACTCACCCTTGAGTGACTTTTTGCCCTGTTCTGTCAGGGCAGTGGTTATAGCTAATTTAAACGGCAGATTGTCAAGCTGAAATTCAAGACTTGCGATATGATACAGTGCCCCATGTTTTTCACTGTTTATTGTACAGGATTCAACTTCATCAAAGACATGTACTTTTCTATTTATTTCTTGTGCAACGATACCAGAAAGTACGGATTCACCATTTTGAATAACAAAATCTTTCAGCGAATCGAAATAGTTTCCCAAAGTCAGAAAAGGATGTTCCTGTGTTGGAGAAAGAAGAAACGGTTTCTCCAGGTCTTCTTTTGTGACCGGAATTCTTCCCTGAGGTGCTGAAAAATAGTAATCAATTATCATGTTTAATATCAGTAGAGAAAGTTCAAATAAAAAGGACCAGAAGTTTCATGCATGAAATTCCTGGTCCCGAAAAGTATCAGTTGAAATAGTATTTTTCAGCTGTTCAAATCAATAACGGTAATATTCAGGCTTGTATGGTCCATTCTCAGGTACGCCGATATAGTCAGCCTGTTCCTTAGAAAGTTTTGTAAGATTGGCGCCTATTTTATTGAGATGGAGCCTGGCTACCTTTTCGTCAAGATGTTTGGGAAGAAAATACACCTTGTTCTCGTATTTATCCGGATTCTGCCACAGCTCAACCTGAGCAATAACCTGATTGGTAAAAGAGTTGCTCATAACAAAACTTGGATGTCCGGTTGCGCAACCCAGGTTCACCAGGCGGCCCTCTGCCAGAACAATTATTCTCTTGCCGTCAGGGAATATAATATGGTCAACCTGGGGTTTAATGTTTTCCCAGGTCAGATCCTTGACGGAAGCAATATCGATTTCGCTGTCGAAATGACCGATATTACAGATGATTGACTGGTCTTTCATCTTTTCCATATGTGCTCGCGATATAACCCTCAAATTCCCGGTTGCGGTCACAAAAATATCAGCCAGAGGAGCAGCTTCTTCCATAGTAACAATGCGATATCCTTCCATGGCCGCCTGTAAGGCGCAAATGGGATCTATTTCAGTAACCCATACAGTTGCTCCCATACCGCGGAAAGCCTGAGCGCAGCCTTTTCCAACATCTCCATAACCGCAAACAACCGCTATTTTCCCAGCAATCATTACATCGGTGCCACGCTTAATCCCATCAATAAGCGATTCACGGCAGCCGTAAAGGTTATCGAATTTCGATTTTGTTACGGAATCATTTACGTTAAAAGCCGGTGCCAGTAACGAGCCATCCTGCATCATCTCATTGAGACGGTGCACACCTGTTGTGGTCTCTTCGCTGATGCCACGGATATCGGCCATGAGTTCCGGGTACTTTTCATGCATAATCTGGGTGAGGTCGCCGCCATCATCAAGGATCATATTCGGTCGCCAGTTATCCGGCCCGAAAATGGTTTGCTCAATACACCACCAGAATTCATCTTCGGTCTCTCCTTTCCAGGCAAAGGTAGGTATGTTGGCAGCAGCCATGGCTGAAGCAGCATGGTCCTGAGTTGAAAATATATTGCAGGAAGACCAGCGAAGTTCCGCTCCTAAATCTACTAATGTCTCCATGAGGACAGCTGTTTGGATCGTCATATGGAGGCAACCGGCAATTCTGGCACCTTTCAATGGTTTCTGTCCGGCATATTCCTCACGTAACGCCATAAGGCCAGGCATTTCAGTTTCGGCAATATTGATTTCTTTGCGGCCCCATTCTGCAAGAGACATGTCGGCAACTTTGAAATCACTGGAATCTATAATGTTTTTTGTCATGATATCTGCTCCAATAGTTGGTGCGGTATTTGTCTATAAAATACTATTTTATGCCAGCGTCATCCTTGAGGGCTTCTGCTTTGTCTGTGTTTTCCCAGGTGAATTCACTGCGTTCTCTGCCAAAGTGGCCATAGGCCGCTGTTTTACGATAGATCGGGCGCAACAGATCCAAGTGCTGGATAATTGCCTTGGGTCTGAGATCGAAATGTTTCTGAACGAGGGATTTAATTTGCTCATCACTTACCTTCCCTGTACCGAAGGAGTTAATATTAATAGATACGGGTTGTGAAATGCCAATAGCATAGGCAACCTGGATCTCCACTTCTGAGGCCAGGCCCGCAGCAACAATATTTTTAGCAACATAGCGTCCCATATATGAGGAAGAACGGTCAACCTTGGAGGGATCTTTGCCGGAAAAAGCGCCACCGCCATGGGAACCCATGCCCCCGTATGTATCAACAATTATCTTGCGGCCTGTTACGCCACAGTCGCCGACTGGACCGCCAATGACAAAGCGGCCGGTGGGGTTGATAAAATATTTTGTATTGGCGTCAACCATATCCTCTGGAATGATAGGCTTGATAATCTCTTCCATCACTCCTTCTTTAAGGTCTTCGTAATCGACAACAGCATCATGCTGGGTTGAAACAACAACCGCTTCCACTCTTTTCGGTTTATTGTCAACGTACTCAATTGTCACCTGGCTTTTAGCATCAGGCCGCAACCATGGTAGTCTCCCACTTTTGCGAACTTCTGCCTGACGCTTCATAAGTCTGTGTGCATATGTAATGGGCATGGGCATTAAGACTTTTGTCTCTGTGCAGGCATAACCGAACATGAGCCCCTGGTCTCCGGCGCCCTGGTCCAGGTCAATCCCAGACCCTTCGTTGACACCGACGGCAATATCAGGAGACTGCTTGTCAATACTTGTCAGTATGGCGCAGGACTGGGAATCGAATCCCATTTCAGAAGAGTTGTAGCCAATTCCCTTGATGGTATCGCGCACAATCTGCGGCATGTCTACCCAGGCAGTAGTGGTTATTTCACCGGCGAGAAGAGCCATGCCAGTGGTTACCATTGTTTCACAGGCGACCCTGGAACTTGTATCCTGATCCAATATAGCGTCCAGAATAGCATCTGAAATCTGATCTGCAACTTTGTCAGGGTGTCCTTCAGATACAGATTCGGATGTAAAAAGGTAGCTGCTCATTATGCATTCTCCTCTATGTTTTCAGTGTAAAATTATTGAATGTAATTTGTACTATAATAGCATGAAAGTAAAGAACCCCATAATATTCAATGAATGGCAGTAACTGTCAAGAAAATACGTATACTATCGTCTATTATTGTTAATTTTCAAACTATCTAAAGATAAAAGGGCAGAACTTTGTTTCGATAAAGTTTTACTTGCCTGACATAAGAATATTGGCTTATAATCCTTGATTTACGTATGGAGCAAATCATCAAATCTTCCATATACATGAAACACCATCAAACCACGATTTACGATATTATAAATATTATCCAATAATTATTATCAGCGATATATAAAAGTAAAAGGAGATTTTAATCAATGAAACTTGGAATAAACGGTTTGGGCCGTATCGGCAAGTTGTCACTCTGGCATCATATCTCACGAAAACATTTTTCAGAAATTGTTGTAAATATTGGCCGACCGGTCGGGACTGGGATTGAAGACATAGCTGCTGCTATCGAACGGGACAGCTCTTATGGCCGTTTGAACACATATCTGCATGGTCATACATGTGGCAGGATCATTGAAAACCTTAATGACTCTGATGGAACGATGACTATAGATGGTGTGCCTGTAAAGATTTTGCGAGAGGCGCGCAATCCGAAAGATATAAAATGGCAGGAAAATGACGTCAAGTTTGTTGTTGATACAACAGGCGTCTTTAATGATCCCACAACAGATGCCGATGACCCCAGAGGTGCTATGCGTGGCCATCTCGAGGCCGGGGCTGAGAAAGTACTGTTGTCAGCTCCCTTCAAGATTAAATCTAAAGGGCTTGATATGCCGCAAGATGCTGTAACAACAGTCATAGGAATAAATGATGAAGATTTTGATACCAGAAAGCACAGCCTGATCTCTGCGGCATCATGTACAACTACTTGTCTTTCCTATATGATCAAGCCGTTGATGGAAAAGTTTGGTGCCGATAAGTTTTTAAGCGCTTCCGTTGTGACGGTGCATGCGGTAACCGGGAGTCAAGAGGTATTGGACCGTCTGCCAAATGCCGGAGCGACAGATCTCAGGAAAAACCGAAGTATAATGAATAACATAATTCTCACGACCACAGGGGCTGCCCGAGCTTTGGGCCTGGTTATTCCCGAGATGAAGAATATCGGATTCATTGCTGAATCTGTCAGAATACCTACTTCAACAGGTTCTCTGATTATCCTGGTGCTAAATATACAGGACACCATTGAAGATCCGGTAAAACGTGAGCTCCTCAATTCAACTTATAAAAAATACTCGGAAGTCTCCCCATACCTTGGTTATTCAGAAGAGCAGAATGTATCTTCAGACATTATTGGAACACCTTGTGCGGCTACAGTTATTGAAGCAACGGAGACACACACAAGAACAGCTAACATTAAAGTGAACCTCGGCAATATCAAAGCATGTGTAAGCGTTGATGGTGGTGAAGCACCTATTATCGATGTGCCTGTCACCCAGGCAGTGATTTATGGCTGGTATGATAATGAACTCGGCAGCTATACAAACATCCTTGGGGACTTGACAGTCAGTATTGCTGAAAAAATGGTGTAAGAAGACTTTCAGGCTTCAAAGTGGTTATCAGGCTGATGACACCGGGCGACCTTGTCGAAGTGTTCGAGCTCGACAAAAAGGAGCCTTCTTCCTGGTCAATGCAGCAGTTTGAAGATGAATTAAGAAATGTAAACGGGCTGCACATTATCGCAAAGGATTCGGATGAAGTGCTTATCGCCTTTGCCTGTAGCAGAGTTATTGATGAGGAGGCGGAGCTTTTCAAACTCACAGTATCAGATTCTTGCAGAAGGCAGGGTGTAGGATATGCCTTGCTGAATTTTTTATTGACCCAATTTAATGAAATGGGTGTAAAGAATTGTTATCTGGAGCTCCGAGAACATAATTCAGCCGCCCTCATGCTTTATGAAAAGTGTGGTTTTGCTCAGGTGGGGAAGAGGGAAAATTATTTTAGATGCCCGAAGGAAGATGCATTATTGATGAAAAAAGAAATGAAAAAAGAATGATGAAAACGGGAGCTGATTGATGAGAAATATCAGAGATTTGGACATCAGGGAGAAAAAAGTTCTTATCCGGGTGGATTTTAATGTTCCCATGGATGACCAGGGAAATATTACAGACGATATACGTATTCGTGGAGTATTACCTACGATTAATCACGCCTTAGATGAGCAGGCAAAAATAATAATCTGCTCTCACATGGGTCGCCCTAAAGGCCAAAGGCAAGATAAGCTCAGTCTTGCCCCCGTAGCAAAAAGACTTTCAAGACTCATTTCCAAAGAGGTAAAAATTGCGCCGGATTGTATTGGAGATGAAGTCAAGAAAATGGTTGAAGCAATGCAGCCGGGAGATGTCCTTATTCTGGAAAACCTGCGTTTTCATTCTGAAGAACAGCAAAATGACAGGGAATTTTCAAAGCAGCTTGCCGGTCTTGCAGAAATATATATCAATGACGCTTTTGCAGTGGCACATCGAGCACATGCTTCAGTTGTAGGTGTTGTAGAGTTTTTTGATCAGTGCGCTGCTGGTTTTCTCCTGCAAAAAGAGATGGATTATTTTAACAGATCAGTCAGTGAACCCCGTCGGCCATTGGTAGCTGTTGTTGGAGGAGCAAAAGTGTCCAGTAAGCTAGGCGCACTGCGTAACATGCTGGATCGGGTAGATAAAATGATAGTTGGTGGAGCAATGGCCAATACATTTTTGAAAAGCATGGGATATGAAGTCGGTAAGTCCAAGGTAGAGGATGATCTCCTGGAAACCGCAACTGAACTGTTGATTAAATCAAAGAATCAGGGAGTTAAACTTTATCTTCCGGTGGATTGCATTGTAGCAGACAGGTTTGATCCGGAGGCTGAGACCAAGAGAACTACTATTCAGGAAGTACCAGGCGACTGGATGATTCTGGATATCGGACCTGCAACGACCCTTCTATTCTCGGAAGCTTTGGAAGATGCGAAAACCATCATTTGGAATGGCCCGATGGGCGCTTTTGAAATGGATGCTTTTTCACGCGGCACTATGGCCATGGTGGAACGGATAGCTTCATCGCATGCCTTGACTATTGTAGGAGGAGGCGATACGGATGTTGCCGTGCACAAGGCTGGGGAATCAAATAACATTTCATACATTTCAACCGGTGGCGGCGCATTTTTAATGCTCATGGAAGGCAAGACATTACCAGGAGTGGAGGCGCTGGAGAAGCATTGAAGATTTAAGATTGAAAATTGAAGATTATCGGCATACGAACCTGCCGATGATTGACACAATCTTCATTTTCATTATTCTAAATGCAGTAAAGATTTTTCAATTTACAATATTCACTCTACAATTTTCAATTATAAAGGGGTGTAACCATGGCGCGAAGACCACTTATTGCAGGAAACTGGAAGATGCATACATCCCTGGATGAAGCCAGAGCTCTTGCCGTTGCTGTAGTTGCCGCCAGCAATGATCTTGACGACAGGGATGTCATGATCGCGCCTCCCAGCACAGCATTGTCAGAAGTTGCGGGTGTCGTTGCGGATTCTAATGTTATTCTCTCATCACAAAACGTACATTGGGCTGTTAAAGGGGCCTTTACTGGGGAAATATCTCCTTTAATGTTGAAGGATATCGGCTGCAAAATGGCAATTATTGGTCACTCTGAGCGCCGGCATGTGTTTTTTGAAACAGATGAACTCATAAATAAAAGAATACAGGGTGCGATTGAAAATGAAATTACCCCCGTTTTCTGTATAGGTGAAACTCTTTCCCAACGGGAAGAAGGTAAAATGATAGATGTTCTTGAAGGTCAGGTGTGGTCGGGGCTTGAAAATGTTTCCCTGCATAACGCTTCACAGTTAGTTGTTGCATATGAACCGGTTTGGGCCATCGGTACCGGTAAAACAGCTACCGAAAATCAGGCCCAGGAAGTGCACGCTTATCTTCGTGATCTTTTGGGAAATATCTTTGAGAAAAATATTGCCGCCCAGATGAGAATATTGTATGGTGGCTCGGTTAAACCGGAAAATATCGACATCCTCATGCAGCAGGATGATATTGACGGTGTGCTGGTTGGAGGTGCGGCCTTGGAAGCGGATTCTTTTGAGCGGATAATTCGTTTTCACAAGTAAAATTTATAGTTCCGACCAATCTAAAAAAATAATACATAATAAATATGGAAACATTACTCATATTGATACACATAGCAGTCTGCCTGTTTCTTGTAGTGATTGTTTTGTTACAACATGGAAAAGGTGCGGATGTCGGAGCCACATTTGGCGGATCAGGTCAGTCTCTGTTCGGAACAGAAGGCCCGGTTCCCCTGATGAATAAGGTAACCACAGGTGCCGCCATACTTTTTATGGTGACGTCGATATCTCTTGCCTATATTTCGGCAAACCGTGGAACCGGTTCGGTTATGAGTGAAGTTGCTCCACCGCCTCCGGTTGAACTGCCTGCACAGCCGCTGCAGCCGGAACAACCGAAGACCATCCCCATGCCAGACGCATTGGCTCCGGGAGAGAGGGCACCGGCTGAGTTTCCAGGTAAGACTGTGGAAAACACAGGGGAGCAGCAACAAGGTCAGTAAATAGATTGCCGAAGTGGTGGAACTGGTAGACACGCTATCTTGAGGGGGTAGTGTCCCACGGACGTGCCGGTTCGAGTCCGGCCTTCGGCACCATTTTTATAGAAAGCCGTAACCTGAAAAGGGTTACGGCTTTTTTCTTGTACCTTGAATTTGAATTGTCAACCTATTGTCAACTTATGGTCAGTTTTATTGTCAACGACATGTTTGATGATCGGCTGGAGAGTTGGGCTCAGATTTTCAACAGATATTGATATAGCAGGATGATTCTGCATAAATATCCGGAATATCTCATCGGCAAAACCCTGACCGATATTTGTTACTCCTTTAAAATCAAGAATGACCTCTTTGAATTTATCCAGCCCGTATAGCAGTCTTTTCGCCTCAGACCGAGAAATATATTCCTGCTGATACAACTTTACATGCGCTCTGGTCTTTTGAAACTTATAGTCAAATTCTTCAGGTGCATACGTTGCAAATATCCTATCCAGTTGTTTCCTG
Source organism: uncultured Desulfobulbaceae bacterium (assembly GCA_945787325.1). GTDB lineage: Bacteria > Desulfobacterota > Desulfobulbia > Desulfobulbales > BM004 > CALZHP01. The sequence goes on from CALZHP010000064.1 coordinate 8,967, forward strand.
GAACGTTTTTTTATTTTGAAAATTACTTCAGTGCCCTTAATATTTCTTTTTTCAGCAACAAAGATATCGGAACGCTGATTATCAAAAACAAGTTCAATTTTATGCGATCTGAAAAAGACTACATCAGCGGCCTTGGAAGTAAAAAAAATCCCTTCACCGGTATGCTTTTTAGGCATCGTAGTGGTTTTGCCTTTTAAGAGGTCTCTTACGGCATCATTTTCATCTGACAGATTGAACTTGTCAAATATTGAGTAAAATAAACCTATGCCAAAGTCTCTGATCATAAATTGGCAATTGTAATCGTCTGTCACTGCCTCCACACGGCAGTTTTCGGACATGGAGTGGTCGATTGCGTTATTGAGAATCTCTGTAAATGCGTATTGGAATATTTCATAGGCACTGGGGCTTAATTCTTTTTTCAGGTTTAAAGTCAGCCCAATATCCTGAAAAACAGCATCTTCCTCAAGGTTTATGAGTGGAAATCTCTTCCTGAACATTCTGGGAGATTTTCTTTGTACGGAAGATAATCTATAAACAGCACCGCGGGTCACACCTTCTTTAGATATCTTGCCCTCCTGCATCAACTTTTGCAGATATCTGTTAACGGCCTGCCGGGACACACCAAGAATCTCCACCAGTTCCGGCCCGGTAAGTGTTTTTTCTTTTTTTATAAGTTCAAGTATTGTTTCTTTTTTATCCATGAATATATCTTCAAGTATTGTCAACATATTGTCAACAAAATATTATTTTTATTGTCAAGCTTCATTATTCATTTATAATCACCCTCAGTCCTCAGTCCTCAGTCCTCAGTCCTCAGTCCTCAGTCCTCAGTCCTCAGTCCTCAGTCCTGATCTTTTTAATTCTACATTCTTCAATCTTCATTATTCAATTTCATAGCCTTCACACTTCACGTCTCACTCTAATTGCCTCGCATTTATTTTTCTTTTGTATTTTTCAAACATCGCGCTATATAGAATTACTTCTTAAAATAGATAGGGTTTTTGGGATTGTGGACTTAGTGTCAGTCATCAGCTTGAACCGTTAGCTGATAATTGTGAAATTCCATATTTTTAAAAGAAAACTACTGGGACCCCGACTGGAAACGTGATGGAATGACTATATTGAATAGAGACAATTGTAGTAGTATACGAATTTGATATAGTCATACTAAGGGTGCAATACAATGAAAAAGGACAAGAAGCTTTTAAGAAACGAAATGCTCATACTTTTCGTTTTCTTTATTGGAATGTTTTTTTTAAAGGAGCCCCTCTATGCAATCGAAAGCAGAGGTGTGACATATCCTGAAAGCATCAGGCTTGAGGGCAAACAATTAAATCTTCGCGGCATTGGACTGCTGCGCTGGAAATATTTTTTTAAGGTTTACCAGGTTGCCTTTTATCTACCAGCGGAAACAAAATCCGAGGAAGCTTTGAAAAATTTACCCAAACGGCTTGATTATTATTTCTTTGTAGACATGGAAGCGAAGGATTTTCAAACCACAGCCATGCCCCTGATGGTTCGCAACGTTGGCAAAAAGAAGGCTGACGCAGTGCAGGAAGAGCTTGAGAAATTCAACGCTTTTTATCGGGATGTTTCAAAAGGTCAGAGATACACAATCACTTATGAACCAGGCCGGGGTACGTCGCTGGCATTGCAGGGGGAGGAGTTGGGTGTTGTAAAAGGCGCCGAATTTGCGGCAGCTTACTTTTCAATTTGGCTTGGCCCGGACCCTGTCAGCAAAGAACTACAGGAAGGGTTATTCAATAATTCCAAGTCACAATTGTCGTTAAAATAAATTGGTAAGAGCGCCAGCAAAAGGAATTAAAAGGAATTCAGGGGAAACCATACTTAATTAATTATAATTTTCTAAATTACTAATCCTGCAATATATTTGATGGAAAATGGTGTTACGGGACGTTTATGATTATTAAACATCCTTGAGCTGGGGCGCCAGGTAATTGACACATCCATCCAGGGTGGCCAATTCAAGGTAATCCCCTTCAGGTATATTGAGTTTATAGCGCCGACGGAGTTCCATAACGATATCCAGGAAATCCATCGAGTCAAGGTCAAGCTGGTCCCGCAGAGACTTGTCAGGCTTCAATAAATGGAGCGAAACATCTTCGTCAATATCTTTGATGATCTCCAGGAGAACATTTTTTATCTCATCTCTTGTCATATTCTTTCACTGACCCTGTCTTTATTTAAATTTATTGAGCAGTTTCTTTTCATAGCGATGTTTGTAAATCAACCAGACCCCCCACCCTATCCAGACAGGAGTCATCAGGATCTCATAAATTTTAGTATCATGCCTGATCGCAAGCTGGATAATGTAAATCCATGTTGCTGAGGCCATAAGGCCCAGCCTGAAAACAACATTTGAGGTTGTCTGGATGGCCCGATTAATATTCATATAAACCCTTCAGTTTAAAAGTATCTTCTTTGTACAACATATATTCGCTGCAGACAATTCTTTTCACTGAATTACGGTGACACAATGCTTTTTATTGATATAAGCCAGAATGAAAGTCACCTTTGTCCTCATATGCAATATACAGCAAGGATCGTACAAAATTGATATTTTAGTGTACAAAAACTCACTTTGATATTAATAACTTGTTGATATTGCGAAACTTTCTTTCTATTCCGGCCTTCGGCACCATTTATATAGAAAAGCCGTAATCCTGAAAAGGGTTACGGCTTTTTTTTTACCTGTTATCCGGTTTTATAATACATGTTTACGCCACATAAATGCCAAAAAAAACTTTTTGTGATGATTAATATATATAAATATTATGTTATCTATTGAAGGCATAAACCACTTTTTTGGATATTGCCTTTTGTATGATTACCAACGAACAGATAGAAAATAAAAGGGAAAGGAGTTTTTGATGCCTACAATTGAAATCTATGATCCGCCCTTGTGTTGTCCAACTGGAATATGTGGTCCCAGTGTCGATCCGGAGCTGGTCCGTTTTGCAGCAGACCTGGAATGGATGAAAGAAATGGGTGTTGAAGTTGAACGATACAACCTGGCACAGCAGCCGGACAAGTTTGCCGCAAGTGAGTTAGTGAAACAGGCAATGTCCCTGGCAGGAGAACTTTGTCTTCCGATTGTCGTGGTCGAAGGCAAAGTTGTGAGCCGAAATAAATATCCTGAGCGGGAGGAGTTGGCTGGGTTTGTCGGGATCGAGATTAAGTGATCAGCTAATCGCCAACCTCTTCATTCAGGACAAAATGACATTATGGAATTAGTAAAAGATTTAACAAAATATATATTTTTTACCGGTAAGGGAGGGGTGGGTAAGACATCACTTTCATGCCTGACAGCATTAACCCTGGCTGATAAAGGCAAACGGATAATGCTGGTGTGTACAGACCCTGCTTCCAACCTGAATGAAACATTGGAAACGGAAATAGGGAATTCTCCAACTGAGATTGTTGGGATAAAAAACCTGTTTGCCGTGAATATTAACCCGGAAGAGGCGGCTTACCAGTATCGGGAGCGCATAATTTCCCCTTACAGGGGTGTGTTGCCGGAAGCAGCAATTGTCAGCATGGAGGAGCAACTCTCCGGGGCCTGTACCATGGAAATTGCCGCTTTTGACGAATTTGCCGGAATCATGGGTGACCAGGATGTTACCACAGAGTATGACCATATTATATTTGATACCGCTCCAACCGGCCATACGCTCCGCCTTTTGCAGCTTCCTCAGGCTTGGGACAATTTTCTCGATACCAATACGACAGGGACTTCATGTTTAGGGCCCCTGTCCGGTCTAACACAGCAGCACGGTCTTTATAAAAACACAGTGGCAACCCTGGCGGATGCTGACCAGACAACTATATTTCTTGTCAGCCGTCCGGATACAGCCAGCCTTAACGAGGCAGAGCGCACCAGTCTTGAACTTCGGGAATTAGGAGTAAGCAGCCAGATATTAATTGTTAACGGTCTGTTTAAGGCATCTTCCGATGATCCTGTTGCCATCGCCATGGAAGCCAAGGTTGTGAACGCTCTTGAGCAAGTTCCTGTTGGCTTGCAATCTCTACCGGTTATTAAAGTGCCGCTTTTACCTTTTGCACCTGTTGGTATCGACAGACTGCGGGCCTTTTACGATTTTTATCTAGGAAATACATCCCCTGTAACTACTGAGAATACTCCCGAAATTCAGGGTGAACTGCCACCTTTGTTTGCCGAATTCTTTCCCAGGATGGTGCAGCACGGTAAGGGGTTGATAATGACCATGGGCAAGGGAGGAGTTGGCAAAACAACTATGGCAACAGAGATTGCCTTGAAACTTGTTACTGGAGGACACAAAGTCCACCTTGCCACAACAGATCCTGCTGCGCATCTCGATCTCTCACTGGGGGATTCCATTGAAAACCTGACTGTGAGCCGTATTGATCCCGACGAGGAAACCAGGTTATACCAGGAAAAAGTCATGGCTGATGTGGGCTCGGATTTAGATGATAACGGCAAGAAACTTCTCGAAGAGGACCTTCGTTCACCATGCACTGATGAAATAGCTGTATTCCAGGCATTTGCAAGGCTTGTAGACCAGGGAGAGGAGTGCTTTGTTGTGCTGGATACAGCCCCAACCGGCCATACTGTTCTTCTGTTGGACGCTGCCCAGGCGTATCACCGGGAAGTATCCAGATCAATGCAGGAGTTGCCGAAAGCAGTTCAGCGACTGCTGCCCCGCTTGCGGGATCCTGCTTTTACGCAAATTTTTATCATTACCCTTCCGGAAGCTACCCCTGTTCTTGAAGCTGCAAAACTGCAGGAAGATCTGCAGCGAGCCGGTATCAAACCGACAGCCTGGGTGATTAACCAGAGCCTTGCGCCACTGGCTGTTACCGATTCCCTGTTGGCTTCAAAACGACAGGAGGAATTTCAATATATCAGTCAAGCTTTGAAACAATATAGTGAGAATGTTTTTTTGGAAGCATGGCGTGATCACGATTAGAGTATATGTGTTAAATCATAGTTGTGCTGTGGTGACAGAGGGGAAGTTGTTTTTAAGTTTAACTCAAGAGTAATTAGGTTCGCATTGCCGTTAATGCTGTTGCTTTTTTTGAGGAAAATCCATACATTTTACACATGGATTCTGTGGAATTATACACGGTTAAGACGCGTATCATAATTACCTGTTTTCTTGGGGTATTGATAGCAGCCCTGTTCGCTGGTTCCTGGTCAATACCATTTCTCTTTGAGTCCT
>CALZHP010000065.1 GCA_945787325.1 uncultured Desulfobulbaceae bacterium
GAAATGAAGACGTACATTTCAGTCGATTTCCGGATCTGGAACATATCAATTTTGTGTAGTGCATCACAGGTGTATTCACAACCACATTTGCAGGTTCTTCCTACAAAAAGGTCATGGATTGACAACATAAACAGGATGTAATACGTTTCACTGTCAATCTTTCGCCAATCTTACCTAATATTGTATAGGTTTGTTTTTACTCACAGTCTGAAGGAGTACGATGACTGATTCATCACAAATTAAGATACCCGGCAAAATATGTGTCTCCATTGCTTGTAAAACGACAAGGGAGGCAATTACAGCAGCAAAAGAGTCGGAAAATAATGCCGATGTTTTGGAGATTCGGCTGGATGCATTGAGTGATCCTGAAATACAGTCTTTTACCTCTGCCCTGCAGAAACCGCTTCTTTTTACCTGCCGGGCAAAATGGGAAGGAGGACTTTTTTCTGGTACTGAAGATGAAAGGATTGGGCTGCTCCAGGATGCTGTTCGGGCCAATGCTGCTTATGTGGATATAGAGTTGAAAACAGATCCTAAACTCTATATGCAGCTTCTTTCCGAGGTGAAAAACTCACCGACGTGTATTATTGTTTCATGGCATAACTTTGAAGAAACACCACCTGAAGATGTTCTTTCGTCAATATTTAATCAGCAGCTGCAGAGCAATGCGCATATTGGTAAGATTGTAACCTTGGCACATGATTTTTCAGATGTTCTTCGGGTGCTTAATCTTCAGGGACTTGCCTTAAAGAACAATTTTCCGCTCATTGCTTTCTGTATGGGTGAAATGGGTATGATAAGCCGTTTGTCAACACTTGAAGTCGGCGGCTACATGACATATGCTGCACCTGACAAAGGCAGAGAGACCGCACCCGGTCAACTATCCGTATCGGCAATGCGCAAAATATTAAGGAGGTATCCCGGTGCATATTGATGGCTCAACAGAAGTATATGGAATTCTGGGTGATCCGGTTTGCCATTCACTGAGTCCGGCAATGCATAATGCAGCGTTTGCAGCTATGGGACTTAATAATGGTTATGTCGCTTTCAAGGTAAAAGATGTCAAAGCTGCACTTGATGGAGTAAGGGAATTGCAAATTCGCGGTCTTTCCGTAACAATCCCTCACAAACAAGCAGTTATTCCATACCTTGATTCTATTGACCCGGTAGCAGAGAAAATTGGTGCGGTTAATACACTGGTTGTTTCTGACAATAAAATACATGGGTACAATACAGACTGGGTAGGTGCGAACAGGGCTCTTGATAAAGAATTGTCCTTAGCGGACAATAAAATACTTATCATGGGTGCAGGGGGATCTGCAAGAGCCATAGGTTTTGGCCTGGCTGAGGCGGGTGCCGATATTGTAATCACGAGCAGAACACCTGAAAATGGAAAAAAGCTTGCTGAATCTTTGCACTGCCCATGGTATCCGCTTGATGAAACAGCAAATCTGTCTGCAGATGCTTTGATAAATGCAACGTCTGTTGGTATGAATCCTTTTGCTGATAAGTCTCCGATACCTGAAGCTGCACTGGTAAATTTCCCGATTATAATGGACATAGTATACTCACCCCTAGAAACCTTGTTGATGAAAATGGCAAAAAAGGCTGGATGCAAGGTGATTGACGGTCTTGCCATGTTGCTGTACCAGGGAGTGGCCCAATTTGAAATCTGGACAGGACAGCCTGCACCGGAGGAAATAATGCGCAAGGCCCTTCTGCTGGGCTTACAAGATTAACAATAAGCATTGCTACATAAAATAATGAAAGAGATACAACCACTTACAAAAGTAGAGGCCTCTATAGAAGTTCCCGGTTCCAAGAGTATTACTCAGAGGGCATTGATTGCTGCAGCCTTGGCAGACGGGGAGAGTTGTCTTATCAACCCTCTGTCAAGTGAAGATACCCATTATACGGCAGGGGCGCTGCGCCAGATGGGTATCGAGATCCAGGAAGAAGATAATTGCTGGATAGTGAACGGTAAAGAAGGGCTCCTGAAAGAGCCTGAAAAGGAAATTTATCTGGGAAACAACGGAACTGCTACCAGGTTTCTTACTTCCGTTGCCAGTCTAGGAAAAGGCATATTCAGGATTAAAGGCGACCATCGCATGGAAGAGCGGCCCATTGAACCATTAATGAGTGCTTTGAAGGGTTGGGGCGTCGATATAAAAAGCGTTAATGATACAGGCTGTCCTCCTTTGGAAATAAATGCCAATGGCTTGACCGGAGGAAAGACTGTTTTACCGGAAGGAAAAAGCAGTCAATACCTTTCCTCACTGCTTCTTGTGGCTCCATTTGCAAAAGTACCAGCGGAACTTGAGGTGTCCGGTGAAGTTCTCTCCAAGCCTTATGTGGCAATGACAATGGCAGTTATGGCTGAGTTTGGCATTAATGTCATGTCTAATGAAGCGCTGTCTGATTTTTCTGTTCCGCAGGGGGTATATAAAGCGAGAGATTATCAAATTGAAGGTGATGCTTCGAATGCCTCCTATTTCTGGGCTGCAGCAGCTGTAACGGGAGGCAGAGTGACTGTAAGCAATGTGCCGGTGCCATCATTACAGGGGGATGCAGCATTTGTTGCTCTGCTGGCCAGAATGGGGTGTCAGGTCGAAAAAACTGGAAATGGTCTGACTGTGTCCGGTCCGGATGAACTAAAAGGAATTACAGTCGATATGGGGGATTGGCCGGATGTGGTGCCAACGCTTGCGGTAGTTGCTTCTCAAGCCACCGGACGTACAGTTATAAAAAATATTGCCCATCTTCGCATTAAAGAATGCGACCGTTTACACGTTATGGCTGTTGAATTGAGTAAGCTTGGTGTGCAGGTTGAAGAACTTGAAGATACCCTTATAATTGATGGAAATGGTCCTGGTGGGCAGTTACAAGGCGCTGAGATTGAAACCTACAATGACCACAGGATTGCCATGAGCTTTGCAGTGGCCGGTCTGGTTGTGCCGGGAATCAAGGTTCTTGGCGAACAGTGTGTTGCCAAGTCATTTCCTGATTTCTGGGAAAGATTTCAGCTTCTCTATTAAGTCCTCTCTGTTTTCTGCCGAAAAGAATTAAAGTATTCGTTTTTGTAATAGCTGTTAATTACAATTTGTAGCAAGTACGTAGATAAATATCATTCTTAGTTTCAATAAGTTACGGCAGGGAGCAGGAGACTATAATGTTTCGTCTTGGATTTCTTAAAAGCCTGGTTGTTATAACATTCGTTACAGTAATTGTATTTCCTATATATACAAATTTATTTATCTACCCCTCTTTTACCAAATTTATAATCAGCAACACTGAAAGAGAGGCAAAGCAAGTTGCGATGCATTTTTACGGAATGGTTTTTTCTCCGAATGCTCCATATCACAACACTTCCCACAAAGGTAATATCACAAAAAATTCTATTCCGGCTGACGTATCTGATCATGTCATTGGTTTAATAGCTGATTTCGACATAATGAAAATAAAGGTTTTTTCACCTTCCGGTGAAGTTGTTTATTCAACGGATTCAAAAGAAATTGGTGATATCAATACTAGAGATTACTTTCATCAGAATATAGCTAAAGGGGAGAGTTTTTCAAAACTGGTGAGAAAAAATTCATCAACCCTTGAAGATGAAACCATGGCTGTTGATGTAGTTGAAACATATGTGCCTTTGATGGAAGGAGAAAATTTCATCGGGGCTGTTGAGGTCTACTATGATATTTCGGGTGCAAGTAATGGCCTTAGCAGTTTAGTGGATCATATTAATTATATTATTTTCATAATTGGAGCCATTCTTTTAACCTCACTTGTTTTCAGTACCTTGATGGCAAGAAGAAATATAATCGACCGTTTACAAATTGAAGATGATTTACGCGGTGAACGTGACTTTATTGAAGCTATTCTGAATACAGTCGGTGTTATTATAATGGTTCTTGACAGCGAGGGCAGAATTGTCCGTTTTAATAGTACCTGTGAAGAAATAATGGGGTATACATTTGGAGAAGTGCAGGGAAAATATGCCTGGGATGTTTTTATAATTCCTGAAGAAGTGGTTGCTGTTAAACAGGTTTTTGCAGAGCTTAAGGCAGGGAAATTTCCTAATAAGTATGAAAATTATGTACTGACTAAAGATGGGGAACTCCGCCTGATATCCTGGGCGAACACTGCTCTGACCGATAAGGACGGTAACGTTGAATACGTAATACCCACCGGTACCGATATAACCGAACGTAAAGAATTGCAAAACAAAATTATCAGGGCAAAAGAGGAATGGGAGGAGATTTTTGATAGTATTAATGATGCCATTACTATTCATGATAAAGATTTCAATATACTGCGACTGAATAAGGCCGCGACAAAAATGCTCGGGGCTGATTTCCTTACTGTTCTCAATCAAAAGTGTTTTGTTTCATATCATGGCTTAGATGGACCCCCCGAGGGGTGCCCAAGTCGCCAGACGCAAGAGACAGGTGAATTGGTAACAACGGAAATTTATGAGCCGCATTTGGGAAAACACTTGGAAATCAGGGCAATTCCCCGTAAGGATAATGAAAACAACATAATAGGACTTGTGCATATAGTTCGTGATATTGAAAGCCGTTTTAAAGCTGAAGAAGAACAGAAGAAACTACAGGAACAGCTGTTGCAATCTCAGAAAATGGAGGCAGTCGGACAATTGGCGGGTGGAGTTGCCCATGACTTTAACAATCTGCTAACAGGCATAATAGGTTTTTCCAGCCTTGCCCTTGAACAGGTGGATAAAGATTCTGATATTGCCCAGGACATGACCGAAGTTGTTGAACTTGCCAACCGGGCCTCGACTCTGACCAGACAACTTCTGGCATTCAGCAGGCGCCAAACAATTGAACCTGAAGAAGTATACATCAACGAACTCATTATACAGTTTTCAAAAATGCTCAAACGTCTGTTGGGTGAAGATGTGGATTTCAAGTTTGAGCCATCTGAAGATGTAATGGAAATAGAAGCAGACCCCGGCCAGATCGAGCAGATACTTATGAATATGGTGGTTAACTCCAGACAGGCAATGCCCGGTGGCGGAAAACTCATCATAAAGACGGAAAATTCTTATATTGACGAGTCAGAAAGTGAAATTCGCCAGTTTGAAGTATTGCCTGGCCCTTATGTGAAAATAGTAGTTTCCGATACCGGGATTGGCATGGACCAAAATACGAAAGAGCAAATATTTGAGCCATTTTTCTCCACAAAAGCAAAAGGCGGCAATTCCGGATTGGGGCTTTCCACAGTCTATGGGATAATTAAACAACACAAAGGATACGTTTTTGTTGAATCAGAGCCAGACCAGGGAGCTACTTTTGAAATTTATTTTCCCGCCCTGTCGGAAGAAAAAATTGCTCCAAAGATCGTTGAGGTTGAAGAGGCACCACAGAAAAAAAACATTCTTGTGGTTGAGGACGACAATGCTGTTGTAAGGGTGATAGACAGAATGCTTACTAATCTTGGTCATTCTGTTCATATTGCCAGGAGTGCGGAAGAGGCCGAAGAAATATTTCACAAGCACATGGAAGAAATTGACCTGCTTCTCACTGATATAATTCTACCAACTAGTGACGGCAAAGAACTATATGATACTCTTGTTGCCCTGAAACCCGACTTAAAGGGACTTTTTATGTCAGGCCATACTTTGGATTATGTGAAGGATAAAGGTATGCTTGAACCAGGATTGACATTTATCAGAAAACCGTTTGCCCAAATAGAAATAGATTCAATTATCCGTCAGGTTTCGGGTGAGGCCAATTAGTTTAATAATGTTCAGTCCCTGAGTTAATCATTTGTACGACGGTGTATGGCAAACGGACCCCATGCTTGACATGTCGGCATTACTTCCAGGCTGTTAACATTTATCCTACCAGGCAAAGTTGCCACCCAATATATAATATCGGCAAGATCTTCAGGAGTTAAAGGGTCGGTCCCTTCATAGACGGTTTTCGCTTTATCCTCATCTCCCTTGAATCGTACAATTGAAAATTCGCTTTCCGCCAAACCCGGTTCAATATTGGTAACCCTGACCTTGGTGCCGAGTAGATCGCATCGAAGGTTTGCGGAAAACTGTTTTACAAAGGATTTGGTAGCACCATAGGTGTTGCCGCCCGGATAAGGCCAGTTACCTGCAACGGACCCGATGTTGATTATATGACCCTGATCGTTCTTCACCATTTTCGGCAATAATGCTCGCGTGCAGTACATAAGCCCCTTAATATTGGTATCAACCATTATTTCCCAATCTTCAAGGTCGGTTTCATGGGCCGGTTTCATTCCAAGGGCCAGGCCGGCATTGTTTACAAGTACATCTATTTCCCGAAAAGATTCCGGAAGGCTGGAGAATGCATCACTTACCTGGGTACGGTTACGTACATCCATGGTGATGATATGAACAGTTGAATTATGGAGTTCTTCCTGTAAATTTTCGAGTCTCTCAGTTCGTCGTCCTGTCAGGATAAGACGCCATCCTTTTTCAGCGAAAAGCCTGGAGCACGCTGCTCCGAAACCTGCTGTGGCTCCTGTTATGCATACAGTCTTGTTCATGTGAGTAAGGAAACAGCTTTTTCTACAAATTTATTCTTCAATAATGAGACCGGGGTTTTCCAGCACTTCGTCTAGCATTTTTTCAGGATTATCGCAGTTGTAAACCATCAGATTTTTAAAGTGACTATAGTGGGCAATATCGATGGTTATGAACTGGATTCCGATACCGAATTCTTCAGTATGGATAATTTTGCATTTGAAGTGAAGCGAAAATCCGTCATCTCCCTCGTGCAATACGAGAAATAGCTCATGTTCATCACCTTGTTTTACATCTAATGTATCAGAAAACTCGATCAGCATGCCGCCAAAACTTATATTTTTTGTAAAACCTTTGCGAAAGGAGTCGTCATGCATCTTGATTTCAATAGGCATTTTAATCGGAAGACGCATATGTTTTCTAAGTTCTATCATTCTTCACTCCACATTGTTACAGCCCAGAGTGCGTGGGCATTTATTAATTGTACATGCTGTAATGATGCGACGAACAGATCGTATGTGAGCAATGTTTTATGTATATATATTTTCCTTCTATGTAAATCAACAGTAAAACAAATATTTAATAGAAGGAGTAAGTTTCTATACGCATTCATTTATTATTTGTTTTCTTGTTTCAATTAAAATTCTGCGGAGCCCGGAGTGCGTGGAAATGGAATAACGTCGCGGATATTATACATTCCAGTTATAAATAGTATCATTCTTTCAAAGCCTAGTCCAAATCCGGCGTGCGGAACAGAACCGAACCGCCTGAGATCAAGGTACCATTTGTATTCATCAGGATTGAGCCCTGTTTCTTCCATCCTGGCAGAGAGTACATCATACCTTTCTTCCCGCTGGCTGCCGCCCACTATTTCTCCAATACCTGGTAAAAGAATATCCATAGCCGCCACAGTTTTATCATCATCGTTGACCCGCATATAGAACGGTTTGATTGTTTTTGGATAATCAGTGACGACTACCGGTTTTTTAAAGACTTCTTCAGTAAGGTAGCGCTCATGTTCAGACTGCAAATCTGTACCCCAGGAGATGGGAAATTCAAAGTCGCGGCCTGATTCTTCCAACCTGTCAATAGCCTCGCTGTAAGTAATCCTGATAAAATCACTTTCAAGAACAGCAGAAAATTTTGAAAATAGCTCCTTATCTACAAACTTGGCAAATAGATCAATATCTTCTCGGCAATTTTCCAGAGCATGTTTAACAAGGTATTTGAGAAATTCCTCTGCGACTTTCACATCGCCGTCGAGATCGCAGAACGCCATTTCAGGCTCTACCATCCAGAATTCGGCGAGGTGCCTGCTGGTATTGGAATTTTCAGCCCGGAAAGTTGGGCCGAAAGTATAGACATTTGAGTGGGATAAGGCATATATCTCAGCTTCAAGCTGACCACTCACTGTAAGGTTTGCAGGCTGCCCAAAAAAATCACGTTCGAATGAAACTTTACCTTTTTCCGTTGGCAGGTCATTGAGGTCAAGTGCAGTTACGGAGAACATTTCTCCTGCACCTTCACAGTCACTGGTTGTTATAATGGGTGTGTGGATTTGGAAAAAACCTCGTTCCTGGAAAAACTGATGCACTGCATAAGATAGTGTGCTGCGTATTCTGGTAACGGCACCGAGACTGTTGGTCCTGGGCCGAAGGTGTGAGATAGACCGCAGAAATTCAAAGGAGTGTCTTTTTTTCTGCAAGGGATATGTTTCCGGATCGGCCCAACCAAAAACATATATTTCATTCGCATGCAGTTCCACTTCCTGGCCCTTGGCAGGTGACTCGACAAGACTACCAAAAGCACGGACTGCGCAGCCTGTGGATAGTTTTTTTATTTCCTCATTATAATTAGGTAAACCTTGATCAGCAATTATCTGGAGTCCGGTTAGACAGGAGCCATCACTCACCTCAAGGAAGGATAGACCTTTACCGTCTCGGCGCGTTTTGACCCAACCTTTTATTTCAAGGTTCTCACCGACAGGTTTGTCTTGCAGGACCTGTTGAATACGAAGGTGTTTTACCATAAAAATATCCTTTATTTATATTTGCACGCTACAGTTACTTCATTACCTTGTGCAGCGTTAATAATTAGTGCAGCACTGCTGTTACTTGCTGCAATTTCAATAGAATTACGACTGCCGAAAATAACCAGTAACTCACCCTTAGATACACTGTCGTATGATTTCTTAACTCCAATAATATTATGTTTGTTAATAGAGGTATATAATGACGATTTCATGTTTTTATCAAAAAGTCTATTTACATCATCATATGTAATATTGGTAATCAGATTTCCGAATCGATCAATACTAATAATTTTACCTCGAATTATACCTTTTGTTTCATCTAGTTCCGGTTTTAACAGGGGTAAAATGCAGAGATCGCTTCTGTCAAGACTTGAACCAACTGCTTGAGGTTCCATACCGTTGGCAAGATGTGCAGCGACAGGTGCCAAAATATCACGGCCATGAAAAGTCATGCTAAGCGGCTTTAAAAAAATATCTTCGCAGTTTACTTCGAAGGCATTTTCAAATAAATCTTCTTCAAGCATGAGGGTGAGAACACCATTATCTGGCGCTAAGAAAAAGTGACCGTCAGATTTGAGCAGGACAAAACGTCTGTTGCTGCCAACCCCAGGGTCAATTACAACAACATGCACAGTAGCATTCGGAAAGTATCTGTAGGAAGAGTGTATGCAGTAAGCCGCCTGTATAATATTCTGAGTTCCAATACCATGGGTTATGTCAACTATTGTTGTCGACAGATCATGAGTGAGGATGACTCCTTTCATTACTCCAGCATATTCATCTTGAAGGCCGAAATCAGTAGTAAGTGTGATAATTTTATTGCTCATTTCATTATAGTACTAAATGAAAAAATATTATGGCTGTAATATTAAAATTGATGCTTTCTGAGCTTATATTGCTCAATTACGAAATATGGAAATGTATTGCCAGTCAATTTTTTTTACTGGTTTATTGTAATAAGATGTCTATGTTTTAAGTAATTATTTGTGTATCCAATTATTTGGATACTCTAAGTGTGATGATAAAATCAAGTTATAAACTGTTTCCAGCTACACATTAAATTATATTGACTTACTTAAACGACAAGCATGGGACAAATGAAAATGGACAACGGTGATAAAGGGCGGTTGTATGAATCGCTCCATAATCCGGAAGAATTTACGTTGAGCTTCGAATTGGTTCCAAGCCGTGGCGGGCGAAGCAGAGAGCTCAATAGGATTTTGTGTCTGGCACGAGAGATAGCAAAGGATGGGCGAATCCAGGCATTAAGTATAACTGAAAACGCTGGTGGAAATCCGGCATTGTCTCCTGAGGTTTTGGGGCTCGAAATTAAAAACCTTGGTCCCGAGGTCATTACACACTTCTCCTGTAAGGATAAAAATCGCAACCAGATGGAAAGCCAGCTTTTTGCCTGGGACCGAGAGTCACTACATAATCTGTTGGTTATTACCGGAGATTATCCAAAAGATGGATACAAAGGAGCGCCAAAACCTGTTTTTGACCTGGGTTCTATACATGTTCTTAATATGCTATCCAAGATGAACAGGGGAGAGTCATTATCTGAGAATGATGTAGTATCTCCCGGAACCATTCAAGCCACCTCCTTTATTAAAGGTGTAGCGATTTCACCATTCAAGTTACTCGAATCAGAATTGATGATGCAGTATTTCAAGCTGCATCGCAAAATTGCAGCAGGGGCGGATTTTGCGATCACTCAGGTAGGATTTGATGCCCGCAAGTTTCATGAACTCATTTTGTATATGCGTCAAAATAGCCTGGATATACCCCTTATCGGAAATGTGTTTGTGCCAAACCTGAAAGTAGCCGAGCTCATGTATCAGGGGAAAATTCCCGGTTGTGTTATTCCAGAGTCACTTTATGAGCAGATAAATTGGGAGGGGCGTTCGCCGGACAAAGGAAAACAGGAACGGTTGACGCGTGCGGCAAGTTTGCTCGCAGTTCTTAAGGGACTTGGTTATTCCGGAGCGCATATTGGCGGTCCTGGTCTTACATTTAATGATCTTGATTTTATTCTTGGTAAATCTGCAGAATTGTCGGCAGACTGGGAAAGTCATGTTTTTGAGCTTTCTTTCTGGCCAGATGATGCGTTTTATTTTTTTGAAAAAGACGAAAAGACAGGTCTAAACCTGGAGCAGTCAACGCGTAGAGCCGGATGGAAACCGAGCCGACATCTGCTATATGATTTTTCTCGCTGGGTCCATGACCTTGCTTTTGAGCCCCAGGGGAAACTATTTGCCCCGATGGAAAGGTTTTGTCTTTCCATGGATGAGAGTAGGTACCAGGGACTCCTTGCAAACATTGATCATGTTACCAAGTTTTTCCTCTACGGGTGCCATAATTGTGGCGATTGTACTTTGGAGGAACTCGCCTTTTTGTGTCCACAATCCGGCTGTGCCAAATATCTTTTCAACGGGCCCTGTGGAGGGAGCAGAGATGGATGGTGTGAAGTGTATCCCGGGAAAAAGCGCTGTTTATTCGTAAAGATATATGAGCGCCTAATGTCAAAAGTGGGCGAAAAAGAGATGAAGACCGGCTTTATTCCTCCTAGAGATTGGGAATTAAACAAAACATCATCCTGGGTTAATTATTACCGGGGGCGTGATCATCTTGGTAAAAAAAGGAATTCTTAACTATACAACATTAACATTTGTCTCATTTCACAGCATTATTGCATCATGCAAAACTTCTATCTTCTTATCTGAAATGATGAAATAAAAACAAAAAATCATTTCCCAATCATCAAAAATCCTTTAGAATAATTCTTTTTTCATTTTAACAATTTGAACCGCATCAAAAGGGTTCTTAACTGTAATTTATTGAGGAAATTACAATGCAATATCAAAAGTCTCCGGATCGCCCACGTGAAGAGTGTGGTGTATGTGGAGTGTTCGGTCATGAAGATGCAGCTAAACTTGTTTATTTCGGTTTATATGCCCTTCAGCATCGTGGGCAGGAAAGTACAGGAATAGTTGCTTCCGATGGCCTGCATGTGACCCAGCATAAGGGAATGGGGCTGGTTCCGGAAGTTTTCAGTGAAGAAAACCTGCAGGAACTGGCCGGTCACCTGGCAGTTGGTCATGTCCGCTATTCGACAACAGGGGCTTCGCATATTTTAAATGCACAGCCTTTTACGGTTAGCCACCGTGGTGGAACTCTAGCTGTGGCACATAACGGCAACCTGGTAAATACACGTACCTTACGCGATCATCTTGAGGCAAAAGGATCGATATTTCAAACGACGATGGATAGTGAGGTGGTAGTCCACCTGCTGGCACGGGCAACCCGAAAAGGTTTGGAAGAAGCGATTAAAGAGACTTTTTCATTGGTTGAGGGTGCTTACTCAATGCTGCTTATGACCCAAGACCAGATGGTTGCAATACGTGATCCGGGTGGTTGGAGACCTCTTTGTCTAGGCAAGCTTAACAATGGCTCCTACATAGTTGCATCGGAAACGTGCGCTCTGGACCTGGTTGAGGCCCAGTATGTTCGTGATATTGAACCAGGAGAGATCTTGATTATTGATAAAAACGGTCTTAAATCTATGAAACCCTGGCCTGAACAGAAACATAATTTCTGTATTTTTGAACATGTCTACTTTGCTCGTCCGGACAGTGACATATTTGGGATAAATGTATACAAAAGCCGGAAAAGGATGGGTGAAATCATGGCCAGGGAGTGTAAGATCGATGCAGATTTTGTCATGCCATTTCCCGATTCTGGAAACTATGCGGCAATTGGTTACTCGCAAGCCTCGGGCATTCCTTTGGAAATGGGGATGATTCGAAATCACTACATCGGAAGGACCTTTATTCAACCAACTCAGTCCATGCGGGACTTTGCTGTCCGAGTAAAATTGAATCCTGTTCGTTCATTTTTAAAGGATAAAAGGGTTATTATCGTTGAAGATTCAATTATCAGGGGAACAACCGGCCGCAGTAGGATCAGATCCCTCCGTGAAGCAGGGGCTAAAGAGGTGCATATGCTGGTCAGTTGTCCGCCCACCAGGCATCCCTGTTTTTACGGTATAGATTTTTCGTCTCGAGGAGAGCTGGTTGCCGCAAGCAAGACAGTTGATGAAATCAGAAAGTTTCTAAACCTTGATACTCTTCATTACCTGAGCCTTGATGGGATGGTTGAAGCAACCGAAAAGGGAAAAGATACATTCTGCCTGGCCTGTTTTACTGGTGAATATCCCATAGAGCCGGAAAACCTCATGCACAAGTTTTCACTATCGTAAAAAGATATTAGCGCCTGAAATTGCAGGTTGGCAAATAGATGTTAACAAATACGGGTTATTTTTTTGTGAATTTTTTGCTTAAAAGCCTACATTTGAATAATATTCTAATATTTAAATTAACTCCTGATCATCTCCGCAATCTGAAAAGCAAGCTCAAGGCTTTGTTCCGCGTTTAAACGTGGATCACAATTTGTCTGGTAATTAAGCTTGAGGTGTTTATCCTCAATGTTGCGCCCACCTCCAGTGCACTCGGTAACATTTTCGCCTGTCAACTCAAAATGAACACCGCCTGGTATTGAACCCTCTGCCCAGTGAATCTCGAAAAAGGAGTGTATTTCCTGGAGGATCTCATTGAAATTTCTTGTCTTGTGGCCAGATTCAGCTGTATAAGTGTTGCCGTGCATAGGGTCACAACTCCACACTACACTCAACCCTTCATTTGTAATTTCCCTGGCAAGCTTCGGCAGATACTGTTCGATTTTTTTGCAGCCAAAACGCGTAATCAGAGTCAGCCGCCCCGGTTCGTTTTCCGGATTGAGCTTCTCAATCAGTTTTTTGATTTCGTCAATATCGTGTGATGGGCCAACTTTCATGCCGATTGGATTCAGAATACCACGAAAAAACTCCACGTGGGCACCATCAAGCTGTCGGGTGCGGTCCCCGATCCAGACCATATGCCCACTACAGTCATACCACCCACCTGTTGTTGAATCCTGCCTGGTCAATGCTTCTTCATAGCCGAGGAGCAGAGCTTCATGTGAGGTGTAAAACTCGGCCTGGTTTATTTGAGGTGAGTCAGTATCAATCCCTATGATGTTCATAAAATCCATGGCTTGACTGATTTGCTTTGCCAGTCTTTCATATGAACGGCCAAGTGGTGATGATTTTACAAACTCCTGGTTCCATGCCTGAACTCGGTGAAGAGCAGCGTACCCGCCACGAGTAAAAGCGCGCAGAATATTCATAGTAGAGGCTGCCAGATAATAACCCTGCAAAAGACGTTGGGGATCTGGTCTTCTTGACTCCAAAGTCGGTTCCGGCATGTTTACCATATCCCCTCGATAGCTTGGTATTTCGAGGTCATCAACAAGCTCGGTATCGGATGAACGTGGTTTGGCATACTGACCGGCAATTCTGCCGACCTTAATAACAGGTTTACCACCAGCATATGAAAGCACAACAGCCATTTGCAGAATAACCTTCAGGGCTTCCCTGATGGCAGGAGCAGTACACATGGAGAAATCTTCCGCGCAGTCGCCACCCTGAAG
>CALZHP010000066.1 GCA_945787325.1 uncultured Desulfobulbaceae bacterium
CCTCACCACAGATTAACTGTTTCACCTAAAATAAATGCGCCGGTCAGAATCATAAATACAGGAGTAAAGGCCAGGAAAGGAACAGATAAAGTCAATGGCGAAAGTTTAATAGCATAAAGATAGAGAATATATGCTACCAGATTGAGAGGGATCGACAGGATAAATGCCCACCAGAAAGCGCTATCAAGATGCGGAACCGGTACAAACAGACAGCCTGCAACAAGCAGCGGCAGGGACCAGAAAAGTTCAAGAGCCACTATTTCCAGAGGGTGCTGGTCTTCAAAAAGAGCCTTGACCGAAACATCACGAACTGCTACTGAAATTGCAGTTATAAGTGATAAGAAAAACCATTGCATTGGGCAACAAGACCGGATGAGAGGTGAAAGAAAAACCGCAAGGAAGATAATCCTGCCTTGCGGTTTCAGTTTATATTTTTAAAATTAACTCGGATTTTTCACGAGTCAAGCTGAAGTGCGCAAGATTGTAAATTACTTGGCTGTCCTACGTAATGAAAGCATATTTAGCAGGTATGGTATAATTTGTTCAAACTACACGATTTCACGATTTAAGCAGACTTAAGATGCAAGGTAAAAAGTTATTCGCTTATTAAAGTATACGGATTTCTTTGTACCTAAGCAGATTAGGTCTGATTGATCATGTGAACGTCTCTCTGCGGGAATGGAATGCTAATACCTTCACTGTCAAAACGTTTTTTGACCGACTCGTTCATGTCAAAATAAAAATTCCAGTAATCTTCTTTCTTCACCCAGGGACGAACAGCAAAATTCACACTGCTGTCTGCCAGCTCAAGCAGACCAATGATTGGAGGAGGATCATCAAGGACCCTGGCATCCTTCGCCAGGATATCGACCAGAACTTCTTTCACCTTGTCTATGTCATCTGAATATCCCACTCCATAAATAAGATCCACCCGTCGGGTATCCTTAGCTGTAACATTCGTTATCGGACCCTCTGTGATCTTGGAGTTAGGGATGATTACCGTCTTATTGTCCGGGGTTTTCAGCTGGGTTGTAAATATCTCGATCTTTTCAACAGTTCCTGAAACACCGGCGGCATCAATATAATCTCCTACTTTGAAAGGACGGAATATAATCATCAGCACCCCGGCGGCGAAATTAGACAGAGAGCCCTGGAGGGCAAGACCAACAGCAAGGCCGGCTGCACCAATAACTGCAATAAATGAAGTTGTCTGAACGCCAAGCTTCCCCAGCGCTGCAAGAATAACGAATGTAAGAAGGGCAATATACGTCATGTTGCCGATAAACTTAACAAGGGTCTCATCGACATTGCCTTTTCTCATCATTTTTTTCAAGGTTTTGGTCAGTAGACGTGCCACCCAACGACCGACAACAAAAATGACAATTGCGGCTAACACCTTGAGCCCATAAAGAGCAATAAAACTTTGAATCTGGCCTACCCAACCTTCCATTCCTTCCATCACTGCCTCCTTTTTCAATATATTTTCGAATACTACTCTTCACAAATAGGCATTAGCTATGTTTTTTATATTTCCGTAATCATCTTAACTTCTGGGAACCATTTCTACAAAATACAGCGTTGTCAAGTTTTTCTTTTGTATTACGTTCAATTGTGCAATATTTTCTTGTTTGCACTCTGATTATTTATTTCAAAGTCGGCCTTGTCATGCCTTATTCTGTTTTACATTGACATACGGAAGGAACCGTTGGTATCATTAAAGATTGTATTTACCAAACAGTTTTCAAAATTATATGATAAAGTCTTTTACATATGGCCATGTCATTGAGGATGGCCATTAAACGATAGACAATTCCGGTCCAGCTAGTGATAGAAGTCTGGATCTTTCTGGAGAATTTTCTTAATGAGTATTCGTGAAGATGCAATAAATGGCAAAAAAACCGCTCTCTTGAAAAAATGTGCAAGAATTGAAGGAATGCCCATTGATGAAATGATCAAAGGCGTAGCCAGCGGCACTATCGCCATAACAAAAAACAATAATCATAAGTTTGACAAGGTCATTGCTATCGGCAAGGGCGTTTCCACAAAAATAAACGCCAATATAGGTTCTTCAAAAGATTATCCTGAACTGGATGGAGAACTTCAAAAACTTTGTGTTGCTGTTAAAGCCGGAGCAGATACCGTAATGGATCTCAGCATGGGCGGCGACCTGGATGCCGTTCGTCGTGGTATTTTGCAACAGTGCCCCGTACCGCTCGGAACCGTGCCAATATACCAGGCTGTAGCCGAAACGGTAGAAAAGAAAAAGAAAGAGATCGTCGATGTTACCGCCAAGCATATTTTCAAGACCATTGAAAAGCAGGCGCAGGACGGTGTCGACTTCATGACAGTACATTGCGGCATCACTCGTAACGTTATGGAGAGGTTGAAAAACCAGAAAAGGATGCTTGGCGTAGTCAGCCGTGGGGGGTCATTTACCCTTGAATGGATGAGCCACAACAATAAAGAAAACCCACTCTATGAAAATTTTGATGAACTGCTGGCGATTTTAAAAGAGCATGAAGTAACTCTGAGCCTTGGTGATGGCATACGCCCCGGCTGCCTGGCAGACGCAACCGACCGCAACCAGGTACAGGAGCTTATTCATCTTGGAGAGCTTACAGAACGTGCCTGGGATGCAGGAGTTCAAGTAATAATTGAAGGCCCCGGCCACATGCCTCTCAACCAGATCACTGCTAATGTCCTCCTGCAGAAACAGATGTGCAAAGGTGCTCCTTTTTATGTTCTGGGTCCATTGGTCACCGATATCGCCCCGGGATATGATCACATAACCGGAGCTATCGGAGGTGCTATTGCCGGTGCGGCCGGTGCTGACTACCTCTGTTACGTTACGCCAGCAGAACATCTCAAGCTCCCCAATACCGAAGACGTCCACGAGGGTGTGATTGCATCAAAAATTGCTGCACATGCCGCGGACATTGCCAAAGGATTGCCTGGAGCAATTGATAAGGATATTGCCATGGCCAAATGCCGCAATAACCTTGACTGGAAAGGCCAGATCGAGCATTCCATTGATCCTGAAAAAGCAAAACAATTCCGTCACGAAGCTGGCTCCGCTTACAAAGGACCGACATGCAGTATGTGTGGATCGTATTGTGCTATTCAGGTCTTTAAACGTTCGCAGTCAAAATCACAAAAAAAACAGACAAAGTGAGGGTAAGGAAAAATGGCTAATATTTTTACCGATATTAGAGACTGGTTATATTCAACCCAGGTACCACAACAGATTCAAGACGTTGATGTAATGGGTTTACTTGCCAACGGCTATTTTATTGTGCCTTTTTTCTTAATTGTCATCTACCTCCTCTACAGGCAGTCATTCAGTTTTCTGGGTATTCTCATCTTATTTTTTGGGGTATGGGCTGTGTCAGGTACTGAATACATGCAAAATCTAACTTCGGACGGGGAGTTAAGCCTGGAAAAAGTCCTGCCTGTCGCGGCAGGAGCCATTGTCGTACTCGGCATTCTTGTGTATCTGCTTTTTGGCCGTTCAGACTGACGTCTATTATTTTATTTAAAACTAATTATATATCATTCTTTAACCCGTTTTATGCAATCCAAAAATAAGCTGCGTTCGTATAGCCCCCGAAAATGGGAGTTGTTGCTCTCTGGTCTCCTGCAGCTCTAAATGGCGGCCGGCTGTTGTATATTCTTCCTGATACCCCTCCTCATCCTTTGCTTTTGGCCCTTTCATACAGATAAGCCGTCCTCCTTCTGCCAGGAACGGTGCGGCCATTTCAAGAAAACTGAAAGTATCAGAAAGCGCTCTACTGGTAATAAGTGGGAAAGTTCTTTCTTTCAAGCTGGCGGGAGGAGGATTTCCAAGGTGTTCAGCCACAACCTCAACATTTCTAAGTTTTAAGACCCTGATAATATGTTTTAAAAACGACACTCTTTTCATGCGTGGTTCTACCAGGGTCACAGTAAGTTGAGGCAGAACCGTCTTCAAAATAAGTCCCGGAAAACCTGCCCCGGTCCCCACATCCATTAATTCAGTGGGAAAAGTCTTATCTGCTGTATTACTGTCGAAAAACAAGGGAAGGAGCATGAGAGAATCAAGAAAATGATTTTCAAGGATCTGGGAGTCAGAAAGAGTTCTTGCCACCAGGTTGAACTTTTTGTTCCACTTTTTCAGCTCATGGAAGTAGATGACTAGTTTGTCAAGGGCTTCCACCTCATTTATAAGCTGAAGCCCCATAATCTGAATACCGCGGCTTAAGATGTCTTTTTCATCTCCCTGCATTATTCCGAATATTTCATGAGTAATTTTGAAAAGTTTACATAACGTATTAATTTATTGACCGTCCCAATACTTTCCCATAAAGAAATAGTAATCAGATTTGTACCGTACTTTGTAAAATTTTTTATTCTAAATTACTCACCTAAAAGGCGAGTCAATCAGGCCAAATCTTCTTTGGGTAAAATAAATATTACTGCATCATTTCTTCTTGGCTTTCATCCGAACAGCAACAGACTGAGCATGTCCGGTCAGACCTTCAAGGTTTGCCAGGTTCTTAATATGCGAGGCATCTGCTTCAAAGGCATCTTGTGGGTAGGATATGACACTGCTTTTCTTCACAAAAGTTTCCACTCCAAGAGCTGATGAAAATCGAGCGGTGCCCATGGTTGGCAAAACATGGTTAGGGCCGGCCAGGTAATCTCCCACAGCTTCAGGTGAATATTTACCAAGAAAAATGGCTCCGGCATGACGTATCTGTGACAACATTTCCCAGGGCTCTGCAATCATCAGTTCAAGATGTTCTGCGGCAATTTTATTGGCAATGGAGATGGCATCCTCAAGATTTTCGGCAATAAGAATCACACCCCTGTTTTCCAGAGATGCCCGGGCTATCTCCTTCCTGCTCAGTTCAGCAAGCTGGGTTTCGAGTTCTTCATTTATGCGGCCGGTAATTTCACTGCTGGTTGTAACAACCATAGCAAGCGCTTGCGGATCATGTTCTGCCTGCGCCAGCATGTCCGCCGCGATAAAAGATGGATCTGCCGTCTCATCTGCAACAACAAGGACTTCACTGGGGCCTGCTATCATGTCAATACGCACCATGCCCGACACCTGTTTCTTCGCCTCAGTAACAAACTGGTTTCCCGGTCCGACAATAACATCAACCCGTGGAACCGTTTCTGTCCCAAATGCCATCGCGGCAATGGCCCAGGCACTTCCTATTTTATAAATATCAGTTATGCCAATTTCTTGTGCCGCCACCAGTAAAGCAGGATTAACTTCACCATTTTCATCGGCTGGAGTTGCCATCACTCTTTTTTCGACCCCGGCGATACCGGCGGGAATACCGTTCATAAGCACAGAGGAAACCAGCGGGGTCTTCCCGCCCTGACCTCCGGGCACATAAAGCCCGGCCGAATCAACCGGATTTACAAGCTGGCCAGTAACAACTCCGTTATCCGCCTCTATAGTCCAAGACTCTTCTATTTCCTTTTGGTGAAATGTTCGTATTCGATTAATTGCCAGTTTAAGCGTCTCAAAAAAATCAGCTGACACTTGGCCATAAGCTTTCTTCATTTCCTCTTCATTGACTTTAATCTGATTTGCACTGAAATCAGGCGCATCAAATTTTCTGGTATATTCAACAAGCGCTGCATCGCCTCTCGTTTTAACAGACAGGAGTATATCCTCTACCGCCTGTCGACAGGAATTGTCAGCCAATTGAAACCTGTCATAAAGTGAAGAAAGCTGTACCCTGCCCTCCTGAGAATTCGCTTGTATAGGTTTGATTATCATTTCATGTCCTCAACTGAATAAGTCGACATTCTGTTTATTAATATTCTTTATAATTCTGGGCCGTCGGATACCGTCTGCCATATCCGAAAGATTTGCTTGTCACTTTCAGGCCAAGCGGCGCCTGCTTCCTTTTGTATTCATTTATCTTGATACGACGGACCACATCCTCGACGACATCACGATCAAATCCCGATTCCACAATTTGATCAACACCTTTATGCTCCTCGAGGTAGGCAGCAAGAATTTTGTCCAGCATATCATAGGGCGGCAAGTCGTCCTGATCACGTTGATCAGGGGCCAGTTCCGCTGAAGGCTCCTTGTTGATAATCTGCATGGGAATTATCTCACGGTCACGGTTCACATAGCGTGAAAGGCTGTAGACCAGCTGCTTGGGGACATCGGAAATGACAGCGAGCCCGCCATTCATATCACCATACAAGGTACAATACCCCACCGCCATCTCGGACTTGTTGCCGGTGCTGAGCACCAGCGCACCAAATTTGTTGGAAAGAGCCATTAGGATATTCCCGCGAATCCTGGCCTGCAGGTTCTGTTCTGTCACATCCGGTCCAAGTCCTGTAGCCTGTCCCTCTTTGTTAAACAATGGCTCAAGAGTTTCAAGGGCGCTCTGAAACATTGGCGTTATGGGAATGATATCAAAATTACAACCGAGATTTTCTGCCAGCTGTCGCGCGTCTTCAATACTCTCTTTAGAGGTATATGGTGACGGAAGCGCCACACCCGTTACATTTTCAGGACCTAGGGCCACGCAGGCAATAGCGGCCGTCAAAGAAGAATCAATACCGCCGCTTAATCCAAGCAGAGCCTTACTGAAACCGCATTTGCCGACGTAATCTTTCACGCCCATTACTAGTGCTTCAAAAACAGCCCCTGTATCTTCCTGTTCAGGAACAGCCGGTTCATGGGCTGTAGTGCAGGCTTTCCTCACGAGATCGTCAGTATCTATTACAATCATATCTTCCTGAAATCGTTCCGCCTGGGCCACAATACTGCCATCCCGGCCCAAAGCCATACTCTGGCCGTCAAACAGAAGGCTGTCCTGCCCGCCTGTCTGGTTGACGTAGAGAAGCGGCACGTCATACTGTCTGCATAAGGTGGAAAAAATATTATAACGGACAGCAGGCTTACCGATTTGAAAAGGTGATGCCGATAGGTTGATAATCATGTCTATCGTTGCGGATTCACTCATCTCCGCAACGGTATCTATTGAATACAGTTTACGGGGAAAAACCCCTTCATTATTCCAGATATCTTCACAGACTGTAACGCCAAGGGAAAGGTCTTTATATGTGAAAAGCTCGCTGGTTGTACCCGGTTCAAAATACCTGGTCTCATCAAATACATCATAGGTTGGCAGCAGTCTCTTTCTGGCAGAAAACAATATCTTCCCGTCTTCAAAAGCGACTGCGCTGTTGTACAGGGGTTTTCCAGATTTGCTGCCAGAACGCCTCTCAACAGTGCCGCAGATAACACAGATTCCCTGTATATCAGCAACAAGCTTCTGCATGGCCTTTTCGAGGTCGGATATAAAAGAGTCCCGTTCAAGGAGGTCTTGAGGTGGATATCCGCACAAAGCAAGTTCCGGAAAGATTACCAAGTCGCACCCCTGCTTAACGGCCTCTTCCGCTTGCCGGATTATCTTCCCGGAATTATATGAAAAATCACCAACTACCGGGTTAATTTGTGCCAGGGAAATTTTCAAACCTGCACCCTCATTAAAAAAAAAAGGAGTCATCCCAACCTTTGAGCTGACTCCTTGCATAGGACAATGGTGCCGGAGGTCGGAATCGAACCGACACGAGGTTGCCCTCGCGGGATTTTGAGTCCCGTGCGTCTACCAGTTTCACCACTCCGGCACTGGGTTAAAAAGAATTGTAAATATATGGGGGTTATGCGGCACTGTCAAGGGGAAAGAGGCTGCAAATAAAATACCGGGTAGATTTTCATTATCCTGAAAAATGAATCAGGAGCAAGTTGTGAGTAGCTGGGATTTTATGGATAGTAGCTAACTTGATTTTCTCGAATGTCAAGATATTAAACCTGACCCCAACCCTCCTTATTCATTTCATCATTTGGGCTATGATGACAGTTGATTATGGCAATCTTAGTTTATCAAGCAGCAAGCCAAGTCATCAATGAATGCCAGTTATTGTTACGTATAAATAAAAGCATTTTCTGTCGAATGTGGCGCATGAGGCCATATGTGGTATAATACTTTATTTTCTACTTTTTGAGATTCTTGACAATATAGATCCGGAGAGGGCAACGGCAGAGTTGAACGTCTCCAATGTCTACTACAAAGAGACAGTCGCAAGGATTTTCTTCTAAACATTCGAGACAATCTTGCTTCCCAATATCCTTAGCCTTGCAAAGCTGATCAATTCCTAATTTTGTGCATTTGAAATCCTTAGGGCATTGTATTCCCCCAATGATATTTTCAACAATAATTTCTTGAATAATTTTTTTGTCTTCTTCATCCATGGCTTGTTACAATATTGTCCCTCTGCCGCGTCATATAGATTTAAGGTGACCAGTAGATACCTATCTTCGCATTCAATTTTCTTGCCTATACGGTTCCACCTTAATCTTGACTTATCTTAAAGACCTTGGCCGACGTTTAGATTATTCTTAGCAGCTGATATGCAAATTGTAATATTCATATATTACGAATGAACGAGAGTAATGTCAAAAAGTTATTTCAGGTGAAACTTGTTAGGAATGATTACTAAGTCAAGGTTTATTGCCACAATGGATAAGATTGAAACTTCTTAGTACATGTTCAATGTGTAATGGCAATTAGAAATTATATACCTATTGATTAGAATTATCATTCTTCTGCATGTCACTCAGCTCCAGGTTCAGTGCTTGTGATGATAATAAAATTTCCCGAAATGAAATTCCCAAGGAAATCATCATAAAAACCAAACTTATGCTGAAAATGATTTTTCCAAAAAATATATTGCCTGCAAAAAGAACAAACAAGCATAAAACACACATAAAGAGGCTGGCAACTGCAAATGCCTGCATATTCTTAATGAGATATATTCGTTTTCTAAAACTTTCTATCTGCCCGACTATAATATCATCTGGGTTTTCTTTGTATTGCGAATGCAATGTTCGAATACGCCCGCCAATAGTGTTGAAACGATTCGTATATGCAACTAGAAGAAGTGAAATTGCCGGAAAGAGTAGAGCTGGAGTTGTTAATGTGATTTCCATAATTGCTTATTTTATTTATGAGTCATCAATTGTTTATGAAACTAATATATCTTTACCTGTCAAAATTTAAACGAACCATAGTTATTTTCGGATCAGAATAGAAAAACCAGATCGAGTTCAACTCAGATCTGGTTTAATTTCTTCTATGTATTATGAATAGGAAAAATAAATACCCTTCTTATATTTTTTTCAGGCCCCGGATGTAGATATTTATTGCTGCCTTCTGATCATCAGAAAGACTTCCGAACTTAACGCCGCACCTTCTCAGGTAAGGCATTTTTCTTGGGGTCTTCAAGACCTTTTGTGCATCAAAATCACTGTCGGAGATGATTTTCACAGGGATATCTGTGGCACCAGCTTTTTCGCCAAAGAAATCTACAATTGCTTTACTTTTTAATTTGCTCCTGAGACCCATACCATCGTAGCAGAAAGCCAGGCCAGACTTGCTTATGTCTAAAAATTTAAAGGAAATGATACTATCAGGTGACAGCATTACCGTGCTGCTGTCTATTGGTTGATAACGTGGAAAGTTTCTTCTTTCTTCCTTCTGACGATTACTGGTAGTCATGGATGCATTCCTCATTATTAATGGAGGGTTCAATCTGCTTTTTAATCATAAATTTCTTACATTTCAAGGCCTGGCTTAATTTACTATTATCTCATGTTCAAATAATTTACCACAATATTGACTATTGACAGGCTCATGCAGCATCAAGGTTACCGGTTGACATGTTAACTATTTATTTCTGCAAACCCAATCAGCAAAGGCATAAAGGTCTTCAAACCCAATATCATAATATTTAATGAAATATCCTTTGTCCGGGTAATGATATTGAAAGTCCTGCTTGGTAATATTGGCCATGATTGTATGTTGTTTTCCATTATCGCAGGCCACCCGGTAAAGGTTTTCTTTATCATCCTCAGATATTGGTTTTACTTGCATGGCAGAAACATGATCATTACCATAAATTGTTGATGCTGAGATATATCCTGGGAGTAAGAGTGGGATCAGGGCTATAGCCGGAAATAACTTTTGGTCAACCTTTTTCATTGGGGTCCCCTCCTAATTGAAGCTAAAAGAAAGACAAGAATAACAAGAGATGCGGGTGGACTTGAGGGCAGTATTGTGCAATTTTATGGCACAAATTATCGGATAGAAAAAGATATCAAAAAGGCGTGTAGCATTCTGCGTTTATTTGTAAAGTTAAACGAGACATATTCCTATCCATCTGCCTATTGCCACCAATACAAAGAAACAGAATATCCCCCATCCGATACGCTTAAAAGATGCAAATAATTCTTCGGTTTTGCTGAAGTACCCTTTCTCCTCATTGCTTGGCACCCAACTGCCACTATATAACTCCTTAAAGGGCCAATAGTTTGTTGAAAGCTTTTCGTGTTCTTCACTTATCCTTATATTACTTGAAATCTTCCTTTGATCTTTCCTCTTGTTTTCTAGGTCCCTTATACCGAGAACGTTCTCGATTTCTTCACGAGCACGTATCGTATCGATAAAATGATCGTACAGCCGTTTAACAGATTCAACTGCCTGGTTAGATATCAGAACGACTAATAATCCTGCAAATGCAACGATAATGTAGTGCATCCCATTATCTGCGCGAAGTGAAAAAGCTCCTATTAGTGCTATCAACGCGAGAATAATACTTGTATGAAATGATATTCTCGACTGGACCATACTCCTATACTGATGCTCATCATTTATAATAAGCTTCAGTATTTCTATTGATCTGTCATCTGATGACATTTTCGTCTAGTCCTTGATCACTGAATTAATAAGTCGATGGAAAATGTGCCAACCTGATGCTTTAGTCCTTAAATTACATGAAGGCGACAATATAAGGAAAAAATTATTTGCATCATATTTTGCTTCAGTAACTCCCCAAACCATGCTGCATTTATTGAGATAATAAACGGTCAGGAAAAACAAGAAATGGGGCAATAAGGACTATTCTCTGCCCTTATAAATTAACTTAAATACAATGCATGGTTGACAGGATTTTACTTAACTCCACACATCCTTTTAATCTTGGTGGCCAGGCTGGGTGGGAAAAAAGGTTTGGTTTCATAATCATCTGCCCCGAGCTGAAGCCCAAGCATCCTTTCGAAATGTTCGTCTCTCGCGGATAACATCAGTACTTTGATATTACTCGTCTTTGGATTATTTTTAAGGTCTTTGCATACATCCCGACCGTCTTTGACTGGCATCATAATATCCAGAACAACAAGATCCGGTTGTTCTTTATCAACAAATTCCAAGGCCTCCTGGCCGTCGTAAGCATTGATAACCTCAAACTCATCAGCTGAGAGAGCAGCCGTAATCGATTCATGTATAGTGATGTCATCATCAGCTATTAAAATCTTTATCTTTCTTTTCATCTGAACCTCTTATCCAGTTATAAAGACTAAAATGATCGATAGTATTCAAACAGAAAGGTAATTATCTACTTTTAATAAAGCAACTGAAATGATTGTTTTGTTATACAGGTTATTCAATAATATGATTACCAAAAGTCAATATAGCTTGCAAATAAAATGGACTTAAAGAATGTAATTACTTCAATTCACAAACTCAATATGGTGCAGTTCCATTACCAAACCTCTTTCTGATGAACTTGTCGATTTCCAGACCTATAAAGCTTGGCAGCAGACATATTATGATATATGGCCACCACTGTGCCGGAAACGGTGCTGTTTTAAACAGGGCGGATGCTTCCGGAAAAAAAGTGGGCAGCAGCCTGGTCGTAAAGCTGGCCAGTACTCCAAGCCAGAGCCATTTGTTTGTAAAAGGGCTGAAGGTAAAGGCTGATTGATAGACTGAACGGGCACTGAATACGAAACCGAAGTGGGCCATAAGCACTGCCCAGAAAGCAGCAGTCTGGGCCTGGGTAAGCAGGAGCGGGTCAACGATCTTTCTGCCATCAACGGCTGCTGCTCCAAAGTGATAAAAAACTCCAAAGCCACAGGCAGCAATAATACCTCCCATGATAAAGACACGTTGCAGAAAGAGAGCATCAACAATTTTTTTATCAGGTTCCCGTGGGGGATTAGAAAGGAGACCCCGAGCTTTTTTTTCCATAATAAGCGGCATGGTAAGAAAGACTGAATCAAGCAGATTGACCCACAGGATCTGCACCGGTTCCAGGGGCAGCCGCATCGCAAATATTGGTATAAAAGGGGCCATTAACACTGCGCCCATAACCAGGAAGGCCTGACCCGCATTCGTTGGCAATGTATATAAAATGGCCCTTTCAAGGTTATTCCATGTATGGCGTCCTTCCTCAACCGCTTTAACGATGGTGGCAAAATTGTCATCTGTAAGGATCATGTCAGAGGCTTCCTTGCTCACCTCTGTGCCGGTCCTTCCCATGGCAACCCCTATATCTGCGGCTTTCAAGGCCGGTGCATCGTTTACTCCGTCGCCGGTCATGGAGACTACGTGCCCCCATTTCTGATACTGCCGGGCAATCCTCAGTTTGTGTTCCGGGGCCACCCGCGCATAGACCGAAACCTTTTCAACAAAATCGTATAGATCATCGTCAGATATTTCATTAAGCTGTTCACCGGTCAGCAGACAGTTATCATCTCTGGCGACAATGCCGACATCTTTGGCAATGGCCAGGGCGGTCAGAGCGTGGTCACCTGTTATCATGACAGGCTTTATCCCGGCCTTCTTGCACATTGCCACAGCCTCGACCACTTCTGGGCGAGGTGGATCGATCATGCCTTTTAAACCCAGAAAGGTTAATCCCTCCAAATCTTCAGGGGTCAATGTATCACGGGATTTTGGTATGACTTTATGAGCCATGCCGAGAACCCGCAAAGCATTGCCGGCCATATCCTCCAATGCCTTAGTGATTTCTTCCCTTTGTAATGAAACGCATTGGTCACCGTGAAGTTGAGCCCCACACATGGAGAGGATTTTTTCAGGTGAACCCTTAACGTATATCAAGTTTTCCTCTATATCTTCATGCAGGGTGGCCATGAACATAGCTTCCGAATTGAAGGGGATGACATCGAGTTGTTTCAACGTTTCCATATTCCCTCCCTTCATAGCAGATACAATCAGGGCACCTTCAGTAGGGTCGCCGATGATGCTGTTTCGACCGTTCTTTTCAACCAGTTTTGATGAATTGCAGAGGTATCCTGCGAGCTGGGTTTCACGCAGGGAATAACTCATGTCCTGGTGTTCGACCTTATTACCGTCCAGTATGTAATTGCCCTTCAAGTCATAGCCGGTACCTTCCACATAATAAAATTTACCTCCGGAATAAACTCTCTGCACTGTCATCTCATTTTTTGTCAGAGTGCCGGTCTTATCAGAACAGATGACCGTCGTACATCCCAGTGTCTCAGCCGCTGGCAGCCTGCGTGTGAGTGCCTTGTTGGCCGCCATCACCGAGGCTGAAAGAGCCAGAGTGGCAGTAACGATCATGGGCAGCATCTCCGGTATGGCAGCGACTATCAGAGAAACCGAGGCCAGGAAACTATAAATCGGCTTATAACCGAAATAATAGCCAAGAATAAAATTAAGCCCGCCAATTCCGATAATACCGATAATCAGGGTGCGCGTGAACTCCCGGATTTTTTTCTGCAAGGGGGTTTCAACCTTTTCGGTTGTTTTCACCATTACAGCAATTTTTCCGAATTCAGTTTTCTCGGCTGTCGCTACCACAATACCCCTGGCTGAACCCCGGGTAAGAAAAGTACCGCTGAATAACATGCACTTGCGGTCACCCAGCATGACGTTTCCCTGATCAAGCGCTTCACTGTCCTTGTGTACCGGTATCG
>CALZHP010000067.1 GCA_945787325.1 uncultured Desulfobulbaceae bacterium
ACCTTCATGTAAAAGGGTGCTCATTCCTTCTTTAACCGCAACGTTTCTGATATCTTCAACCTTGGAGCCTTCAGTAACCATTTTCTTAATTGAATTACTACTGAGCAATAGTTCATAAAGGCCCATCCGACCTTTATAACCGGAATTGTTGCATTCATCACAGCCCTTAGCTTTATAGAAACGTAGTTCATCGGAATATGGGACATTCATACGTTCATCAAACATTACCCCGTATGTCTGCTTTATGTGATCATATTCATTTCTGCCCGGATGATAAGGAGATTTGCATTTCGTGCACAGTGTTCGAACCAGGCGTTGAGCAAGTATACCGAGAAGAGCATCTGCAAAATTAAAAGGGTCCATTCCCATATCGATAAGACGGGTAATTGTTTCCGGAGCCGAATTGGTGTGCAGAGTACTGAGAACCAAGTGACCAGTAAGGGAAGCTTCAATACCTATCCCGGTTGTCTCTTTGTCCCGCATTTCGCCAACCATGATGACATCCGGATCTGCACGAAGAAAAGAGCGCATTGCTGCGGCGAAGGTAAGGCCGATCTTAGGGTTAACCTGTACCTGGCGTAATCTGTATTGCGTGATTTCAACAGGGTCTTCAGCTGTCCATATTTTTTTGTCCGGAGTATTAATATGTCCGAGGGCGGAATGGAGGGTAGTGGTTTTACCGGATCCGGTGGGACCGACAACCAGAATCATTCCGTGTGGTTTATTTATGATTTCGCTGAATCTTTCAAGAGTTTTTTGCGGCATAATCCTGCTGAGTGGCAAAGGCTCACTGTGTGCCAGTATCCGAAGAACAATGTCTTCATTGCCATCTGCTGTGGGAATAGTTGCTACCCTCAGTTCAATATCTTTCCCAAGGGATGTCCTGAACTTTATTTTGCCGTCCTGGGGTTTGCGGCGTTCAGAAATATCCAATTGAGCAAGAATTTTAATACGTGAAACAACAGCTTTTATATAACTTTTTGGAATTGTCAGAACATTAGTACAGCAACCATCAATTCTGGTTCTAACTTCGGCGTCCTGCCTTAAACTATAAGGTTCAATATGTATATCTGAAACGTTATTATTATATGCATCTTCAATGATTTTTCTCACCAGAAGAACAATGGCCCTGTCTTCGGTATCTTCGCGTTCAAGCTCGTCCATAGCAGCAGGAGTTATTGCTGCCTGTTTTTTCATTTCCTTAAGAATATCTTCAAATGATTTTTCAGAATCCTTATTTTTAGTTGGCCTTTTCGTTTTACTAACACGCTCAATATAATTTTCAATATCATCTTTCAGGGCAAGACGATATTCGACATCTGCGCCTCTGAGAACCCGGCTAATTTCATCTATAGTATTGCGATCATGCGGGTCAACAGTTGCAAAAATAATCTTGTTGCCCTGTTTCCCAATTGGAATGCAGTTTGCATTCTTGAAGTATTCGAAGTTAATCCCTCTAATTAAACAGCTTGGGTCACTGGTTACTGAAGAGAAATCTTCAAATTTTGTTCCGTAATGCTCTGCCAGTGTATCGCCCAGCTTTTGCTTGGGGACCTTAAGATCGTTGACTATTATTGATTCAATATCTTTATCCTGTTTTCCGGCTAGTTCCATTGCCTGTTTTAGTTCTTTTGCAGTAACTATACGATTTTTTATAAGCGGTTTGTATCTCTCAGGAATTCTGTTGGATGCCTCTTTAGAAATTTTATATTGATTGCAAAATGCAATTTCGAGAGCCCTGGAAAGATTCAGCGCACGTTTTTCGTCCTCACTTAAAAATGTATTACCATTTTTCTTGTTGATAAGCTGGATAACACCAACAAGTGAATCTTTGAAATTAATTGGTACTGCGAGAATCTGCTTGGTGCGGGCACCTGTTTTTTGGTCCCATTTGGAGTCAAAAGAGAGTTCTGGTGATATTTCAGTTAATTCAACATCATCATATACATTACGGATATTCGTGAGGTTTCCGGTATTAGCCACATGTCCCGCAACACTTCTACTGTTAATTGGGATATGAATTCTCCCTAGAAAATCTCCAGGGAGCATGACCCAGGAGATAATTTTGTTTTTGGATGAATCAGCGAGGTAAATCGTAGCCATTTCAACATCATAAACATGCAGTATATTCTCTTTAAGCTGGTTCATGATATCATCGAAACTTGGCGCATAATGAATGGTATTAGCCAGTTTTTTGAAACGCAGTTCAAATGGGATATCGTCAGATACGGTATCAATAATTTTTTTTTGACTGTTATACATACTCGTTTTTATGACCGACTATCAGTTAGTAAGTTTTAATGCGAATAAGCTGCAAGGTCTTTTTATTGAAGGAGGAATAACTTGCAGATGCCAAAATGTGTTCCGCAGGGGAATTGTGACAAAAGAAACTCTCACAGCTGCACATTAATCCCTTTGTTTGCCGATAACTTTATTGCCGATTATCGCCAACCATGGTTGCAGACAACTTATATTGATTATAGAAAGAGGCTTCCAGCGTTCTTGCAAGTTCATGGGCGCGTTTTTCTTCTTCAATCAGAAAAACTTTGCCTCTTTTTTTATTCATAAGTTGTATCACTCCCAAAAGAGAATTCTTGTAACTGAAGGGCACTGCTAATACCTGCTTTGTCCGGTGCCCGGTTTTCTTGTCCCAGGTCTGGTCGAACGAAAGTGCTGGGGAAATCTGGGTAAGTTCTATTTTATCATAGACGTTTATTATATTTGCCGGTTTCAGAGTTTTTGCAACGTAACCCGCTATACTTTTTTTGTTTATCGGAATTTTAATATTTTTAAACTGCTTGCCAGGAAGAGCGATCCAGGAAGAAATTCTTTTATTCGTTGAATCAGCAAGATAAATAGTAGCCATTTCAACGTCATACACGGTCAGGATCTGTTCCTGGAGCCTGCTCATGAGAGTATCGAAACTATGTGAAAATTGGAGCGTATTGATAAGTCTTTTGAAACGTAATTCATGCGGTAGAGAAAGGGTTTTGGTATCGATGAATTTCTTTGGGGTTTCAAACATAGGCAATTACCTCAAGCTGTGTAAAAAGTTGCAGATATAACTGATGTCGCTTGCATAAGAAGCATAGCTGATCATCATCGAAAGGTGTTTAGCTAGCAAAGAATTTGCAATATTTATACCTCATGTTGTGTTCTGTCTGTAACCTGTTTAAATGGTTTAGAAAATCAAAGTTCAGCTGATATTTTTTCCCATAAAACAACCAGAATTGTAAACAAGGGTTACGGAAAATTGCTGCTTCGGTTTTGTTGATGTATTAATTCATTACTGCCGTAGCCTGCATATTTCCCAATAATATTGAAATATGCAGGCTAGGATCTTATAGAGTTTAAGTCTTTTGAAATTAGCAAGTATTTATTACATGTTTTAACCAGAGAGAATATCCTCCGCTCGACTACCTGCCCTTTCGAATATATCTTGATGGATAGTGTCCCTTTCTGTTTCTTTGGGCACAAATAGAATAAAATACAGGGATTGCACCAGGAAAAATAACCATATGCCAACAGCCAATTTCCCGGTGAAATGCGGAGCAAAAAAGGCTACAAGCATACCGCCCCCAAGGCAGAGAATGAGTTCAGCCGCTGCCGTTTTCAGAAGAGTTTTTTCAAAACATATGCCACTGCGAACCCAGCTGAGAACTCCCAGGGCAAACAACAGGAATACATCAGTAGAAATATTCACAAAGGCTGCAGCTAAAAGCAACACGAGAGGCAAAAATATGGCCTGCGGGCTTTTGCCGCTCCACCTGGTCAGAAGCAGACTGTATATACTAATATAGAACCATATTATGATTGCATAAGTGATGCTCCAGGGCAAAACGAAAACAAAAAGAATGTTAAGGGGAATAAATGCCAGCCCGGCAAACAAACCAAAAAGAATTGTGCTCCTGATGGGGTAGTGATTCAATTTCATGACCGGGCCTCCTTGTTTTGTTGGCTGTATTCTTCTTTGCGTTGCATGAGTTCCAGATCTATCTCTTCGGAGGATGGTTCGCAGTCGGTTTTATGAGGAATAAATTCATCCATCATTTTTTCCCACTCTTTTACTTCCCGTCCGCGAATGAAATCTGCAGCCCTTAACTGGAATTGTTCGAATCGCAATCTCTGTTCTTCTATACATTCCTGCTGAGTACCAATATCAAAATCAAGTTTATTTACGTGATGTTCGAGTTTTTCCATATGAGCAGCAAGGTTTTTACGTTTTCTAATAAGCATGCGGGCGATATCGTCCATATCTTTTGAAACAGCACTATCAATGTCTGTCTCGATCAGGTCAACTTCACGGCTGTGTTTACCACGTTCCAGCTGAATCTTCTTCTTTGAATCAATCAGCCTTTTTAAGTTGTTCTCTTTTCTGGATAACTCTTCCTCCATATCCCGAAGACATTGCTTGAGGATCAATGATTTATCTTCCAGCTGGTCCATTACGCCATGCATGTCGGCTTTCCATATCCGTACCATTCGGTTCATTATTCCCATGATGTTTCTCCTGTAATACTTTAAGTACTGGTGGTTATTTAAGGGCTATATTCCACCGTCGTAAGCTTTAGCTCGCAGTTTAAAACCGAAAGCTAATACCTGCTTTTTTCTTTCAATCTTCATTTCACATGACTCACACTGTAAGCTTTTTATTTTTCAATATTCAATATTCGATATTCATTTCCCGTTACCCCTTCTGCCTTCATAGCTTCTGAACTGCAGTTCTTTGGAATTCATTTTCTGTTTTACAACAACAGCAGATGGCGCTCCTGCAAAAGTCTCCTCCACCCGATTTCGTAATTCATCAAGATCATTTTCAATATTTTCTCTTACTACATCTGAACCAACTACAGCGTTTTCTGAACCTTTGACAGCTTTGTATTGATCAATTTTCTTTATTGCACTTTCTTTTTCGCCAGCTTTAATATCCGCAGCGACTTCCTGGCGCAGCATGTTGTAATCTTCCTGTATTACTTTGTTTTCCCATTCTTTTTTATGAATGGATGATATTACTTCAGTACGGTCCAATACACATGCGATCAGCAGTTTTTCGGGAAGTGCAACTGTATACGGGATTGCATTATGTTGATAATTGAGGGTGATGCCACTGATATCGAATTTTTTCTCCTTATCTGCTGGCATTTTGAAAGTAAGATACAGTTTTCTGGACTGACCGGCCAACAGATTCCCAGGTCTGAAAATGGCAGTATTCCCCCTGTACTCAACCGGGTAACCGGCTGCATCTGAGAGCGTAATGTTATTATTGAGTGGAACATGTATTTCTACCGAATTCGCAACTGTGGTTCTTGAGTTCATGAACTCTTTTTGGAAAACACCAGCGAAACCATCGGCATTTTCAAGGTAATAATAGTTGCCGGTACCCCTGTCTGCTATTGATGTCATAAGATATTCATTGAAATCCAGTCCCACGCCTACAGTGCTCACTGCAAACTCCATTTGCACTCCCGAAGAAGCAATTTCTCCGAGTGTATGAGGATTTGTAATACCATGATTGGCAAGGCCATCGGATATAAGGATAACCCTTCCCTGATTCATACCGCCCCGCTTGCTCTTCAGGATTTTAATTCCTTCTTTAAGACCGGCTCCAAGGTTGGTTCCTCCCCCAGCCCGTATACCCTTTACCGCCGAAGATAGCAGAAGACGATTTGTCTGTGTCATGTTAAGAAAATTTGAATGTCTGCTGACGTTGTTGGAGTAGGAGACAAGGGCAAAACGATCGCCATCACTCAGGTTGGAAAGTAGTTCTTTTATGGCCTGTTTGGCGTCGTGCAATTTTTTGCCTTGCATAGAACCACTGCGGTCCAGCACCACAACCATATCCACACCGTTATGATGAGCTTTTCCCTCATCATTTTTATTGGCCGTCATGGTAAGAGCCAGTGATACCGTACCATCTCCCCCCGCCATGAACTTATTCTGTGGCAATTGAGCCGAAAGAGTCACAGGCTTATAAATAGGATTTACTGGTAAAATTGTCTTGATCACCTTGTTGACAGTCCTGTCGTTGCTCGTATATGCAAGTGCTGTACAGGTTATTGCCAGTAGAAAGCCGATGAGCAATATTGGTCTCAGATGTGTTTTTTTCATGGTGTTATCCTCCTCTTGGTTAATAATGTATTGCCAGGGTGAGCATTGTTAAGTTGTTCTCAGGATAACGGCCTGAAAATAAAAGACAATTCAAAGAAATGTAAAAGATATACTTGATTTATTTACATAACTTTTACTTTGGTTATATAAAGGAAAATGTATAATGGAGGGAAGATTCCTTTATGAGGTGAACTTTACGTGAACACAAAAAAAGCAACGATTCTTGTAGTGGAAGATGATGCGGCAATCCGCAACGGATTGCTGGACGTGTTTACATTTAACGGCTACGAGGCTCAAGGTGCTGAGGACGGCGGAGAAGGTTTGCGCCGGGCCCTTGAGAACCAGTTTGACCTTGTGCTGCTTGATGTCATGCTTCCCACAATGGACGGATTTTCGATCTGCAGAGAACTGCGTTGCAGCAAAGCTGGCCAAGCCATTATCATGCTCACTGCTAAGGGATCTGAAGATGACATTGTTAACGGTTTTTCAGCAGGAGCCGATGATTACATAAGCAAACCCTTTTCTCTGCAGGAATTAATGGTACGTGTGGAAGCTGTTCTGAGGAGGTGTGGGAAAAACTTGGGTGATACGGTGTTGCAGGTAAATGGCATCACGTTTGACGGCTCCAACCTTACAGCAACAGCCGACGGCAATTGTGTTGAACTTACTCGACGCGAAATGGATATAATTTTTTATCTGCACCGTAATGAAACTAGGATTGTATCCAAACAGGAAATGTTGGCTGAGATATGGCATTATGCAGTACCTGATATTGAAACAAGGACTGTAGATATTCATATTCTTAAACTGCGAAAAAAAATTCAATCTCTATTAGGGGAACAGCCTTTTATTGTAACAATCCGTGGTGAAGGTTATCGATTGGAGGCTGAACGATGAAAAGGCTGAAATGGCTGCTTCTGGTTTTCAGCCTGGCCCTGGCCATTCCGTTAACATATTTTATATTTCACACCTATAAAAGCCTTGAACAGGAAGAAAGTGCCGAGCTCAGGTTCTTTGCTGAAACTCTTTTCGACCGCATGGAAAACGAGCTTGCAGATCTTGTTCGCAGGGAGGAGAGTAGGGCAATTGATGAATACAGCCCCAACCAGAAAACTGGCGAAATTAGTTTATCACCTTCTCCACTTTCCATAAAACCAAAAGAAAAATACATACTCGGATATTTTCAGAACAGCCCTGATGGTTCTCTGCAAACGCCGCTGGCTCAGCCAGAAATCGGCAGACAGAACGACCATGCTATTATTGTTGATCGCCTTGACTCAGTTAACTCCAAGTTTAACCAGAAGCGCACCGGTATATCAGAGAGCTATGAAGCACAGAACTCAACGGTATTGGAGGAAAAAGTCCAGGATATAAAAGAAGGATTTGATACAAGGTATTTCTCATCCAGCCAGCAGAAGCAGAAAATTACTTTGGGGCAGGAAGCAAAACGCGTTGAACAGGTCCCAATGGCACAGGTCCTTAACCTTGCAAAAGGGGATAGTACAGCAGAAAGTGAATTGCGTTCAGAGGAAGATGCCAATCTTATTGTTGATACTGACGAATCGCGATACAGAGAAATGGCAGCTACCCCGGCCGCAGCAGGCGGTCGTAAGAAATCCGGTGCTAAAGATTCAGCTTCAACCCTGCAGGTTGAAGTCGACCCTTTACAGTCTGTACTTATTGACAACGAAACAGCCTACGTGTTTCGCCGCATTGTCATTAACAACCAGATTTACAGACAGGGATTTGTTGTCGAACTTGCCAGTTTTCTTAATCATCTTGTTGAAACATATTTCAGGGACCAGCCGCTTAACCGTTTTACCGGCCTGCGCTTGTCTGTTAAAGATCAGAATCATGAGGTTTCTGTTGTTGAGACCGGTGTAAATAATGTTGAACAGAGGTATTCCATCAGCAGGAAATTCCCACGGCCTTTCTCTTTCCTTCATGCACGATTAACCTGTGATAAAATACCGCCCGCACCAGGTAGAAAAACACTTACGATAATGATGTGGGTGCTGGGCTCAATAATCCTTATCGGGCTTTATTCCATATACCAGAGTATGCGGGTGGTTGTTGACCTGTCAGAACGAAGGGCAGGGTTTGTTTCTTCAGTCACCCATGAACTTAAAACACCACTCACCAATATTAGAATGTACATTGAAATGCTGGAGCAGGGCATTGCAGGTAACAGGGATAGGGAGCGTGAGTACTTTCGAATCCTGGGTTCAGAAAGCAGCAGGTTGTCACGGCTTATCAATAATGTTCTGGAGTTTTCCAGGCTGGAAAAAAAGCAGCGGCCACTGGAAATGAAGAAAGGAACTTTTGATGAAGTCATTAATGAGGCAAATGATGTGATGCGTGAAAAGTTACGCCAGGAAGGAATTGTTTTCAGGATAGAGAAAAATGAAGTGAAACCCTTTAGATATGACAGTGAAGCTATGATTCAAGTGCTCATTAATCTTATAGACAACAGCATTAAATTCAGCCAGGGGGTAATTGATAAAGAAATTGTCCTCACAGTGAGGCAGAATAGTGGTGGAACACAAATAAGTGTTAAAGATAACGGTGTCGGGATAGAAAAAAATTCCCTGAAGAAGATATTTGATGATTTCTATCGAGCTGATAATTCTATGACTCGCCAGACTAAAGGTACTGGCATTGGGCTGGCGCTTGTTAAGAAGCTTGTTACCTCTATGGGCGGGACTGTTGCAGCGAAGAACAATAGGACTTCAGGATGTAAAGTTACCGTATTTCTTCCAAGCTGATAGTACAGTTTTCGTTAGTAAAATTGCTTTTCAGGCATTGAGAATAATTCAATCAATAAATCAATTACCGCCGCAACGAATTTATTCTATCACTAACAAAATCAATATATTAACAAGTCTCTATTCTATTCAACATAAGGGATGCGCATCGGCATTTCCGGAGCCGGCTCATGTTCAGGGCACGGCGGACCTTTGGCCAGCCTGCTGGCCCTTTCGGCATACCAGTTTGCACCCGCGTTTGCCGTGAGGCCATGTGCAAAAACACTGAGGAAAACTGTAGTTACTACTGTTGCTATTATTTCCTCCCGCCCGGCCAGTGAGGATTCATGAAGGACAAGCAGTGCAAAAAGTATGGAAGCGACTCCTCGCGGTCCGAACCAACCCAGGAAAAATATCGTTTCCTTGTGCAGGCCGGCTCCAATCAGGCTGAACGAAGCTGCTAGCATCCTCACAAGAGTGAGGCTTAAAACACTGTATGCGATTATGGGGAGGCTAATGTGTTCGACCATAACAGGTACCATAACAGAACCGAAAATCATGAAAATCAGGAGAGTAAGGAACTGTCCCTCTGCCTCTGCAAAATCATACAGACATTGGCAGATTAATTTATTGGAACTGCTATTACCCAGAGTCAGTCCCGCACAAAAAGCACTTATAAAACCATTACCGCCAAGCAGGTTGGCCGCACCATATGCCAGGAAAGACAGACCAAGGGCCGAAAGGTCCTGAAACGTGTGATCCATCCATTTCTTTTGAGAGCCGATTTCAACCAGCTTGCCACCAAAGTATCCCACAATTGTTCCGACAAAAGGGCCGATAAGAAGCTGTAGGGCGGTGAACCGTATCCAGAATCCTGTGGATTGCATTTCTTCGCTGACAGTTGCACAGGATACTGCAATAAGAAGAAGCGGCAGTGCAATACCGTCGTTAAGTCCACTTTCAACATTAAGGGCCTGACGAATTCTAACCGGTACTTTCGGCTTACCTATTACAGCCTGGCCCAGGGCAGCATCAGTTGGGGAAAGAATTATGGCAAGCACAACAGCTTCCCAGAATAGTAAATTGCTAAACAGGCCTAAAGCCGCTGCTGTGCCAAATATAATGCTTAACGGGAGACCGAGCGTGAGCATCCTTATCGGCAGTTCATGCTGACGCTTGAGAAGGGAAAGGTCAATGCGTGCAGCGTCTGTGAACAGGATGAGAACCAGAGTGAACTCAGCCAGAATATGAATGAATCCATTGCCAATTGGAACTTGTACAGTATTGAGAAGATATTGCCCCGCAACTATTCCCAAAGTGACAAAGACCATAGGTGGAGTGATAGCGCTGTTTCTCACTCTACCGGAAATTAATCCGAATAACATTATGGAGAGAGCTATTGTTATTATGGTCAAGTTGTTCATGTGCTTGGCTTCTTATCTGTTAATTAACAAATATTGCATTTACTCTATTAACACATATTTCTGATATTGAAAAAGAAGAGAGTGAGGGTTTTAACTTTCAAAGTGCCGCAACAACAAGGTCCATATATGATTGTTATTGTTGACAACCCATGCTAATCGCTGTAGAAAAAAATAAAATATTTTTCTGCAGATTTATTTTTCAATGGTTTGGAAAATAGTTTGAAACATCAAAAACTATATATACTATGAAACGAAGAGACTTTCTTAAGGCGCTTGGAGCAGGTGCTATCTGTGCCGGTCTGGCACCAGATGCTCTGGCGGGCATCTCCTATTTGCGACCGTCGTCTGTTAGGTTAATCCGCGACAGCCATATAAAAGACTACATTCACAAGATGCGGAATTTTGACAAACATCACGTTGATGATGTTTTTTTGCCGCCCGCATATATGGCACTTCTTGAGTCGACGCTGAAAAGACTGAAGCGTCTGCAGCGTACAGTCGGCCATGGGAATTTTCACCTTCTCAATTTTGACTCGGCAATCAAATTCGCCAGGAATTACTCAAAAGTCGGGCGTTTCACTAAAGCCGAACTGGATTTTCTGGAAAAGATATTTTACGAGGATGGTACCCCTCTGGGATTTTTTGGTGAAAAACCTTTTACTAATATTACCGATAAGATTCGGCGGAAAGAAGTGACAAAGGTACGAGGTTCAGGCAACTATCTTTATAAGGGACCGGCCTTAGATAAATTTTTAAAGATCAAGAAAGATCTTGGTGATAACGCAATCCTGACATCCGGAATACGTGGCGTGGTGAAACAGTTTATCCTATTTTTAAACAAAGCGTACAAGAACCAGGGTAACCTTTCCCTTGCTTCCCGTTCACTTGCCCCTCCCGGTTATTCATTTCATAGTATTGGCGATTTTGATATAGGCCAGGTAGGTTATGGTGTCGACAACTTTACTGACCGTTTTGCAACAACTGAAGTGTATAATAAACTTGTAAGCCTCGGTTATGTTAAGATGCGCTATGAGCGTGATAATATGCTGGG
Source organism: uncultured Desulfobulbaceae bacterium (assembly GCA_945787325.1). Taxonomy (GTDB): domain Bacteria; phylum Desulfobacterota; class Desulfobulbia; order Desulfobulbales; family BM004; genus CALZHP01. Next base: position 11,328 of record CALZHP010000067.1, read on the forward strand.
GGTTAGGTTTGAGCCTTGGCATATAAAAGTCGTCTGATTTAACAGGTGATATGGTCAGTTCTACTGTGTCATCGGTTATACCGCATACTATTGTATAGCGGTATAACCTCTTCCTGGTATCTCTACCCATCTCACCTGTTAAATATTAGGAATTATAAAAGCCGATATAATCAGATCTACGGTGTCATCGGTTAAGCCGCATACTTTTGTATAGCGGCATAACCTCTTCCTTGTATCTCAGATCATCTCGGCTTTTGTGTACCCGGATTCATTTTTGAAAAAACACATTCCCCCCCCAAAAGATATATATTTCATAGCTATCAACCTTTTCTTTCTATCTCCGATCATCTCGGCTTTTGTATGTCCGGATTATTTTTTGTTTGTTAAAGATAGAATTACTGCCTGGGAATTCCATTAAGATATTTAAGAAGTTTTGCTGCAAGTTCGGGATTATCTATCATAAGTGATAATTCGTAGTTGCGGCCAAGGGCGGAGTTGGTCAGGTTATGGCTGCCGAGAAAGACCAGCCTGGAGTCAATAATTACAATCTTTGAATGGGTTGTTTTCGATTTTGTGTCGAGTGACACATCGATATTGTTTGCCCGAAGCTTTTCAGCTACCCTCTCATTTTCCCGGGTGATACCTCCATCATGCCCAGACCTGTCCAAAAGTATACGCACTTTAACACCCCTTTCGCGGGCAGCAATCAGTTCGTTCATAATCTTTACTGCCCGGTTTTTTGGTGAGTCGGTGATTTTAAAAATAAACATAGCCATGTCAATAGAGTGACGTGCCTCCCCGATAGCTCTACGCAGTTCTTTATAATATTCCTTGTTTGGTAATAAACTTATTGCACCGGTCCCTGTCATAACACCGGAAGGGGGTAAAATATTGCTGAGTATTCTATCGCCCTCCTTGTTTTTTTTAACAATGTGAAGTTGTGAAGGTCCGGAAATTTTCAGGTGAGATTTTATAGAATCATACTCTGAGCTATCCAATACGCCGACGTCGACAAGTATATGAATATCCTTAAATTTGCCGTGTTTTTTGCGTAATTGAAGAATAGTACAGGACTCGGTTTCATCTATAAACGGGAGGAGGAATAACTCACTTTTTGTTGCGGTATTCAGATTAAGTTTGCCAGCCAGTTCGTAGGCCATAAGGTTATTTCCACTAAAGATAAAAAGAAATAATAGAATAAGTAACGCTGAGGCTATGCTGTTTTCGCGCATAATTTTATTATGTGGCCATTCTTTATTATCATTAGTTCCTACTCACATTTTGTTTATTAGTTTTTTCAGTATACCATTTGTTATGATAATTAGAATTTAAATGTCTGAAATTAAAGGAACTGCAACAATTAATTTATAACGAGTTAGGATTACTAGTCTTGCTTCATCCAATGAACATCTTTCCATTCAAGCTTGACATTACAAGAAAAAAAGTATTAATTATTGATAACCGTTATCAAAAGTTCTTACTATCCTAACCTTAATATGATAGCGTATTAATCTCCAGGGCTTCGCTCACTTTATTAAATTGATTAACAAATACCCCAAGTAATCTCTAAATTTAAAAGAATGCATAAAGGAAGATATGGCACGAGTTCTTGTCATTGATGATGATATATTAATTCTGAAATTCATCCGTGTAACTCTGGAAAAGGATAACCACGAGGTTATTGAGACCTCTGATGGAAATGTTGGACTGGATCTTTTACATAATTCTCAGATTGATTTGCTCATTACAGATCTTTTCATGCCGGAACCAAGTGGAATAAACATCATCATGGAAGCAAAAAGTAAATATCCAGAGTTGAAAAT
>CALZHP010000068.1 GCA_945787325.1 uncultured Desulfobulbaceae bacterium
CATATTGTTGGGAGCTAACCATTTCTGTATGTTACCATAACAGAAAACCTTAATGGTAATACTATATTTTCGAACTTGTATACTGACAATTCTTCTTCTGTATTATCTGCAGAACTTACCGTTATTTATACAGTAATCTTCCGGGTTATTTGAGCAAGGGCCACCATGTAATTCTTGATGTACACAATACTTTAATGAATTTAATGTTATATATGATTATTGTATTGCGTAGGAGGTTTTAATTTATGGACCGTGAAGTTAATCCACCGGATGAAATTATTCGTCGAATCTTTTTTGTCCTATATATATTCTGTTGGGTAAGCCTGATTATTGTTGGTACAATTGGATTGCTTGAGGGGCAGGAAAACTATCTTATTATCGCGGCTATTCTATTTATTATTAGCCTGAAGATGAAACATTTCTGTGAGAGCCGTCTTCATTTTGGTAGGCTGGCAAAATCTTTTCCTGCAGGCAGCAGGATTGATGAAATACCCAAGGAGCTTCAGATTGAATTAGAGGACCTTTTCAGCCAGTATGAAAAAACACAATCCAACTGGATTAAACGCCAGGAGATACGTGTTCGTCTTGCTGCAATTATATCAGAAGATCCTTCTTTGATGGATGTTTACGGAGATAGAATTCGTGCGGTGCATGCAAACATCACCGGCAGAAAATCTGTTCCGTAAACCTGCAGGAACTGACCTCGTTTTGCGAAAAATCCGGCTAACCTTTAAATATCCAGGCCAATATTATTCCCGAGGAGAAAAGTATGAGGAAATGGCCCTCTCTTATTCTGTTGCTTTTCATACTGCTATTGCTTGTTACTGGTTGCCGGGGTAAGAAGAACGTTACTCCGGTTCCAGAACGTCAGGGTTTTGTAAATGATTACGCTTCAGTGCTTACTTCGGACGAAACAGCGGCTCTGACTTCTTCTTTACAGACATATGAAAAAGAAAGCTGTCATCAGATTTTTATTCTTACGGTCCCATCTCTTCTCGGTGAGCCGATCAGTGAATTTTCAACCCGTACGGCAACCATATGGGATATAGGACAGGAGACCTTGAAAAACGGTGTTCTTTTGACTGTTGCCATGGAAGAGGGCAGCATACGGATTGAAGCGGCTTCGGGCCTTGATTTTATAGTAACAGATGGGGTTGGAGAGCAGATTCTGCAGAAGAAAATGCTGCCGCTATTTCGTGAAGGCAAAATATCCGAAGGTATCAGGACCGGGACAGAAGCCCTCATGGAAGCAGCTCGTCGGACCACTTATCCCGAGAACCACCGGCCATCTATTTGTTTGTAGGGGCCGGCCAACATGTCTAAACGTACCCTCTGCATTACAGAAAAATTATATGACTATATGGTAGATGTCTCGCTGCGGGACTCAGACCTGCTGCGACAGCTGCGTGAAGAGACGGCCAAAGACGAAATGGCCCAGATGCAGATTTCGCCAGAGCAGGGTCAGTTTATGACTCTGCTCATCCACCTTATCAAGGCCAGAAAAACCATTGAGATTGGGGTCTATACCGGTTACAGCGCCTTATGCACAGCCATGGCTCTGCCTGACGACGGTAAACTCATTGCCTGTGATATCAGTAAAAAATGGACAACGATTGCCAAACGTTATTGGGAAAAGGCCGGGGTTGATCATAAGATCGACCTTCGTCTGGCTCCCGCAGTAGATACACTTGGTGAACTTCTTGCCAGCGGGCAGGAATCAACTTTTGATTTTATCTTTATTGATGCAGATAAAACTGAATATAATCATTATTATGAAATGGGCCTCAAGCTATTGAGAACAGGTGGACTTATTGCGGTAGATAATGTGCTCTGGGATGGGGCCGTGGCAGATAAATCGGTACACGATGAGGATACTGAAGCGATTCGGACTTTCAATAAAAAAGTCCATGCTGATCCACGGGTTGAGATCAGCCTTGTTCCTATTGCGGATGGGCTGACGTTGGCTAGAAAGATTTAAACTGAGATTATATTTTTCTTTAAAGGCCTGTACTAGATTTTGCCCAATTACTTATAAATATACTTGCATAATACATTGTAATTTATACAATTCTTCATTCTTCATTCTTCATTCTTCATTCTTCATTCTTCATTCTTCATTCTTCATTCTTACTTATTCATCCTATTCCCCTCCTTCCGCCTGTCATGAAATATGGGCAGGGAAATATTCCAATGGATGGCCCCAAGCCTTAAAGCGAGAACAATAAATATGGCAAGGTATGTGGAAAGAACGTCCATATGCAGAAAGTGGATTGTTAATATATAGACCACCCCACCGCAAATTGAAGCGGTAGCGTAAATTTCACGGCGCAGGATCAATGGAATTTCACCGGCCAGCATGTCACGGATCATACCACCGACCACTCCGGTCATTACCCCCATCATAATTGCAATAACAGGTTGTACTTCGAAGCCGAGCGCTCTCTGGGTCCCGACAACTGTAAATACGGCCAGGCCGATGGCGTCGGCAATTTGCAGGACTGTAGATGTTAAGGGTGGTGTTCTGGATGCGATAATTGTTATGAGAGCAGCAATAATCGCAACGTAAATGTATATGGGATCAGCAACCCAGAATATTGGTTGGGCACCCAGGATTAAATCCCGGATAGTACCGCCGCCCAGTGCTGTAGCAAGGGCCAGGACAATAACACCGAAAAGATCAAGGTGCTTACGCCCGGCTGCCAGGGAGCCGGAAATGGCAAAAACAAAAACACCGAAGAGATCCAGGAAGTAAATCATTTAGTTTTAGCTGTGTCCTTTCTTTGATAGTCTCGTATTTGTATAAAGTATCTAGAAATCATGGGATGGTTATTACAACAATATACAAATGAACTGGAAATTGTGACCGATACTGCTTAATTTTAACAAATACCGCATTAATGAAATAATGCAAGTTTTGTCCACTCAGTTTAATAATATTCTATGAAAAAAATACCAATGCATGCAGTAGGGATAACATTTTCATTTGATAAAAAAATGCTAAAGGGAGGAAATGCCATGTTTCGTAATCTTATTACATTTATTGCGTTGTTGACGACCTTCATGTTTTTAGTGACTAGTTGTGCAACAGTGCCGGATGAGCATAGAGGTGCAGCGAAAGGAGCCACAATTGGTGCGGCTACAGGTGCAATCGCCGGTGCAGTTCTAGGCAAGGATACTCAAAGCACGGTGTTGGGTAGTTTGCTCGGTGCTCTTATTGGCGGAGCTATAGGTCATTACGGTTATGACCAGAAAAGGGACAGGACTTCAACTCAGCAGGCCTATAATTACAAGCCATCCTATGGAACCGTGCTTACTCTCGAGGAGGTTACGTCAAGTCCCATAAATGTCCGTCCCGGTGATACCGTGGAGCTTAATATGACGTATGCGGTTATGAATCCTACTCCAGGTGTCCAGAACAGCATCACAGAAACCAGAAGAGTCACCCACAATGGTGTTCTGGTCGGCAATCCGGAGGTGCGGGTTGTGCGTGCCGATGGGACATATACATCAACCGTTCCGTTATTTCTGCCGGCGACAGCTAAGACAGGAACTTATGTTGTTACGAGCACAGTTCAGACCGGATCAGGCAGTGACAGCAGGGAAATGACTTTTACAGTCATATAGTATATTTCAGGTTTGTAATTCTCAGTTTTCAAACAATTGGCATGCTTGAATTAAAGGCCGGCAGTTTATAATGATTCTGCCGGCTTTTTTTGTCCTCAGAGATTTCAAGGGTGAACATACAGAATTTATTGAATAAGTGATGGATTATTAGTAAGTAGAAACAAAAAGTTCATCCGTAAGACAGGAGATATTATGGAGTCGATGCCGGAAAAGGACCTGACGATTGTTGGGGATTTCCTGAAATATTTCGTCAGATTTTTCATTCCTTTTTTTCTGTTTGGAGGAATTTTTGGCTTTTTCCAGGCGAATTTTTTTCTTTACGGAATCCTGCATCCTTTTATATATAGCACCGGCTTAAGTCTTATTGTCATAGTTATCAACAATGATATCAACGCTATAATGACCCTTATCGGACTTGGTAAGGAGCATAAGCTGAGCCTTGACGTCAAGTACGCTAAACCTATCCAACAAATTGGGTACCTAATGGGTTCTTCCAGGTTCGACGCTGCTTTAAAAGAAGTAAATGTACTTCTTAAGGAAGAGCCGAGGTTTATCAACGCACTCATTTTAAAAGGTCAGATCCTGCTAGAAGGTTTTAAGAAATATGAGGAAGCAAAAGGGTGTTTCAGCAGAGTACTTGCCTTGACCGAACCCAATGAAGAGCAATATAAGCTGGCGAATTCATTGATTGCTGAGTGTTACGGACCGGACGACTGAGAGGGCTGCCGTTTAGCCCTGACTGCATTGTCATCGTCCGTCCAGCATGGGTAACCATAGCTGAACGAACTCTTTCGCGTATTCAGAGCTAAACGTCAGTACTCTAATTGGAGCTATTTCGTTTTAATTAAGGATTCGGTATAAAACTAAATTCAATTCATCAACCACAGGTTAGCTTGCAAAGTGAGCATCACCCGTCCTAAGGAGCTATGATTTGATTCTAATGGGGCTTAGTGGTTGTGCAAGGTTGGTTCGCTTTTCACACTCAGCTACCCATGAAATAAGATCCGGGTAGTCGAACGTTTTCTGAATAAACTTACATCCTAGTTTATTTAACTTGTCAATATAGGCTCCTTTGTTGTATCCGGAAATTACAGCTTTATTTCTCATTCCCAATCTGCAACCCCGAAGATTTTGATTATTTAGAAGATCTATACCACTCATCCGGGGCATTTCAATATCTGTTATGATTATATCAGCACAAGGATTTGAATATTCGCAGGTTTCATCATTATTATTAAATATTGGGCATACTTCCGGTAAGCTAAAAGAGAACACTTTTAACCCAAATCAAGGAATAAATTTTCCAGCATATGTAGAATTATTGGTTCATCATCAAATATTATGACCCTTCTTTTTCTCATATATTCTAACCCCAATTAAATTCTTGCCATTCAGATCACGTATCAAATACTTTGGAGGTCATGATACACAGGCTTTAAGCGCTGAATTATTTACCAGGTGATAATCTCTCCTGGAAATCTTGCCGGCATCGGCAATAATTCCAAGGACCTCTCTGTCAATGCCCACATTAGAAAGAATCTCCCTGAAAAGTTGAATTGCGAACTTTTTTAGAGTTCTGAATTCATCAAAATAAAGAGATGGTATCTTGTTTCGCATTATTGATATTACAGACTTAACCGCACTACATTCATCTGCTCCGTAGAACTGCTCAGCATATGTGGCTACGTCACTTTTTGTCAGGGGCATCAAGCCCCTTGCCGGCAGTGTGACATATAGCATCCGCATAATAACTTTTGCGAGTGTTTGCGCCTGATATAAACCGCCGCAGTCATGATTGTTATTACAGCAGGAGGAAGAACAGGAACGCTTCTTTATTTCACCCTCAAATTTTGCAAAAGACTCATAGAAAGGGACTGCAATATTTTCAAAAAGAGAAGTCAGATAATAAGTTCTTCCTGGCAAGCCAGGATTCATTCTTTCGAATAGTCCAAGGAGGTATCCATCGTCCCGGATGATTTTACCGTGGCGAATCGAGTATCCAAATGGTGAGCCCGTCTGGAAAAGCTCTTCTATCTGCGAGGTGGAGAGCACTATGTGTTCTGTATATTCTTCTTGTTCAGTTGCATATTCACATGCATTAATTTTTGCCTCGATAAGAGCACCGCAAACTCTTTCAAGGCCGCTTGGGGTTGATATGATGACAATGTCTGTGTCTGATCCCGCAGTCTTTGTGTCATAGGCTGTGCTGCCGACAATAACAATGCTGTGAACTAGATTCCGGCATGGTTCAAGAAAGGTGAGCCGGTTGGCGATTGCAGATTTGTCCGTGTTTGATATGGTTTCGTGGTGTTGAATCAGTCGGGTAGAACTTTTCCCATTGGGATTATTGAGGGAAATACGCCTGTCAGGTCTTATGTGATGTTCGGCTGCAAGTTGCATGAGATGCTCCTGCATTGGAAAGCCGTTGACTGCCAGTTGCTGGAAGTCGAATTGGGCAGTTGTTATTACACCATCAATAGTATTAATATTATAACTACAGTAAATAATAAAGCATTGTCAACCATTGTAAACTCAAAACACAAGAGAATATCTTTATTATTATTGCAATTTTTACAAAAACACATGAATTTTTATATTTTTCCTATGTGCTACAGTGTGGTATATTATTGCAATATTGAAATTTGTGGATTTGATTTGTAACCTGATGAATATATGAAACTATTATTTCCAAAAAATGTATTAGTATGATTTTGGTTTGCAGAAATTAAGCTGTGAGGGTGTGAAGTTTTGATATGCCACATTGTAGGATATCATTTTTATTGAAAAAAATTGCAAAAAATTTGTTGGTGGAGCTTGGTGCAGATGTATTTACGAATTTAGATAAGAAGTTACTTTATTGGCGGATCTTCCCCTGCGAAACTTAAGATTTAACACGGTGTACTTTTGTATAAGGGCAGGCTTTAATACAAATTCCACAGATAGGAGAGCCGACATTCGGAAGTTTAGCAAACTCGTCTATGAGCTTTTCGGCACATCGCGAGAGATACAGGGCTTCATCCCTGTCCTGATAATGATCTTCAGTGCTAGCCCCTTTAATTGCTTGAACGGGGCAGGCATCGCGGCAGGCGGTACAAGTGCCGCAACGGTTTTTTATCGGTTTGTCCGGAGTGAGTGGAGCGTTGGTAAGAACTGTTGCAAGGCGAACCCTGGAGCCGTAACGCGGGGTTATCAGGAGAAGGTTTTTTCCCTGCCAGCCAAGACCAGCCATACGGGCCACGGCTTTATGACTGATAGCACCGTAGAGGTTGTCCCAATCCAGAATTTGTGAAGCGGGTACGGGCAGGCATTTATACCCGCCTTTCTGAAGGAGAACAGCAGTTTTGAAAGCCAGATCATCAAGCAAACGATTGGCAGTCTTATAGGAATTGCTGTAGACAGGCGTCGGCTGGTCGGTTACCATTTCGAATACCGATCCCGGCAGTTGCACAGCAATTGACACAGCCCTAGTATAAGGCTCCAGCAGGTTCCCAGGGGATATATATTCTAATTCTCTCAGGGGCTCTAAGTCTGCTACCCCCACCAAGTCAGCACCCAAGCCCATTATTTTTTCTTTCAGATCAACAGTATAGGCCTTCTTTTCCATGCGCCTTAAGCCCTATGCCATAGGCCAGCAATATTTTTAATATTATATTTTCAGTCTATTCCTCTTCCGGCATTGTCATTTTTTCCGGTTCACAGAGCAATACATTGTTAATGGCTGCTTTACCGCAGTTGCTGCAGAAAAAACGATCGGTATTTACCCGGTTCCGACATTGTTTTGGCGGCGGCAGGTCCTTGGAACCGCACCAATCCACTTTTTTCAACCTTCCTTTGGGGTTACAGATGTTGTTTGGATCAAGAGAGACAGCATTACAGTTACCACAGAAGTATGCCGGAGTTTCCTTTGGAAGCGGGACATGTTTTTTGATATTTGTTTCAATCATTTTTCCTCCTTTTGAATTCTTAGTCTTAATTTATTGTACACGAATTATTATAGGTGTCATACTGACACTGTTAATTAATCCTGTCAACAGCCCGGTTCACCGAGATGTCCACAGCAGGTTTTCCGGTTCATTAACTTGTATGTGTTATTCCTTATAAGCATGGAAATCTTTTTTCTTAGCGGTATCGGAGCTGAAAGATTGGTAAAGAATTTCTTTGCGTCCGGTTTTATCTTCTTGCACATAGCTCCTCCGTATTTTTCAAACTGCTGACATTTCAATATACCACACTTACCACTTTTCCATATGCACCCTGTCAGCTTTATATCTGGTCCGGGCAGGAGGGTTGTCGGCCGGCCAGCCCAGGGCAATGCCGCACATGGGTATAATATTTTCAGGCAGACTAAAAAGCTTACTGACGCCGTTCATGCGTTCCTGTCGTGGATGTACTCCCAGCCAACAAGTACCTAGCCCCAGGATGTTGGCGGTAATCAGTATGTTTTCGACCGCAGCGCTCAAGTCTTGCAGCATATATGATTCAAGTTGATCGTGTGCCTTGGTGATATCGCCGCAAACAACAAATGCGGCCGGCGCATGACGCAGCATCTGACCATGCGGCAGTGCGTCCGCCAGCTTCTGTAGGGTGTCTTTGTTTTGAATGACAATGAAATGCCAGGGGTCTTTTGCCACTGCAGATGGTGCTGCCATTGCTGCTTTTAGAAGGTCGTTGATCATATCGGCCGGGACCTCTTTGTCCTGATATTTGCGTATACTGCGCCGTGAAAAAATGAAATCCAACTTGTTGTTCATAATGGCCCCCTTGATCAAATTATATAGTTTAGTTGGGTACGAACTAATGTTTAAGACAATATCCTTATATTATAATAATGATTGTATAACTGTCTGTAAATCATTGGCAATTTATTTCTGCAAATATTTACAGTAGGGATGTATTGTTGCTTTTAATAGTGGCAAATTATACAATGACCCAACCTCGATATTTCAGAAGAGAAGATAATGAACAAACCGCTTTCTCATCAAGATCAATCTTTCTTATCCTGTTCAGGATACTGCTCGCATTGTGAAAAGGAGCATTATTTGACCGAAGGTACGGCCCGTGAGTATTGTCTCGAGTTAATGCAGATACTGGAAGACAAAAAGCGCATTGATCTTAAGATTACAGATGATAAATCGGACCCGCGCTTTTCGACAGATTATCTGTTTGGTGAGGCACGCGGCAAAATGTTCGGGGTTCTGGTGTGCGAAAGAAACGATGAAGAACTTGTTATACTGCGTGCTTTTTCCGGACAGTATAAAGGTGCCTGGGATCTTGACGGCTGGGTGCCGCCTCTTTTGAATGTCACTGATCTACACGATATCAGTTTTTATATTGAAAAGAATATCAAAAAACTCGGCAGGGATCTGGAACTGCTGGATAAGGGATCGCCTCGCAGTAAGAGTCTGCAGAATAAGCGTAAAATTATGTCACAGGAATTAATGAAGGATATCCATGCATTATACGAGCTTAACAATTTCCGTGGAGAGACAGGATCTCTGTTTCAGGTTTATACGGGAGACAACGGCATACCTGCCGGTACCGGCGATTGCTGTGCTCCTAAATTGCTGCAATATGCCGCGAAAAACAATTTAAAACCTCTTGGCCTGGCTGAATTTTACTGGGGACGGGAAAACAGGACCGGCACCAGGCAGCATGGACAGTTTTATCCCTCGTGTGAAGAGAAATGCCACCCGATCCTGGGGTTTATGCTTTGTGGACTTTAAAATTGAAGAATGAAGATTGTAAATAATAACGGCGTAAGGCTTGGGATGTGAGGAGTGAAACGTAAAGTTTTGGGAAAAACAGGAATTAGATGCCATATACCGGTGTTAGCAAAAATAAATAAGTATCAGTTGTTAACTGAAAACTTAAAATTTAAAACTAAAAATTGTAAGCTATTGGCTAATTGCTAATTACATATGGAAATCTTATATACTGAACAATCGTTTATTATCGTCGAAAAACCGGGAGGATTATTGTCGGTGCCGGGGCGGGGGCCGAACAAGCAGGACTGCGTTGTCAACAGGGTTAAGAAACAGTTTCCAAACTGTATTGATCAACCTGCTGTACACAGGCTGGATATGGATACTTCAGGTCTCATGGTTCTATCCCTGACGCCTGAGGCCCACAGAAATCTATCGATGCAGTTTGAAAACAGGTCCGTGCAGAAGAGATATATAGCTGTTCTGGATGGCGTTGTGGCGGGCGAATCGGGTGAAATCAATCTTCCATTCAGGCTGGACCCTGATAATCGTCCATACCAGGTATATGATCCTGTTCACGGTAAGTGGGGTGTTACCAAATGGAAACGAATACATATTGAAGATTGTAAAACGCGGGTGGAATTTTTGCCGCAGACAGGCCGCACTCATCAGTTGCGGCTTCATTCATCTCATGAAAAAGGCCTGCGGTCTCCCATTGTTGGAGACAGATTGTACGGTAAAGGCAGGGAAGGAGATCAATTAATGTTGCATGCCTATTTTTTGAGCTTTCAGCACCCGGAAAATGGTGAGAAGTTGGAGTATGAATCTGCGGTGCCTTTTTGATAAAGCCCGACTTCGCCCAATGAAACTGAGCAGGGCATTTTGTAGTGTATAAGAATAATAGTAAACGCCGAATAACCCTTATGTAAAAGGAACAGAATCATGAGTGATAAAACAGACTTTTCATGCAGCAAATGCAGTGCGGTCTGGCAAAAATCAGGTGGTACCAACTGTTGGAGCGGTGACCCGGAGAATAAACCTGCCCAGCCCGGGAACTGTCCCTCACAGGAGAATATGGACGTTATCGAGGAGTGTTTTGAGCTCTATAAGGGCGACAGCACAGATGCAAAAATGGCGCAGGTTGCCGCCCGGGTAGAGGGTTTGTGCTATCAGCCGATACCGGGGAGCGATGCGGTCAACGCCCGCTGGACAAGGGTTGAAGATACAATAGCTTTTGCAAAGCTTATGGGATACAAGAAAATCGGCATGGCCACCTGCATCGGACTGCTTGATGAAACAAACAGGCTTGCTGCTGTTCTTAAGGCGCAAGGTTTCACGCCGGTAAGTGTCTGCTGCAAAACAGGCAGCATAGACAAGATGGAACTTGGCCTTAAGGAAAAAGATAAGGTGCGACCCAAGACCTTTGAACCTGCCTGCAATCCTGTGGCCCAGGCAAAGCTGCTCAATCGTGCCGTAACAGATATGAACATTATTGTCGGCCTCTGTGTCGGTCACGATATGCTGTTCAGCAAATATTCCGATGCCCCGGTCACAACCCTGGTGGTCAAAGACAGAGTTACGGGTCATAATCCGGTAAGCGTTCTTTATGGTCAGAATTTTTATTATAAAAGGCTACAGAAGCTTGAAGTAGTTGTGGAAGACAATGAATAAGTAATAATGAACAATGATAAAAATTTAAAGAACAAACAGCTGTTAGCTATCTTATTCAAGTATTAACTCAAATCAAAAATGCTAACCGCTAACTGCTAATTACTATCAGCATTAAAAAAGCTGTATCACATAATTCGTGATACAGCTTTTTTCTTTGGGTAGTATTCAGAACTACCTATCCACTGAAACCGTCCTGTTTACCCGATGGATTTCAATCTTATTGCTTGGTTTGTTAATTTCATAAATGAGAGCGGCGCTGACCTCGGCGCTTCTCACACCTTTGGGCAGGTTAATTTCAATGCTTTCGTCTTTGATCTGATAGGGCTGCAGACTTGTGTCCCTGATATACTGGGCTTTAACCTGGGCGCCGTAGATCATCTTGTTGTCTTTGCAATTGGTCGCCTGCGGGTGATAATGTTTTTCGGTCTTGAAGAATTCCTTCCCACCTGATTTTGCGGTCACTTCCAGGACCACTCGGTTATGGGAAGGTCAGCCGTCAGGTATTCTATGTCCGGCGGCATGACTGATCTTCGTATTCACCACAATCATTGGCCTCAAATCCTTGGATTTCCTGAGCCATTCGTATCCCAGGGTCTGGACATCGAACCAGATGTTCTTGGCAAGAAGTTTCTTGGTGCCTTCATGGTCATTCCAGTTGGGAGCAATCAGGTGATCGGCCTTGCCGTCAATTTTTGCCATGTGGCATTCCTGACATGACTTGGTTCCGCCATTTGATATATAGTTATGCTCATAACTGCCATATAAGGTCGCGCACTGAACCGGGTTTTCAAACTCCAGGTTAGGTCCGAGACCGTGGCACTGTCCGCACATGATCGCATGGTCGAAAATGGAACTTTTTTTGACAGTTTTATAGGTCGAGTCCTCGTGCTCGGCGACAACCTTGCGTCCATAGAGGACACCTTTTTCAGGTTTGCCTTCCTGCAACCGGTGGATAATGGCCTTGGTATTATGACAGGAAATACAGTTAATGTTGAGTTTGCCGATCCTTTTTTTATCCTGGGCAAGCAGCGCCTTTGCGTAGTCGATAGCAAAGGCGTTGCTAGCCGAGGTAATAGCCTGCGGCAGATGGCACTTAAAGCAGGGGAAGGTATCGAGCGTCGCTTTATCAGGGGAATCAGGAGAAAAGGCTGTTCTGCCTTTCATTGCCAGGGGGGTCATGAACAATCCGTCCCCCACACCCATTAGCGACCTGGCATGATGAGATTGCTCCCATTGGGCGTAAATCTCTGGATGACACTCTTTGCAACTGGAAGAATCATACATTGCTGCCAGTTCTTCGATGGTATTGGCTTTATCCGCCCCCATGGCGGATATCGGGAGCATTACAAAAAAAGCGAGAAAAATTAAACCAAGATATTTCATGTGCTACCTCCATTTTTTCAATTTAAAAACGGGAGCATAAAAACCCGTTTAAGGGTAACAGAATCCTGCACTTAAAAAGTCGCCATGAAAATGAAGATTCCGGTTAGAACAGCGGATGCGAACTACCCGAAATGATGAAGAAAGGTGCAAACAGAGATGCCTCCACGTAAGGCGCAAAGGCCCCCTGGAGGCTTATGAAAGGAATTTAAGAATCTCATTTTGCATGGCGATATCCTTTTCAGCAGGAGTTCAATGAAACCGGGAGAAAAATAATAGGAGGGGAGGGCCCTCCATGATCCATGCAAACAAATGATGAATAAAGCATAATTATTCTAATTGTATAATCAATAATTAACTTATCAATTTTTTTTACAGATGCAATAAAAAAATGAGACTCCGTTCATTTTTATGACTGAAACCCTCGCTAGGGCCACATTGTGGCATTAATTGTTGCATTTTCATTATTAATTCTCAATTATCAGTTGTTATCTGATCAAACTTATGACTTGCAAATTCATCATTCACCATTCACAATTAATAT
>CALZHP010000069.1 GCA_945787325.1 uncultured Desulfobulbaceae bacterium
TCTCTTTGGACTCACCTCCGGCATAAGCCAATACAAAACCTGCCAGGAGCAAAATGGTTACTAATAAAACAACTTTTTTCATTGGTATTCTCCTTTTACATTTATTGAATAAGTATTTTGATCCAGTTGACAAGAAAAATTCACTTTTGATAATAATTCCCTTTTGTAATCAATTATGCTTATTTAAATATAAAAAGTAGTTGTGTCAATAGCTGCCAACAATCAAGTCCGTCGACAATAAAAAGTAATTTGTTACAATATATTATTTATAAAAATCAATTTGATGTTGTCAGACATGAAATTAAATTGTAATAACCTTCCAGACGGCTGGTCTGTTTCTTTATTTTGGAATGTTGGAGCATTACTAAACCATATATCCAAGGAGACATAACGATACTTTTGTTGACGAAAACCAGCTAGTTATAGTATATTTGAAGTATTATATGTTCTATTCTAGATCTTATGTTATTTACAACTTAAAAAGTTTATTAAATTTTATTGTACATATTAGTAGTTAATTCTACCTACAGCACACCGGACACTTCATGGACCCATTAAAAATCTTTGTGAAAGAGGATAATTCAGCGGTAATTAAATGCCCATTCTGCATGAGCGTTAGAACTGTTTCTGCTGTTAAATTCAAAGAACTTAATAAGGTTTTGAAAGTAAAATGTGTTTGCAAAAAGGTATTCGGTGTCAAGTTTGAATATCGAAAGATGTACCGTAAGGAGACCAGCCTAACCGGTTCCTACGTCAATCTCACACAAACAACCGATGGCGGAAATATTACTGTAAAAAACGTTTCAATGAGTGGTTGTGGCTTCACCCCCCTATTTATCCATAATGCTGAAAAAGACGATAATATTAAAGTTACTTTTACCCTGGACAATAATGACTCCACTGTTATTGAAAAAAAAGCTGTCGTCAGGCTATCTACTAAGGACTACATCGGCTGTGAGTTTGTGGAAAAAGACGCATATGACAAAGATTTGGGGTTTTTCCTGATGCCCTGAGCGCTGCTCCTTCCCAATCCAAAAAATATGCTTCTTCGACCATGACCTAACCCACTTAACTTCTATTTCTAGCAATAGAATAAATCTATCAATTCTTCCATTTATTACCACCCGCAAAAAACTACACAGAAATTAATTTATATGCTCATGGGGTTGTCAGTTTGGTAAGTTACAGGACCTTATATTCAGAATCAATTGAAACAAGAAGGATACAGTTGGGATTGTAAAGCAGTATTAGCCGTCGTTTGCTTTTACAAATACAATCAGGTCAGCTTTTTATTTATTATTCACCGTGATTGTTTTTATGTGAGCCGCAGACATAGTGGAACCTATAGACCCATTCAAGATTTATAAACCTATAGCACTTACAATTATTGGTGTGGCGTTTATCGGAGTAATAATGCTTTTGGCGCTTTTTTGTATCGGCCATGGTGTCAGATGTTTTGTCCATTCGGACTGGTCGGTTGGTTTTTCGAAAAGTTGAGCATATTCAGGATCAAGGTCGACTATAATACATGTATTAGCTGTGAGGCATGCTCCAGAGCTTGTCCATCAACCGTAATGGACGCTATCCTCAAACAAGAAAGAATTATACCGGACTGTTTTTCATGTGGGACGTGCATAAATGCCTGCCCGGTGGATGCCATAAAAATAGCGCCCGGGAAGTATTCCCGACCGCCATTAGGAAAGTTTGATTCTATCGCAAGTGATAAAAATGGTGAGGGTATTGATTGATGCTTTCAGCGAATTTTTTGGGCGAATCGCATGAACTTTATAGGGTCAGTGGGTTCTCCGTTATATATAATCTCGTAATGCAAATGAGGTCCCGTACTCCTCCCACTGTTGCCCACTAGACCGATGACCTGACCCCTTTTTATCTTCTCACCTTTTTTTACAAGAATTTTTTTAAAATGGCCGAATTTGGTTCTGAATCCGGAGCCATGCCCAATTACTACGAAGTTTCCGTATCCGCGATTATAGCCTCTTTGCACCACAAGGCCGTCAGCTGTGGCGAAGGCTTTTGTGCCCCGTTTACCTCTAATATCAACTCCATCATGTAAAGCCGGTCTTTTATTAAATGGATCAATCCTTCTCCCAAACTTCGAAGTAATACCCCCTTGAATCGGAGCACCAAGAGGAATGTCCTTTATAGTGTCAAGATAGAGGCCTGCCTTGAACAACAGGTCCTCATGATCATCCCCTGGCATCGAGGTAAAAGGACCACCACTGTTCTGTTGGCTTTCACTTACTTTGACATCGACTCCAACACTGCTCAATATAGATTCAATCAGTTGGCTTTTTTCTTCGAGCTCTGTAACGGCATCTTTAAGCAGAATCTGCTTTTCCATTTCCAGTTGAGCTACCTGTTCTACCAGCTTTTCTTTCTGGTTTCTTTCATTGTTCAAACTACTTTCCAGAAATCCTGTTCTGGTTCGCAGTTCCGCTCCATGGAAGAAAAGCTTAATTCCGGTAAAACTCATGGCTGAGAGGACAAGGAGAGTTGCAACAGCAATACAAAATGCCCCCCCAAGACGATATTTAGAAACTACAATTGATTTAGTAAGACCCTTTTCGCCGGCGATAATAATATGTAGTTTGTCTTTCATTCAGATATTACTCGTACCATGTTGATGAAAAATTAATTGTTCAGCCGCAAACCATTTTTTTATTTCTGGTCCGGGCCATCATCATGGCAGGAATCAGACCTGATGCTACTATTATCAAGCTCCAGAATACTCCTAAGTTGAGTAGCATGTAACTCATTCCGATCAGGGGTAGCAATGCTACACGTACAACTGCGCGCAAACCGTCATGTTTGGCTATAAAATCTGCCACCGGCGGTGAATACCTGTAATAAGCACTAACAAATTTCTGACCGATTGCAGACGGCTTCAGGAAAACATCTCTGAATTGCCTGAGTATTTTGACATGAGGTTCCATAAGAGAACCGTATGCAGCAGTTGCAATAAAACATCCACCACTGTCTACGCTGCCTACGGCATTGCTAAGTCCTCCAGCACTGCCGCTACTACCACTACCTCCTGAAGAAGAACCGGAACCACCACCTGCAAAGCCAATCCCGAATACAGACAGGGAGTCAGCAAAGAAAGTTACGGAACCCTTGCTGCCGTTACCAACATAATTCGTTTGCAGAATTTGACTGGTATGCTCAACGACCTCATCGCCGTTCTCAAGAGCAGCAAGATCTTCCGCATGCTGAATTACTTGAACTCCGTATTCAAGATCGCCAGGATCTACAGAGGAAAGGTCTATGGGAAGGGTTATTTCGATATAATTTATTTGATCAGCTGACAGTGGATTGCCTGTTGTGCTGTCTAATATTTTAACATCATAAACATATACAGGGTTTTCACTTGTGGAATTACTGGTCATCAGCTGTTCAACCTTGAGAGTTCCACTACTATTTATCCCGCCTGCCGGCACAACAATTGTTATTGCTTCACCATTGGCGTTCAGAGTCAAACTACCACCATTTTCATCAACAAAGGTTTGTGCCTTGGCAGCCACATTATCTCCAGCGTTAAATGAAAATACTGTTTCCGCCGGATTTCCTGTGTTCGGATTATGGTCGTCGCTCGTATCGGCCATGATATTAACTGTGAAGTCTTCAACAGCATTGTAGACTGCTGAAATGGTTTCAAATGGCACCACGTTATCCGTAATAACCGGAGCACTCAGATTTGCACCTCCACTGACTAATGTGATGTCAACTTCTGCTGGACTGCTGAAACCTGGTTGAGCAGTGACATCAAGCCGTACAAAATCACTTTCAGCTACGGCTGAAACATTATTAAGAACGGTAATAGCACTAAGCCCCATATTTCCAGTGAAATCCACTATTCCAACAGACTGATTGCTATAGCTTTCTGGTACATAATTATCAATGTCAGCAATTACATTCCAGCCATTCAGCGGAGCACCTTCTGGTAGAGGAATTTCATAAGAGCCGTCAGTTGAAGTTATCGCGATATATTGTTCTGTAATTTGTCCTGACTGAAAAGCTCTGACCTCAGCACCACCAAGTGGTGAGCCGTAAACATCTTCAACAATGCCCGTTATAGTATCAACACCAGCTTTTTCAAGAGAAACATAAGTTGTACGGGTTTCAGATGAAACTGTTTGATCGATATAGACAACCTGAGATCTGTTGTCGCTAATCTTATATTTATAAGTTCCACCAGCGTCAGGTAGTGTGAGGTGTGCTTCACCATTGCTGGAGATTGACACACTCTGCTGGCCTGTTACTATTTCACTTACCGTAATATCAGATCCGTTCAGTATTGAACCATCAATTGCACCTTCATTATCACTCAGGACAACAGTGTAAGTACTCACGGGAACAATTGTAAAAGGACCGGCAATTCTTGTATTGAGACCATTCTCTTCTGTAAGGTCTGCATTATTTAATACTGTTACACGCAAGTAAAACTTGGTCCATGTATTAATATCCGCAGGTGTAAATATGTTAGTACTCTGGTTTGTAGCAGAATGGCCATTACTAAAAGTACCGTATAAGCCTGGATCAAATACAGATTCAACCGCATATTGGCTATCAAGTATTTCCCATGTATAAAATCCATCCGCCCCTTCAACACTGAAAGTTTGCGGGTTGGAAGTACCATCAAGATTCAATTCTGTAAATGTTTGGAAAGCAGGAGTTATTACAAACGGCACCCTTACTTCAAAACTGTCACTAAAACCAAGATTTCCATTAACACTAATCGTATAAGCACCGGCGAATGCGCCTGCCGTAGGAGCAACAAATGCATAGGAGCTGCCTGACCAAGAATCTACTACTGCACCATTGCTATCAGTAACAGTCCAATTGTAAACCTCATTGTCATTACCAAAAACTGTGAACATTTGAGAACTGGCACCGGACTCCACTGTCAGCGTTTCAGCAGGCTTGTTGGTTATGCTGACATTAGCACTGTTTCCTAAGGTAATTGTACCATTACTTATATTGCTTACCGGTATAACTGGATATACAGAAGGGTCTGTTAAATCCTGGTCTGGAGTGGGCGGCTGAGCTCCAATAAATATTGGAAGAAGTCCGCCAACGCCTTGTTCTGATGTATTTTGTACTACTTCAATTGGATAAAGCCCCTGGTTCGCCTGGCTCACATCGAAAGTCAATGTATAAAGAGTATTATTCCCTTGAGCTCCGGGTTGAACTCGACCACCAACTAAGATTGTACCTGACGGGCTGTCAAATTGGGTAAAGAGTGGCTGATCATCACCACTAGGAACCGGGATATTGGTGGTTGTGCCATTATTAGTAATTGGTACATATGTTATCCCATCAGACGGATCGACAAACGGATCACCTGCTCCCGGCAGGTCTATAAGTTGATTAATGAAAGTGTCAAAAAAACGACTTTCAACAGATGTCAGCTGTATTTCGCTGGAATTATAAACTACCTTTAAAGCACTCCCTGCAATTTCAGAAGTGTCATCTACTGTAATATCAACCGAAACACTATTATTTTGTTGCTTATCAACATATACATCACCTACACTCAGTACAGCACCTAAAGAGTAAGTTGCCGATAAGACAACTGTCAGCATGGATATTATTGCAGTTCTTATAAAACTCATTATTAACTCCTTAAACTAATCTAAATATTCAAATAATTGGCCCGTGTTCGCTTATCTCTTCATTTGAAAACGGGTCAGTAGAAATATTCTGTATAGCTTTTTCATTTTGGGAAAGTATATAATTTTAAAAGTACCCCCTGAATTGCATAAATTATGCCAAGATTTATCGAGGAGCAGAATATTTTATTAGAAACACGATAAATGAAAATTAAGCCGGATGGCTTACGAGGCCCCACCCTATTCGGCATGAATATATTTCCATCAAAAACAATATGTTACTATGGGAAAGGGCGAATGATCTTATTTACTGTGCACTGAAAGAATGCTATAACTCAAAAAAAAAAATCAGACAACTCTTTTAAGCTTTAATTTTAAATTTAAGAATTCTCAAAAATACCGTATACTACGTTTACGAAGAATTCATTAAATATAATATTTTCAAATATATATAAACAAAACAGGCTGCCTGGCAATTTGCAAACATTGGTTACATTTTCAGCTTTGCCAATAATAATAGACAGATACCTTCTTTAAATATATACGATGCTTGTTTCGTATATTGTACAATCACAGGGAAAAGTAGCATATCTATTTGATTTTAAACAGTTTATTATGCTTATGTGCGGTTTTCACTAAGCAGGATTTAATGTCGCATTCCAAAATACTTCATAATTTCTGATGGTTATACAACACAACAAAAAACTACACCTTTTTATTGACAGGCATTTCGTCGGCATATAAAGTAATAAGCAATAAGGAATTGGGTTTTGAAACTGAGAAGCTTCTGGCGCGCCCGGTCCGCCTGAGGCGGATTTCCGCTGCGCTTCAACGGAGTAGAATAAGGGTGAACTACAATAAGAGGTGATAGTAATCATGCAACACAACGCGTGATGATTGGCATACACAAATCAGCGACATGAAAGAAACAAAAAAAGCCCCGGCATGCGGGGCTTTGTAATTACTGGCGCGCCCGGTCCGCCTGAGGCGGATTTCCGCTGCGCTTCAACGGAGTAGAATAAGAGTGAACTACAATAAGAGGTGATAGTGATCATGCAACACAACGCGTGATGATTGGCATACACAAATCAGCGACATGAAAGAAACAAAAAAAGCCCCGGCATGCGGGGCTTTGTAATTACTGGCGCGCCCGGCAGGATTCGAACCTGCGACCTACGGATTCGTAGTCCGGCACTCTATCCAGCTGAGCTACGGGCGCGTATGATGCGAGCCTTTATAACCTAATTATTCATATTCCTCAACAAAGATTTCCCTGTATAAAAAGGAATTCCGCTTCTATCAATGTTATTTGTAATTAGTGTTTTACAAAGTCAATCCGATAGTCAGACGGATTCATTTCTGGCGCAGGTTCGATGTTAATTACTACATCATAGCGTTTCTCAAGATCTACCAGTTCCTCTTTCTTTTTATTGAGAAGATAACGGGCAACATTCATCGGTAAACGGCATTCAACACTTACAACTTTCTTCCTTGAAACCCCGGTCTGGATACGTCGCAAATAAAACAAAGCCTGTGTTTCAACAGATCTTACAACGCCACGGCCCTGGCAGTGCTCACAAGCGTTGTAACTTCCCGTCTGGGTTGGAGCACCCATTTTCTGCCGGGAAATCTGCATAAGGCCAAACTTAGAAATCCTGCTGATATCGACTTTAGCCTTATCACGTTTCATACTTGCTTTCACCTGCTTCTCAACTTCACGGATATGCGTTTTGTTTCGCATATCAATGAAATCAACGACAATCAGGCCACCAAGGTCCCGCAATCTTAATTGCCTAGCCATCTCTGCGGCGGCCTCTTTATTGGCAAGGAATATTGTTTCACTGAAATTCTTATCCTTTCCTGTTCGGCCGGAATTTACATCTATTGCTACTAAAGCCTCAGTTGGATTTATAACAATGGACCCGCCTGAAGGTAGTTTTACGTATGGTTGATATATTGTTTCAATCTGCTCTTCTACATCAAATTGATTAAAAATTGGTCGCGGTCCCTTGTGGAGCCGGACAACAGTCTTTCTCTGTTTTGCAGGAAGGAGTGCAAGAAAATTCATAACCTGGTCATAAGCTGCCTGACTGTCTACTAGTATTTCTTTGATATCTGCTGAAAAATGATCACGCAGAAATTTTGCAATTATGTCCTGATCTTTATATATAAGGGCAGGCGCGTCCTTTGTCTGCCCGCGCTTCTTTATTTCGCGCCAAAGCCTTAGAAGATAACGAAAATCATTTGACAGGGCGGTTTTAGTGATATCCCTGCTGGCGGTTCGAATAATATATCCAATACCTTCCGGAATACTGAAGCCATTCATCATCTCTCGAAGTTTGGACCTCTGGGATTCGTCGTCAATTTTTCTGGACACTCCAGAACTATCGCTTCCGGGCATAAGGACTAAGCACCTACCAGGAAGGGAAAGATATGTGGTCACATTTGCGCCTTTATTACCGATTGGCTCTTTCACAACCTGCACCAAGACTTCCTGTCCCTTTCGTATTACTTCCTGTATATGAAGGTCCTTCCAATGAGTAGATGGATCGACGTCTACATCATAATATTCCGGATGGATTTCACTAAATGAAAGAAAACCGTTTTTCTCCAGACCAATATCCACAAATGCAGCCTGGAGATTTGACTCTACTGAAGAAATACGACCCTTGTAAATATTGTTTTTTGTCTGTTCCAGTGATTGGGTTGTAACCTGAAAAGATTCTATACGGCCACCTTCCACCTGAGCAATACGACACTCCTCAGGTTCTTCAGCATTTATTAGGAGTTTAACTAGCTGTGTGGTGTCTTTTTTACTTTTTTTGTTAGGTTTGCCTTCGCTTTTCTGTATGTTGGCTGCCGATTTATTTTTAACCTTTCCGGAAATCTTTCTCCCTTGATGTTTTTCCTTTTTTTCCGTGTATTCTTTTTCAACTATTTCGGCCGCAACCTCACCCTGAACACTTCTAACTTCTTCCGTAACTGTCCTTTTTTGTGGACTCTTGGCAGTTTTCGAGTGCTTTCGGCTGGAGCTTTTTGTCCGTCTACTTCTCCTTGGCGGGGAAGTTTTTGTTTTTTTCTTTGTTTTACTTGCCTTTTCTTCGGCAGGTGAGATCTCTGTTGACTCTTCAACAGCTGTCTCTGAATCTATCTCTATCATATATATGTATCCTTAACGGTCTTGTATACTTATTCTGTCTATCCTAAAATCTTTAGTGATACTTAGTTACAAGCCTGGTATTAATTTATTCGCAACTATAACATGTAATGGGTCATATTAAACTTCTAATTATTCTTGAACTCATGAAAATGATAATATTTATCCCCATTGTGAATAACTGGCCTTATTTTATTGTCTTTTTCAAGTTCCATTAAAGCTTTATCAATTTCCCCTCTATCTAAATTCAAAGCTTCACAAATATCAGAAGCCGTGCAGGGTCTGCGTTTAAGCATCTGAATTATCTCGGAAATTACAACAGGCTGAAAATTCACCCGTGATCTTTTTTCAAAATCAACAAGCATATCAACAGATCCATCGAATACCCCTTTTAAGCGATCAGCGATTTCTTCCATACGCTCTCTGCTAAGCGGTATGGCATATTTTTCCAGGGGAGGCCGCGCTACAGTATTGAGTTGCACCCTGTCAGGCTGAATTTCTTTAATGGCTCCTTCAAGAGCATTAATATCCTCAGGAGTATCATTCATCCCCTGTGACAGAAGAATTTCCAGCCAGACCTCTCCTTGAAAGTTCTTACAAAAGATTCGCAATCCTTCTATGATGTCATCTAATGCAGCACAAGTTGCCGGACGGTTGACCTTCCTGTAGCTTGAAGATCTAGCTGAATCAAGTGAAGGGATAACAATATCAGCTGCAGAAAGATCATCACGTACGCTCTTGAGATAGAGGAGGGTCCCATTTGTCAATACAGCAACGGGCTTACCGGTATGTTTCTTCAGGTACCTTATTATTTTACCGATATCGCTGTGAAGTGTCGGTTCACCTGTTCCGGTAATAGTATATACATCAATATCCTTGGAAGATTTCTGGCTCAGAAGTTCATCTATCTCACCAATAACTCCCTCTGTGGGCACATACACCTTGCGCTCACAAGTTAAATCAGTAGTAGCACCGACTTCACAATAAATGCAATTCAAGTTGCATATCTTTGAAGGAAGAAGATCGATACCCAGTGAAAGCCCCAGCCGACGGGAATTGACCGGGCCGAAGAGATATTTCATGATTTGTTAATCAGTGGTTAGGAGGTTCTGAAAGGAATATGGGAGCAATTATGCCAATTCTCTGTAACGTCGACAAGATAAATCAAACAGCGGTCATAATCAAGAGATATTTAATACGATGAGGCTTAGTACATTAATATTAATTTCCTTTTCTTCAAATTAACATTAATATTTCCAAAATATTTCCAAGTTAAAATAATGAAATAATACATTTACATCGATCAAACATATGCCTTGGAAATTATTATTGTCGTTTTTACTGAGAAAACTGGTCTCGCTCGGACCCCTTACCCTTGATTTCCCTAGAAATTTTGTCTTGACACACTTAGTTTGTAAGCGTAAGCTCCACGTCTTAAGATGGTGCTGAAACTTCATTTAACGCAGGCACCTGATCGCAGTATTAATTGATAAATTCTTATAGATTTAAGCCTTATAAAGCACACAGATTCTCAATAACAAATCAATAAATCAGGAGTGAAATACTACCCATGCGAAGTGATGCAATAAAAAAAGGGCTTGGAAGAGCGCCACACCGCTCTCTTCTTAAAGCAATGGGGTATACCAACGAAGAAATCAGTCGTCCTCTTATTGGCATAGGACATGCTCAAAATGAAATTATCCCCGGACATATACATCTCGACAAAATTCTTGAAGCGGTGAAAACCGGTGTAAGAATGGCAGGAGGTACTCCTATTTCTTTTGGCACTATAGGGGTATGTGACGGAATTGCCATGAACCATATGGGGATGAAATACTCTCTGGCAAGTAGGGAGGTAATTGCCGACTCTGTGGAAATAATGGCCCAGGCCCATCCTTTTGATGCACTGGTGTTGATTCCCAATTGTGACAAAGTAACACCTGGAATGCTTATGGCTATGTTGCGTGTAAACATTCCAGCAATAATGGTGAGTGGCGGCCCCATGCTTACCGGCAGGTTTCAGGGAAAAGATGTTCATCTGGTCAGCGTTTTCGAGGGCGTCGGTCGTGTGAAGGCCAATACTATGACTCCTGAAGAACTTGATGAACTTGAGGATGCGGCCTGTCCGGGTTGCGGCTCATGCGCCGGAATGTTTACAGCAAACTCTATGAACTGTCTAACGGAGGCTATCGGGCTTGGTTTGCCGGGTAACGGTACTATCCCCGCTGTCTCCGCTGCTCGTATCAGGCTGGCCAAACAGGCGGGCATGAAAGTTATGGAGTTGCTGGAAAAGAATATCATGCCACGCGATATTGCCACTAAAGAGGCATTTGAAAACGCCATGGCCGTTGATATGGCACTTGGCTGTTCTACGAACACGGTTCTGCATGTACCTGCAATTGCTCACGAAGCAGGCGTCGACCTGACACTTGACCTTTTTAACAAGGTAAGTGAGAAGGCACCACATCTCTGCAGCCTTATACCTGGTGGCCCTCATAGCCTGCAGCAGTTGAATGAAGCTGGTGGTGTTCCTGCTGTCATGAATGAATTACTGAAACTTGAAAGTTGCCTCCATTCAGATGTAATTACTGCAACCGGGAAAACATTAGGTGAAAACCTGAAAGGAAAAGATTCCCGTGACAGCGAGATAATCCGCCCCACTGATAATCCATATCACCGTCAGGGCGGCATCGCAGTATTATATGGCAACCTGGCCCCGGATGGAGCTGTAGTCAAACAATCTGCTGTTGCTGATGAAATGCTCACACATGCTGGCCCAGCAAGGATCTTTGATTCTGAAGAAGCTGCTCAGTCTGCGATCCTGGGAGGCAAAATCAATCCCGGGGATGTTATTGTCATCCGTTATTGCGGCCCCAAAGGCGGTCCTGGTATGCCTGAAATGCTCTCCCCAACTTCAGCTATTATCGGTATGGGGCTTGGCAAAAGTGTTGCACTTATTACAGATGGCCGTTTTTCTGGGGGCACACAGGGGGCGTGCCTGGGTCATATTTCACCGGAAGCTGCTGTTGGCGGTCCCATTGCCCTAGTGAAAGAAGGTGACAAAATATCCATTAATATTCCAGAAAAGGAAATCCGCCTTGAAGTCGATGAGGATGAGCTGGAACAACGCCGTAAAATGTGGCAACCCCGCGAAGCAAATATAACAACAGGCTATGTCGCCCGCTATGCCAGACAGGTTACCTCCGGCAGCACAGGCGCAGTACTGAAGGAAGAATAGCATCACATGCGGCTTCTCAGGGCATTTCCCAGATTGCCAATACTGTTTTTCTGTTTTGTTATTCCGTGCTATTTATACAAAATACCAGATGCGTGGGCACAGAATCATAAAACAAGGTTAACCCCTTGGCAGATAACAGCTGACCGAATTACATATAAACGAAAGCCGCAAAGCATAATTGCAAAAGGTCATGTCGTCCTGAAGCCCCTTGAAGACAGGGCATTCAAATCGCTGGTCATAAGTGCAGACTGGATAAATTACAACTTAGATCTAGGCAGTATAGAAGCGGAAAAGAACCTGGAAATTACTTCCGACGATTATGCTGTAAAAGCAGATTTAGCTTCTGTTGATCTTGAAAGTCAAACAGGAAATTTTAAAAAAGCAACACTGTTCCTGCCCGAAAACAACTTTCATTTCAGCGGAGATATTGTTGAAAAAACAGGTAGTAATTCCTACCACCTTCAGAAAAGCTGGGTTACCACCTGCCCCATTAAAGAAGAGAAAGCCCCTCCCTGGAGTATTCACAGCAATGATACCCATATTACTGAAGAAGGATATGCCGTCCTAAAACATGCTTCTCTCAGGATCAGAAATACTCCAGTGTTTTATTCACCTTTCCTGATTCTTCCGGCAAAAACCAAAAGACAGAGCGGTTTTCTTTTCCCTGAATATTCCCAGTCGGAAAGAGAAGGCACAGGA
The DNA here is from genome assembly GCA_945787325.1 of uncultured Desulfobulbaceae bacterium. Classification (GTDB taxonomy): domain Bacteria; phylum Desulfobacterota; class Desulfobulbia; order Desulfobulbales; family BM004; genus CALZHP01. The sequence continues at coordinate 12,725 of CALZHP010000069.1, forward strand.
ATAATCGCACCTCTGTTCATCAACCTTTCTCCCAGCAGTGATATGACCTTCTATCCTGGATATTATTCTAAACGCGGTTTTTCAGCTGGAATGGAGTTTCGGTACGTTGCCAATACCCTGTCGAAAGGTACTTTTTCTA
>CALZHP010000070.1 GCA_945787325.1 uncultured Desulfobulbaceae bacterium
TTTCTGTAATCGAATCAATTTGAACAAAGCCAGATTTGAAACATTTCGGATTAATTACTATATATAACTATAATATCGTCGTAAATAATTAGTTTTCAGAATGTATCCATTGTTTATAAAAATTTTATTAATGTCTCAATTAATCTGATTGAATAAATATACGCACATCGCCTTCATTAAAATGCTAAAATTAACCTTTTCGATCATAGTCGTAGTTTTGTTCCTTTCTGTTCCCATTGGCATTTGTGCAACAACATTCAGCCCTACCATCTTTTCAGCAGAAACACTTACTGACCTAAAGCTGCCCGACCCCGACCAGCCAATAGATATATATAGTAATAATAATTATGTGGATTTGTTTGCAGCTCTTACGGAAATCCATGGTGTTGCAAGCAATCAAATAGAATCTGATGACAGGTTTTCAAACATGAAAGTGGTGCTTCCTATAGAAGCTTTTAACAATTTATTTATCGTTACAGATATAAATTCATTTTCATTGGAAAACTTTAAACTGCCTAAGTCCGGTCACTATATAACTGACCGTAATGTAATTGTTTGGAGGCAGTTTGGTGAAACTGATTGGGAGGGAAAGGCTGCAAAAAGGCTTATAGGTAATATACTTCTTATATCATTTAGTTGCTTTTTGGTAGTCCTGTCACTTACTATAATAAATAACAATGCTTTCGGTATCGCTTACAGTAACTGCTTCCGCTCTAACAAAACATTGAGCCCAACCAGGCTGAGCAGGGAGGTAAAAAAACTTCAACACCTTCTTTTGAAAATACTTCTTTGTTTTTTGATACTGGCCTTAATAATCAGTTCGGTAATTCTCTTTATTAACAATTACGTTGTTCCTGTGCAGATTGCTCAAGAAATTTTCAGTGCTTTTCATATCAACCCTTTCATTTGGGAATATTCCATCGAAGAAGGTGTGTTGGGTGATATTGGAGAACATTACGAAGACTGGTGTCGACAGAAAGATTTTTCAACTGTATATGCCGAGTCTATGCAGGATTTTTTGTGGAATACCTGGTTTATTCTTTTTCCTGCAGCAATTTATCTTTTGATACATTTACTGATATCATCCTCCAGGGAAATAGCCCAGCTTGCATTAGATTACCAAGCTAAGGCAGAATTACGGCAAAGAAACTATTTGAAAAATGACTTGTCGGCCAAAACCTCTAAGAAAGACAAGGATAATCATTTAATTTTACTTCCTAAACGAAAATCTAGGGGATCAAGAAGGTATAGAAAAAGAAAGTCGCCTTTCAAAAGATTTTTCTCACAAATTATGCAGAAGATTAAAATAGAAAACTAGCAATGCAATATTTTAAAGGAGAAATTATTATTGAATAATTTCAAAGATATTTAATTTCTACCAATCCCCCAACTTCAGACTTGAACTCATAAATGTTTTATTATTTTTTCTATTGTGGGCTATGATAAGAACTTAGAATAGTATTAATTATAATGCTGTCCACGTCATAGCATATATATAACTGAAAGTTAGTTGGGATAGCAGAAATTATATGGTGGTCTGGTTTGATACCGGATTTGAGTTACAATGGAATTACGCGGAAACGTGATCAGTTTTGTTATCGTTATTTAAGATTGAAAATCTACTCCTGATTCATCGGGTTAATATTTAAGTTCTTGAGGCTTTTCCTTTCCAACATATATGTCATTCAACCAATATCCAGTTTTTCCTTCGCCAAACATATATCCTTCATCACCTCTTCCGTGCCTTCCCCCGTCTTTCCAATCACCAACATACTTTTTCCCATCACGTTGTATAAGTGTTCCATAGCCGTTTGCGTTGCCATCCTTAAATTCACCCTCATATTTATTACCATTCGAAAAAGTAAATGTCCCGTGGCCGTTAGGTGAGCTTTCCCTGACTTCTCCTACATATTTGTCACCGCTTGGGTATGTAAATGTTCCCTGACCATGTGCCTGCCCATTTCTGACCTCACCCACATAATGGTTCCCATTAGAGTATGTCAATATTCCTTTGCCATCTGCACGGCCATCTTTAACTTCTCCCTCATATTTTTTTCCACTGGAAAATGTGAATGTTCCTTGGCCGTTAGGTAAACTATTCTTAACTTCCCCTTCATATTTAATCCCGTTAAGATATGTAAATGTCCCCTGACCATCTGCTCGGCCATTTTTGAATTCGCCTACATATTCTGTTCCATTGGAGTATGTCAGGGTTCCTTGACCGTTTGGTAAACTGTCCTTAACTTCCCCAACATATTTGTTACTATTAGTGTATGTAAATGTTCCCTGACCGTGAGCACTGCCAACTTTGAATTCACCAACATATTCGGTCTCATTAGAGAATGTTAATGTACCTGTGCCGTTTGGTAAACTATTCTTGAATGTCCCCACATATATATCACCATTGGAGAATGTCGCTGTTCCCTGACCGTTTACACAGTTGCCTGCGGTACATTCAGCGTCTTTACCAAATACTGAGTTTGGATATGAACATAAACAATACACAAGGCACAAATAGAGAAACTTCTTCATTGATTCCTCCTAAATAGAAAAAAATATGAACCACGAAAAACAATGTCAAAATAGGCACATATGGCCTACCCCTGATATCCAGGAGCAGGCCTGGATACTGACCTCGTTGCTTTACCATGAAGCCCACCCTGATCATCAAACCAGAGAGGATCTATACAAATAATCCTGTTCCATCCACGTTTGCCATTTTTTTGCTGATGGTACACCATCCATAACTGTCCATCACTGCTTTTTGTTACACTGCAATGTCCAGGACCAAAGATGCCTTCTCCCTTTTTGATCAGTGGGTTGCCTTTGAATTTTTTAAATGGTCCAAGCGGACTATCAGCAGTCGCATACCCAATGGCATAATCCTGAGTATCGGCCCCACTGGCAGAATAGAGAAGATAATAGGTACCACGGTATTTCAACATCCAGGGAGCCTCGGTCAAAGCGGCGTTCTTCTTTTCCCAAGGATCAGTAGCATTAATAATACGTATAGGATCGCCCTTTTTCCGGACCGGGTTTATCATTGGCTGCACATGTATCCTGAATCCCGGGTATTCAACGTAGTAAAGATAGTAGTTGCTGTCTTCATCTAAAAACATATGGGCATCTATCGCATGATCCACCAACATCCCATGGTCATTATATACTCCATCTGGCTGGTCGGATATAGCAACACCAACACGGCCATTAACCGTGTAATAAAGGTAAAACTTCCGGTCCTTGGCATTATAAAAAACATCTGGTGCCCAGACACCCGGTTCAGTGGTCTGAAATACCCTGGGCCCCTTCTTCCAGTTGACCAGGTCGTTTGATATATACACATCGTAACCATGGTTATCACCGGTCGGGTATAAATAGTAATTTCCATCATGGAATAATACTGATGGATCACCTATGCCAAGCAGGCCCGAATAATTATCTGGAGACCCCCTGTGTATAGTAACAGTTTCAACGAGGACAGGGTTTGTATATGTGTTCCCGATTTTTGCACCGGTTGCGGCAATAATCAATGCACACAGCATGCCAAGTATACCGGTGCATACAAAAAGAACAATGTAGTTTTTATTGCATAATTGTTTAATCATCAGGTTTCCATGTGTCATAATCAGCATGTGTTGAGTATGGTCATTGTACTTCAGGAATCATTATTATCAAAATAATTTAACAAGGCGAGGTAAGCGAAAAGAAATGAAGATTTCAAGTGATATGAATAAATTGTAGAATATTAATATTTTAGTTAAAACATATAAGCTTGACTGTCACCCTAAGTCACACAAACCTAACAATCACAAACAGTAAATGTTGCAATTTGTTTACAGTTTGTCGAATTTGAGAATGCATACATAGTTTTTCTTTTAATAATATTTAATTAATTATATCAGATAGTTTGGCAAATACAGCACTTTTTGGAACACACTTTGCTTTTAAGTTTAATATCTGATTAAAACGGAATTTACATAGTCACCAGTAAACTAAACACATTTTGGGTTCTTTGGAACAAGTTGCCCGCAAACCACGGAATACTTAATAGGTTTTTCAATAATTTTATTAAGCTTAAATGATATATGCTACCTTTCGATTTCTAAATCGGAGGAAAATTAACTGTGCTCGCTGTTATCCATTATTCAGAATAAAGGAGTGATATTAATCATGTGTAGAAAATATCTTGCTACTTTTATTATCGTTGCCTTTACTTTATTTCTGTCAGCTAAAGCTTCCTATTCTGAAGGAGAATATGGCGGCATTGTCAATAAATCCAGTGGAACTACTGTGTATGAGAATAAAAATTGCAGTCGCAGCTACGAAGGTGGAAAAAGTGAGGGATCAAAAGAATCTCGCGAGAAAAAGTACCTAGAATGGAATAAAGAATCCCGAGTAAAACTTTATCAATGGTTTAAAGAGAACTACAAAAGTTAGTAGTTCTGAACATACCATAACCAAAGGGGAAGCCGAATCAGGCTTCCCCTTTTTTTGTGGTATCGGGACGCAGGGCTGGGGTAAAAAAGAGGTTTTAATGAGATAAATGTTAATGGTAAAGTCTTGCTCTTTATCCTCAAAGAAATAGTTAATTAGAATAGGGCATCCCCTGTATCTTGAAAAAAATATAATAACTAGTTTCTTGAAACGAGACAGACGAACTCGTTGCAAGTAATATTAAAACATGAAACTTTTAATTCCTTTAATATTAGTTGGATTAAGTGTATGGGCCGGATTTGCTATCAGTGCCTTTCGGCGCAAGAAAAAAAGACAATTGCTACTCAGCACCCCCTTTCCCGAGGAATGGGATACTCTTCTCCATTATAATCTGCCACCCTATAACAAACTTTCTCCAGAGTTACGGAAACAACTTCAGGCCGCAATGAGGATATTCATTGGTGAAAAAAACTTTGAAGGTTGCGGTGGACTTACCATGACCGATGAAATAATGGTAACTATCGCAGCCCAGGCCTGCATGTTGCTCTTGAATCGAAAGGTTAAATATTATCCCAAGCTATATTCAATCCTTGTCTATCCAAGCACATATGTGGCCGCTACAAGTCACACTCCTGGTGTGCCGCAGAATGATGCCTCTGTCCGCCTGGGTGAATCGTGGCGTACCGGTGCTGTTGTTCTGTCTTGGGACAGTGTTAAGAAAGGCGCTGCGAATTTCAACGACGGTCATAATGTAACAATGCACGAATTCGCCCACCAACTTGATCAGGATTACGGTTCTGCAGATGGTGCCCCTTCCCTTTCGCCCCCTTCTGCCTACTCAACCTGGGCCCGTGTATTTTCGAAAGAATATGAACAACTCAGGAGGAAAACGTCGCGTGGGCAGAAAAGTGTAATGGATTCATACGGGGCAACCAACCCTGCGGAATTTTTTGCCGTAGCCACAGAAACTTTTTTCGAAAAACCAAGACAGCTTAAAAATAAGCACCCAGAACTATACGAAGAATTGTATGGTTTTTATAAGGTTAACCCTATTGAATGGGAATGATTAAATACTAATGAAGAATGAAAATTGTATATTGAAAATTATATAAATAACATAAGAAGAAGGCTGAAGGGAACGCTGAAATGCACCAATCTTCAGCTTAAACCATGAGCTGAAAATGTATTGAGGAATATGAAATGATTTTATTGACCTTCTTTTCGAGGTAAGGCCTTATTCTTCCTCTGAGTAAGGATTTTCATTTAATATGGATTTTTTCTTCTCCAGTTTTCGCTTTTTCTTCTCTTCTTTCTTCTTCTTCTTTGCCAATTCTTTCTGACGCTTCTCGTATGAGTAGTTGTTTCGAGCCACAGTTGAATCCTTTATAATAATTTTTTAAAAAAAACTTCCTACCAACAAAAAAGCCCCGCAAATTGCGGGGCTTTTGAAATAATCGATATAACAATTTACTGCTGAACAACATTCTCAGCTGCAGGGCCTTTGGGGCCATCAACAACCTCGAAAGTTACTCTAGCACCCTCTTGGAGGGACTTAAAACCTTCAGCCTGAATCGCTGAATGATGAACAAATACATCTGAACCACCATCCTGCTCAATAAAACCAAAACCTTTTGAATCGTTAAACCATTTAACTGTTCCTTCTGCCATTGTAACTACTCCTTTGTACGCGCGGTTTTCATTTAAGAACCGCTTTATAATAATTGGCCGAGTTATTATTATAATATTCGGCCAGCAGTCATAACATGTCCTAAAACAAAAAAACCGCGTTCCCTCACTTTGAGGATTGCGCGGTATACTTTTCTGCATTTAATTAACTACACAACAAGTGACTGCCCAACAATTAGATACTATACAATATAGTATTCAATAAAACAATGCTTTTTAATTAGTTATAGATTGTGGCTTAAATTGAATTTGGATTATGGAATTGGAATCCATTGAGATTAATGAAGTAAATACCATCAATATTACAATTTACTTTCATTACCTCTCGCCAGCTAACTTTCGTAAACGACGTATTCTTTCTTCTGCAGGCGGATGCGTGGAAAAAAACCTTTGAAGACCTCCAAAGAAGGGATTCATTATAAACATATGTGAGTGAGCTGGATTACCTTGGGTTATTGGAAAGGCTTTTACACCTTGCTGGAGTTTTCCCAAGGCATTGGCAAGCGCTAAAGGCTTACCACTTATCTGTGCCCCACCTTCATCGGCAGCATATTCCCTTATCCTGGAAACTGCCATCCTAATCAGCATGGCTCCGAGTGGTGCGCCAATAAAGATCAGCATCATTCCAAGGGGATTATTCCGCCTGCCTTGGCTGCCAACACCAAACCTCGCAAACTGACCGAGCATGGCAATTGCCCCAGCAAATGTCGCAGCAATTGAGCCGGTCAATATATCCCGATTTTTTACGTGTGCCAACTCGTGTGCCATAACACCTTTCAATTCATCATCATCAAGAATAGCTAATATACCCTCTGTTGCGGCAACCGCGGCATGTTCTGGATTACGACCTGTTGCAAATGCATTCGGATTACGTTCGGGTATAACAAAAACCTTAGGCATTGGTAACCCGGACTTTTTGGTCAAATCTTCTACAATGGGATAAAGGCGAGACTGATCCTCAGGACCAACCAGTGAAGCTCGGTAGCGACGAAGGATCATTTTGTCGCTGAACCAATATGAGAAAAAGTTCATTCCGGCAGCGACAATAAAAGCCAGTACAGTACCTTGCCTTCCTCCAACAACACCACCAATAAAAACAAAGAGAACTGTAAGCGATACCATTAAAAAAAATGTGCGCGTTCTATTCATGATGATCCTCGTTGTTTGTGGAAAAATCATTTCAATAAATAACAGTGACCAGAATATTACCAGGCTGTTCTTTTTAAGAATTTTAAAAAACTATAAGAATAAAATATAATTTTGCTAATATATTTTATGATTTGACTATTTGATTTCAGATCTATTGACATCTACAGAATTGCAGTGACAAAAACTTGATGGAAAATGTTTAGGAATGTTGCAAGAAAGTTTTCAGATCAAAAAGAAAAGCTTTATGGAGATTTTCAAATATTAGATCTTGAGATGTTTTAAGGTTGATTATGGCTATCTTTTGTTTACGTGAAATATGTGTTTTCGAAATGTAATGGCAGTTATTTATGTTTTCTCAAATGTTAAACCAGCCTGACCCCAAATCGATCCCCCTGCACCATATGTCAAGGATAAAGATTTGCCCCCCTGTCTGCGTCTGCTGTCTGCCTGTTGATCTTGGCTATCCCAGAATTGCCAGAAGATTCGTTTTACCTGTATAGCAGATATTTTTTTATTCTTTCCATTACTGTGAATTTGGCAGCTTCCGGAACTCATCTCTAACTTGCTTGCTTTCCGAATCATAAACCCTTATGCGGATTGTGCCATCATAATTTATGTCCCACATTGGATTTGCCTCGATGAGTAAACCTTGGCAGGATTCTTTAACTGTTTTCATGGTCTTTCTGGATTGTAAAACAGCCTCATCAATCAAGGTTTCACAGGGGTTCTTTTCTGAAATTTTGTCTTTTACAATTACCTCACTACTGCCAGGTTTAGCCTTTTCCTGTAGAGGTTCCTTGACGGCACAGCCAAAGAAAAAGAAACTCAGGAGGGCTGCAGTGAACAATGTTCTGAACATAATTTTCTCCTTTTTAGTATCTCGTGTTTTCTATAATTAAAAATAAAAGTCCCTTGCCACCATTTGTAACTTTTATATTTTAATTACCATGCAACATTTATTGTGGCAATGGAAAGTCAGGAATTAACAGCAAATAGCGTTCAGGTTGTAGATATCTGAAAGTGATCTCATATACCATAATGAAAAGTCAGGCCTACTGTTCCGACTCGAAATAAAAAAGAAGGCAGAATCGTTAGATCCTGCCTTCTTACAATATTGATAAATTGTATATTTATCTAGTAATCACGGGACAGTGGCAGTGGTCGCGGCAGAGGAATTGGATCCGGACCAGGAAACGGCACAGGTCGGCAAGTGACGGGGTCAACGCAGACGTAGCATCCATTCTACACGGCAACCTCGGTGCCGTCCGGACAGATGGGCACCATCATGCGGCACATAAGGATGGAACCGTCGTCACAGGTTTTGTTGCATTCACCCCTGCCGGCCAAGGTGACTCAGGCCATAATGCGCTCACAGTCGTTGGAATAGGTCTTTCCGTCACATCCGCAGACAGGGTCCCAGTTATCGGGACAGCCTAGGGGTTTGTCCACACAGGTTCCCGCCAGATCGACTATACTGCAGGAAGGACGATATAATTACATGCCTGGTCAACTGGGCATTCAAAACCGGCAAGCCACCGCATATTGTAATACGGCATTCGCCTTCATAGGCGATCCTCACTCCGGCTTCTTCTGCGAAACATGCATTGTCATAGGTGACACCGTCAATACCACAAACCGGTTTGTAAATCTCCGGGCATCCCTTGGGGCATTCACCTTTGGAGGTAAGAGTCGCACCGGCGAGTATGCGCATACAGTCGTTGCCATAGGTGACGCCGTCGCAGCCGCACACCGGATCATAATTCTTTTCACAACCATCACGGATAGGTACGCAAGTTCCGGCCAGGTCTATGATACCGCAGGTGGGGTCTATATAGTTGCATGTGAATCCTTCAGGACATTCAATACCTGCTATACCGCCGCACATTGTACGGCATTCACCCCTATATGCTACATCTACTCCGGCCAAGCGTGCTTCACAAGCATTGTCATAAGTATTGCCATCAGAACCGCACACCGGATCCCATATTTGTGGACAATCCAGACAGGAATCATTTTCAAAACAGCCGGGGTCCTCACAGTCGTTTAAGCCGCCCCTGTCATTATCAAGTCCGTCGGAACAGGTTCTGCCCTTGCCTTCTCTGCGGAATTTTTTGCGGCACTTTCTAATTTTTCCACAATCCTGTCTGTCGTCACAATCGGCAAAACCGTCGCAGTCATTATCAATTCCGTCACGGCAGAACTCTCTGGCATCGGGGTTAACGTCTGCATTCCAGTCATCACAATCCGTACACGGCAGGGCCGGGCATGGTCCGACTTTACATTCCGGACAATAAAAGCCGTCGCCGTCCTTGTCCCAGTCACAGGCGTCGCCCTGCCCATCCATATCAAGGTCTGCCTGGTCAGGGTTAAAAACATATACACAGTTGTCGACCCTGTCTGGAATGCCGTCGAGATCTGAATCCAGAATAAGAACGTCCGGTCTTGTGATTTCTAGTTCTTCAGCGTAAACCATTAAAATACAGGATACCAGAAACAATCCTAAAACAATTGAAATGACACTAATTTCACTTTCCTTCCTCCATTAAATTAATTCACTTAATGTTACTAAATACAACATCAATACAATCTCATAGATATATAAAATTAATATTGCTGCTAGTAAATTTTAAATAATTTGCTGTCACAGGTATTTTTGTGATATTTTAGCAGTTTAGAAGATTTCTTATTGACAATTTACATTGTAGCAAATTATACAATTCATTATGTCTTCATTATCAATAAAAGATCTATCAATCCTCATCGTTGAACCTTCAATTACTGCTGCACGATTTATTGAAGACCAGCTCAAAATTCTTGGAATATATAATGTAGATTTTTGTGAAAGCGGTGCCCAGGCCCTAGCCAGTATGCGGAGGAATCCTCCCGACCTTGTTGCGAGTTCAATGTATTTGCCTGATATGAAAGCAGCCAATCTACTGACCACCATGCGCGAAGGGCTTGAGCTGGAATTTATTCCCTTCATGCTTATTACCACTGAGACATCATTTGCCAAGTTGGAAGAGATTCGTCAGGCGGGTATTGTAGCATTGCTACCCAAACCATTTACCGCAGAAGAAATGCGCAAGGCACTCATTAATACTACGAGATTTATAGATACAAGTGATACCGAAAGTGAAAAAGTAGATTATGAGCAGCTAAGGGTATTGGTTGTTGATGACAGTTTACTGGCACGCAAACATATATGTCAGGTTCTTTCAAACCTTAATATCAAATATATTAATGAAGCAGAGGATGGTACTGAAGCAGTCGAAATACTTGATCGTAAAATATTCGATATAGTTTTTACCGATTTTAACATGCCAAAAATGGATGGCGACAAATTGATCCTCTATATTCGCAACGAGAGCACGCAACCCGATATTCCTGTCTTGATGGTCACCAGTGAACAGATGAAAAGCAGACTGGCCGCAGTCTGGCAGGCCGGTGTCACAGGTATTTGTGATAAGCCATTCGACACTGAGAGCATAATTAAATTGATTGAGGATAACCTTTCCGGTTCATAGATATTCCAACCACAAAAAGTAATCCCATCTGGTAGGGAGGCTTTCCTGCTTCCTTGCTATTCAAACTGTTGCTTAAAATCATTGAAAGCCTGCTGCATATCATTGAGGTCGTGACGCAAGGCATTTACTTCGTCTTCAAGGTCGGCAATTCTTTCATTTTCTGTCCTTACATGCATTGTAGCACTTTCAGGATGAGTAATAGCAATAACTTCATCCAGATCTGGTTCGCTGCACAGAAGATGAGCATATCGGTGTTCCTTGCGGCCGGGTTGCAGTGGTAGTTCCTTCACATATCCAAGGTCAGCAAGATTAAAGAGTGTCTCGCTTACCTCTTCTAGATCTGTAAATTTGTACAACCGGTCTGTGCGGCCTTTAATTTCTCCGACAGTATGGGATCCTCGCAGAAAAAGGACGGCGAGTACCGCAGCTTCTCTGTTAACCAGGTTTCGCGGACGGGTAAAGTTTTGCTCATATTTCGGAACCCTGCTGGCATCACTTTGTAGAGCTAGCTGTTTTTCCTTTAAACCGTCAATGGCCCTGACTACAGTAATTTCATCGTAGGATACAACCGGGTCACGGTTTGACTTCTGATTACAGGCATTGGTAAGTGCATTGAGAGACAGAGGATAGTATTCAGGCGTTGCCATCTCTTTTTCCATAAGACTGCCGAGAACCCGAACCTCAATGTCATTAAGTTGGATATCCATGTTAATTACTCGATATAGCGTTGCAATTTAAGTTACAAGAACATTTAATAGTAAGGATTATTACGGTTCAATTTGTCGAGTTTCACCTTGGCAACAGCTCTTTGTTTTTCTTTTTCAAGAATTTCCGTTTTAAGCTGCCCGATCTTTTCCTGATGCTCTTTAATTTCCATCAAAAGGTTTGAACGCTGCGCTTCCGTAGATATGTCGCTGATCAGCAGCTCCTCTTTTTCAATCACCATTTTTTCGATCTTTTCAATATGTTTCCGTTTAGAGCTTATAACGGATGAAAGCTTACTATACCTGCTTTGAACAGTATGAATCCTATGGCCGTAATGATACCCGTCCAGAAACAACATTTCCAGTTCAGGTGGACACACCCCATTGTAATTGATACCCTTTTTACCTATTAAAAAACCATTGAGTTCAGTGCAGTACTGCTTGACACCTTCATAGTGCCCCTGCTGATAGGCAGTAATGTCAGGAGTTACATCAAACTTTGCACATGCGGTTCGATGATTTCCAATATAGGAAGTAGGTTTACCTTTTGCACCATCTTCCATGCCAATCATATTCCAATCTGCATTGCGGCATTCCGATTCGTTTAAAGTAGCACAGCCTGCTGCTGAAAGGAGCAAAAAGAATAAAAACAATCCCATACACCTGTTCATAATCTGTTACTGTATTAAAAATTAGACTAGTCACATAAACTAATAGCATTAAAAGACTGTAAATAACGACAGAGGTTTTCTTAACATGCAGGATTGATAGTGGCAATGGAAAGTCAGAATATGGCGGCTTGGTTTCGGTCAGACTAGCGGTCGCTAAATTTTAATATATGCTATTAAATTATTAATATATTGTTTTTATTTAAATTTTTGCTTAAACATCTTGGTGATATTTTTCGGCGCATATTGGGCATATACCATGGCTGAATTCGGCCTGCGAATGCTCTCGAACATACGATTCAACCTGTTTCCAGGCCCCTTTGTCATCACGTACATGTTTACAGTATGAACAAATCGGGATAATCCCTCGAAGCGTTTTTTTACTTCAGCGAGGACAGTCTGAAGATCAGCTATCAACTTGTCCTTTTCCTTCTCTGCAATTATTCGATCG
>CALZHP010000071.1 GCA_945787325.1 uncultured Desulfobulbaceae bacterium
AGAAGATGGTCTGCACCGGGGAATAGGTGAGGCCCACCGACGTTATACACGTTATATCAATTTCCAGAAGGGGTGGAAGGGACATCTCTGGCAGGGAAGGTTTTCTTCCTTTCCTATGGATGAGAAATATCTGCTTGCAACTGCGAGATATATTGAGTTGAATCCTGTCAAAGCCAGTTTAGTGAAAAGACCGGAAGAATATAAATGGAGCAGCGCCAGGGCACATCTTCAAGGTGAGAATGACATTCTCGTTAAGACAGAGCCCTTGCTGTCGATTGTTCCTGACTGGCGAAGTTTACTGGCGAGTGGTCTTTCTCAGGTTGAATATGATACCCTTCGTCGTCATGAAAGGAGCGGCAGGCCGCTTGGCGGTGAATTGTTTCTGAAAATGCTTGAAGAAAAGACTTCAAGGGTGTTGAGAAAACTAAAGCCAGGTCCGAAGAAGAAATAATTAAGTATGGTGTCCCCGAAACTTTGGAAACTTTGGGAAACTCAAATAACAGCTGCGCCCTTATCGGGCTTGGCTTTGGGCCAGCCCCTTATTAAATCGTACGCTTAACAATGGAAATAAAATTCGAAACATCAATAGATGATTTAGCTGAACATCGTTTCAGGCTATTTATACAGAGAAAAACCTATAAGAAGAATAGATGGTTGGGGATGGTTGGGTCTTTTCTGGGGGTAGGCGTTGTATTCTTGATCTTGAAAAAATATTTTAATGCTGAGCTTCCATTGTGGCTTCCGCTCCTACTCGGCAGTATTGGGGCAATTGTCTATTTTGTTTTTTACCCTGATATTACTAAAAAAAACATTAAGAAATTTATAGCAAAAACGCTAAAAGAAGAACTTCCTTACACAACTACATACAAAATCAAAGAAGGGCATATAATATGTAATTCATTAAATGAAGACATCTCATATAAAATTAATGAGTTGGTAAACATTGAAGAAGACGAAAATCTAGTCGAACTCTCTTTTGACCCAAAGGGTCTTTTGGTAATTCCCAAAAGAGCATTCGAATCTATGAATGAAATAGACCGAATGAAAAACATATTAAAAAGCAAACAAGGTGGTGGAGAGGGAACGGGTTAAGTCGCCCGTGTGTTTCTGATAGTCGGTAGGCAGGCCCCTCACCCTCAACGTTTCTGCATAGCTAGGGGCGATTCAAAGGTTCAAGATTCTCCCACTTGTTTTACAGGTTTGCATTAAATACCTGCCGTATACCGTACCTGATTTTCTTACCCAATCAAGCAGAGGACATCATCTTTTGACGTCTGATCGCCGATGCTGAATTTCATATTCAGTATCGTACCACTCACCGGGGCTGTCAGGGGGTTCTCCATTTTCATGGCCTCGAGAATGATTACGGTTTCTCCCTGATTGACCTGGTCACCTTCCTTTTTTTCAATAGCGACAATCATGCCAGGCATCGGTGACGTCAAAGGTGTTCCATCTGCTGACTCAGCTGCTGCCGGTGCTGGTGTGCCCTGTACTGGAGTTGCAGCTGGAGTTGGAGCTGGTGCTGGTTCAGGGGCTTTGGCCACTGGCTGTGGAGGCGGTTGCGGAGGCATGGGTTGGGCTTGCCTGACATAGTTTATCTGAGGACTTCCACCAATCTCGTCTACACCGACTTCGAAATATTCTTCATCAACAAAGACGTTGAATTTACGGACAGCCTCACCCTGAACAGGTGTATCTTTGTCAGCCTTTTTAATCAATTTACCGGCCTTAGCATCCTGTATAAGCTGTTGCTCCGCTTTAACATCTTCCATTGTGCGCGGTATAACTTCAGGAGGTATAGGCTCCTTGCCGTATTTCCACTTGAGAAATTTTTTACCTGTAACGGGAAACAGTGCATAAATCAGGGTGTCATCAATGTCGGCGGCCAGCCCCCTGGTTTCCTCTTCAGCCTTCTCCAGCTCTGGATCAAGAACCTCGGCCGGTCTGCAGGTAATAGGTTCTTCACCCCTGTCATATCCTTTCAGCGCCTTTTTCTGGACTTCCTGATTAATAGGAATGGCGGTTTTACCATACAACCCATAACAGAGGTCTTTGACCTGGCTGGTGATCATTTTATAGCGCTCATCTTCGGTATCAAACAGAACGTTATTTACTGTCTGTATTCCGACAATCTGGCTGGTGGGGGTTACCAGGGGAATTTGTCCGAGGTCTTTTCTGACCCTGGGCAGCTCAGCGTATACCTCGTCTATTTTGTCGAGAGCGTCCATTTCCCGCAGCTGGTTGACCAGGTTGGATAGCATACCGCCAGGGGTCTGATGAAGCAGGACCTTGATGTCGATGATAGACATCTTTGTGTCGTTTGCCAGGTGGCGGTATTTTGGGATAATTTCCTTTTCTAGAATTTCATTGATATCTGCCAGGTGCCTTATATCGAATCCGGTATCCCGATTGGTACCTAAAAGGGTCATTACCAGTGGTTCGATAGCCGGATGGGATGTTCGGTAGGCATAAGGAGACAGGCAGGTGTCAAGTATATCCACCCCAGCTTCTACAGCTTTCAAGTGCGTCATGGGGGCCATGCCGGAGGTGAAATGGCTGTGCAGATGGAGTGGTACAGAAACTGTGCTTTTAAGGGTTTTGATCAGCTCAAAGGCATCATATGGGGCCATCAGGCCAGCCATGTCTTTGATGCAGATGCTGTCAGCTCCCATGCTTTCCAGATCCTTGGCTTTTTTGATGTAGTAATCCAAGGTATAGACGTCACCGCCCATCCTGGGTTCGGTCATTGAATAACATATGCAGCCCTGGAAATGTTTGCCTGCCTTCTTGATTCCCTTGACCACGGTTTCAAAATTCCGGTAGTCGTTCAAGGCATCAAATGTCCTGAAAATATCCATGCCATTTCCCGCCGCACGATCAACAAAGGCTTCGGCCACATCGTCTGCATAATTTCTATAGCCAACAAGGTTTTGGGCGCGGAGCAGCATGGAAAATGGTGTTTTGGTTATGTAACGTTTCAGAGTTCGGATCCGTTCCCAGGGATCTTCGTTAAGAAAACGGTGCATGGTGTCAAATGTAGCTCCTCCCCAGGTTTCCACGGCCCAGAACCCAACATCATCAATCATTTTGGCGACAGGTATCATGTCTTCGGTTCTTCCCCTGGTGGCGAAGAGTGACTGATGACCGTCCCGCAGGGTAAGATCCATAATTTTAACGGGGTTTTCAGCTTTTGGTCTGTCTTTGCTGTAATTCATCTTGGTCTGTTTTACCTGGATAGGTTCGCCCATTATGCCAAACTCCTCATTGATATATTATTTCTTAAAACCGGGAAAGGCTTTCATTGCTATCATATTCCGCATAACCATTTGTGTCTGCCGTCCACTATAGCTCCATAAATCCTGTGTGCTGATTGAAACTGATTCCGTTACCTGCTCACCCATCTGTTGGGCATACTCTTCTTCCGTTCTAAGAAAGTACAGGACGGCAGCAATGGCGGCTTTCTTTTTATTGTTGTTTTCCATTCCTTATATTTTTCCTATAGAAACTCTATGAAATGACCTCGCCCCCTATCTGTGCAAATTTTTTAACAGGTGCTAACACTTGGATACTTCTACCCATACGATACATAGGCTGTATATTGTGTTGGTGCACAGGTTATGTCATCAATTTTTCCCTGGAGTTCAATCCTCTCCTCAGATGCGTTCCATCTTTCCCAGTCATCCAGATTTCGCCATGTGCTAATCACCAGATACTCGTTTGGTCTGTCCACACGTTTAAGGGTTTCTCCCTGGATATAACCTGGCTGGTTCATGGCGAGAGTCCGCAGTTCGGCAATCAGTGGATATAAAACCCCGGCCATTTCTTGGTCTATGCATCTGGTTATAAGAATTTTCACCGCCATGGCTAACACCCTCCTTATCGTGTTTTTCTTAGTGCATTGGTAGACAATTGTACCTATAATTGAGCTGTTTGGTCAATGCTTTGTGCCCAGCTTAAAAAAAGAAAAGTTTACAGCTGGTATTAAATGATAAACAACCATATTGAGATTGTATTATTGTAGAAAATGCATCATTTTCAATTATATGTTTCTTGGACAAGAAAGGGAAAAATTATGTCAGTAATAGACCTAAATGACGGTTAAGCGATCGCATATGATCAGATAAGCGAGCTCGCGAGACTTTGAGTCATACCGCTAACTTGTTGACCTGGATATTTCATGAGTAATTTTGAATAAAATAATACTTCACATGTTTGGGCAATTGAATTTCAAAAACCTTTTGGCAATGGGCTGGAACAGTCGATAAATTAAGATTTTATACAAACTTTTCAATATTACCCATGAAATATTCGGGTTAAGGAGGCTGCCATTGTACGGGTTAGAAGCTATAAATGCAGCAAATGGTTGGGCAATGGCCATTGTTGGGTCTTTGATTGTTTTTTCCGGTCTTGTTGTTCTGTCTTTTGTTATTTCTAAACTGCATACTATTGCTGGATTTTTAGAAAAAAAGAAACCTCCGTCAAAAATACAAGATGACCAGGAAAAGGACCTGAAGGATATTGATCTGTCCGGAGAATGGCCAAGTGACATCCGGGAGCAGGCGAAGTTGTACCAGCCAATTATAGACAACCTTGGCCCATCCTTTGAACTGCAGGAACTCTACCTGATTGCCGAGGAGTATGGTGTGCCGCATCCTCATCTGACAATTACTGAGTTCAGGTATGCCGGTTTCCTGGTGTCGCTGGATGAAGGATTTTTTTCATGGAATTTTAATTAAGTCGGCCATTTTATAATCGTAAACTGGCACCTAAAATCGATTAACTATCACTGGTGATGTCAATGGATCTACTCCTTCAATTTCTATCAAACACCGGTTATGCCCTGGCCGACATGCGCCATGTTATCATGATTCTCGTTGGTCTCGCCTTTATTTATCTCTCGATCGCGAAAAAATACGAACCGCTGCTTCTCCTGCCGATCGGCTGCGGGATTCTGGTTGGCAATATTCCTTTTTTTCAAGGGTTCGGACTGGGGATCTATGAGGATAACAGTGTCCTGCACTATCTCTATTTCGGAGTGACCAGCGGCCTGTACCCATCTATTGTATTTCTTGGACTGGGAGCAATGACCGATTTTTCTTCATTGCTGGCGCGACCTAAACTCATGCTTCTAGGAGCAGCTGCCCAGATGGGAATATTTTTTACCCTGTTAAGTGCTTTAGCCCTTGGGTTTCTGCCAAAAGAGGCTTCTTCAATTGCCATTATCGGTGGCGCTGACGGGCCGACATCAATATTTCTCACCGCCAAACTGGCCCCACACCTGATCGGCCCTATCGCCATCGCTGCATATTCTTACATGGCCCTCATCCCGATTATTCAACCTCCGATCATGAAGCTTTTGACCTCCCGCGAAGAAAGATTAATCAAAATGAGTGAACCCAGAAAACCCTCCCAAACAGAGCTCCGTCTCTTTCCCCCTTTGGGAATTCTTTTATGCTGTTTTCTGGCGCCAGCCTCCATTCCACTATTAGGGCCGTTCTTTTTCGGCAACCTCATGAAAGAAAGTGGTGTTGTCGACAGGTTGGCCAATACTGCCAGGAACGCCATAATCGATACGGCAACCATATTTTTAGGATTCACCGTTGGTGCAAGCACACAGGGAGACGTATTTCTGACTGCAAAATCCGTTGGCATATTCATCCTTGGGGCGGTTGCCTTCAGCATTGCAACTGCTTCTGGAATTATCTTTGCCAAGATCATGAACATTTTTCTGAAGGAAAAAATCAACCCCCTTCTAGGTGCTTCAGGGGTTTCGGCAGTACCCGGTTCCGCCAGAGAGGTCCACCTGATGGGACTCAAGGAAGATCCTTCTAACTTTCTCTTGATGCATGCCATGGCCTGTAATTCATCAGGAGTTATCGGTTCAGCGATTGCCGCCGGCGTGTTATGGAGCTTCATGATGCAATAAAATGTTAAGAGAAAAGTCTTCCCTGATAACCCTGAGACGCCCATGTTTCTTAAGCTGAAAGAATTGATATTTGGAAAGCCACCTGTAGAAAGACAACACGATTTTTTTGGAAAGATCGTGTTTGTGGGTGGCGAAACTCCCCAACCGGATGATTATTGGGAAAATGAGCAAAGAGTCGACGGTATCAAAGAAACTCTAACAGTATTAATCATCGCAGGAATTGATGGATAGACCACCTTTTTAAGTTCTTCTTGACTTATAGAGGCACAGTTATGAATCTGAAAAAATTAAAACAAGCGGAAGAGGCCTTTTTTAAAAAGTATCCAGGTGGCTTCGATCATCCTGAGATGTTGGCCATTGGCAAGAAACACAAAATGGAAAAAATGATCCACCTAACCCGAGAGAGTTTCGCAAAAAACAAATTCAAAGACCCCGAAGCTATTATCGAAAACATGGCAAAAATTATCAGCCGTTCTTCCATGGTCTCCTTATTTGAAAAACCAAAATTCAAGGATTTTGCAAACTCTTTAATTGTTCAGGACAAGGAATTGCTTGCGAGCGGTTTGAAAAAGCGGCTGCATGGGAATGAGCAGGAAGGCTTTGAAATAGTGCTGGACATTTTTCAAAGTGGAAAAGTGGCAAAATGGCCCCTAATGACAATTTGCCCGATATATTTTAATCCCCTTGTCGATTGTTTTGTGAAACCCACTGCTGCAAAAGGAATTATCGAATTCTTTGAACTGAAATCTCTACAGTATAAACCCGCTCCTACCTGGTCATTTTATGAAGAGTACCGGAGAATTATCAACGACATGAAAACAAAGGTTGACTCTTCTCTTTCCCCAAACAATGCGTCTTTTACCGGATTTCTTATGATGAGTATATAGGGAAAACAATAATGAAAACAATTGCCCTCGGAACAGACCATGCAGGTTTTAAAATGAAGGAAGCCATAAAAGCCCACCTGAAATCCAAGGGGTATGAAATATTGGATTTCGGTACTGATAGTGAAGAAGCAACAGACTATCCGGACTATATCCGCCCGGCTGCTGAAAGTGTTGCTAAGGGAGAGAGTGATTTTGGAATGGTATTTGGCGGCAGTGGCAACGGAGAGGCAATGGTCGCGAATAAAGTTAAGGGGATCAGGTGTGGTCTATGCTGGAACGAAGAAAGTGCCCGACTTACCAAAGAGCATAATGACGCCAATATGATATCGATAGGTGGAAGAATGGTTACTGAAGAGGAAGGGATAAGAATTGCCGACGCTTTTCTTAAAGCTGTCTTTCAGGGCGGTAGGCACCAGAAAAGAATAGGTAAAATTGAATGAATAAAGAGGTAGAAAAATATATAAAGGCGATTCCGCCGGAAAGAGCCAGTCGATTCAACACCCTTGATTCTTTAATTTTAGGGATCTACCCAAAGGCTGTTGTTGATATGAAGTACAAAATGCCAACATATACAGTAGGTGAAGGATGGGTGGCGCTTGCCAACCAGAAGAATTATATATCTTTATATACCTGTGGCTATCATCACATTGAATCATTCAAACAAAATAACCCTGGAATAAAAACCGGAAAAGGTTGTATAAATTTCAAAGACAGTGATCAATTACCTGTCAATGACATAGTGCAGGTAATTAAACATGCCATTGAGCATCCGAAACCAGACCATGAGAGCTGAAAGGTGCCCTAGGGCATAATCGAAAAACTTACATATTTTCTCTGGCGTAATTTTGCCTCAAACAAATATTAACCGGAGAACCGAAAATGAATATCCTGCAGGACATTGAAGGCTTTTCTAAGTCCTTAATCCTTATCTGTGCAGAAGTTATCATCCTCATTCTGCTGTTTGTAATTGCTTCCGTCATCGTCCGTTTTATATTTGGACGTATTAACTCGATCCCTGTTTTGCAGAAATATCTCAGCGAGTCTGCAAGGATGAAGAACAAGGTCAAAGGAATACTGATTTTCTTATGCATCCTCTCCTGCACTGCTCTTCTGGGGTATAATGGATTACTCCTGTACAGACAAATTGATGTCTATCAACACACCCTCTCTCTTCTTTCAAAAATACCGGCCGGTTTCTGGTCTCAACTTGCTATACGTCTTGCCAAAACCATTGGTCTTGCCATCGTCGCTCATTATGTAATTAAACTGCTGTTGAATTTACTATCCAAGGCTGAAGATAAGGCGAAAACCTTTGAGCACCTGAAGACTAATGATGAAAGTATAAACAGGTTTTTTGCAAGGCTGCGTCAGTTGTTTAAAATCAGCATCTGGCTCCTGTTTATTATTTATGCGGCTAACGCATTATTTATGCCCACCACGGTTATCAGTACCCTGTTTATTGGCTTAAAGATTTATCTGATAATTGCAATCGGTTTTCTGGTTGTTACAGCAGCAGACGCAGCAACCGACAGCCTGGAGGCCCTGAGCAAGAAGTACTGGTATCGGGAAAGCTATCTGGACTGGTACAACCGCTTAAGTGGACTGATGCCACTTTTCCGGCGCTGCCTTGAATACATCATATATGTATGGGCTGCCTCACTGGTTGTAATGCAGGTAAATTTTATTGCGCAATTCGCCTCTTTTGGCCCTGTTCTGGTCCAAATAATCGGTATCTTTTTCATTGCCAGAATGGTTGTTGAGATTGTCAATCTTCTGGTTGATAAATACATGTTTCCAACTGATGAAACTACAGAAAACCCTAACCAGCAACAACAGACCTTAACACCGATTATTAAAACACTTTTACAGTTTGCTATCTATTTCGTTGCTTTTGTGCTCATGCTGCGGGCCGTTGACATCAATCCTCTGCCTCTTCTGGCTGGCGCCGGAATTCTGGGCGTTGTTGTCGGCATGGGCGCCCAGCCCCTGATCAATGATATCGTGGCCGGTTTCTTCATCCTTTTTGAGAGTATCTTCCTGATAGACGATTATATTGAAACAAATTCTGCTCGGGGAATCGTTGAGACAATCCACCTTCGAACAACCTGCGTCAGGGACCCAAATGGACAGTTGCATATACTTAGAAACGGTCAGATAAATACCGTGGTAAATTATTCGAAGGAGTACACTTTTGCTGTAGTTGAAGTCGGCGTGGCATATGATTCCGACCTGGATCATGTCTTCAGGGTTTTAGATGAAACCGGCCGCCAGCTCAAAGAAAAGAATATGAATGTGCTTGAACCTTTGAAAGTGCGTGGGCTTAAGGAGTTTGGGGAATCTGAGCTGTTGATCAGGACCCTTACCAAGGTGCGCCCGGGCTGTCATTTAAATGTGGCATTTGAATTACGTGAGATGATCAAAAAAGCTTTTGACCAGGCAGGCATAGAAATTCCTTTTGCAAGACGGGTGTTAATTTTTGACAAAGACAAAGATCTTCAGCCGGAATCAACATGATAATTTGCTCTCTTTCATACTGATCAGCAGGTAAAAATGTGATGGAGAAATATATGGTGATCAAGAAGAACGTTTTTAAACTTGTTTCTTCAATGGTTGTAACCCTGGCCCTTGCCTCCCATGCAAAAGCAGAGAATCTTGCATACCCGAACGGCCCGCAACTGATTTCAGAAATAAGGTTCGGTATTCTGAATCATGACGTCGACAATCTCTGGAGCAACTTCAGCGAAGAAAGCGGTACTGACTTCAATGGTGAAATTATTTTCAGCAGACCGGTTTTCCCATTATTTACTGGTGTAGTACGACCCAATCTGGGTATCAGCATCAATGACAGTGGGAATACAAGTAAAATATACGCGGGTTTCCTGTGGGAACGTGAGTTCGCATCAGATTTTTTCCTGAACCTGGGTATTGGTCTTGCCGTTCACGACGGGGAAACCGAGACCCTTGAGGAAAATAAAAAACAGCTTGGCTTGAGGGTGTTGCTACGATTCCCAATAGAAGTCGGATACTCATTTACTCCCAACCATCGCCTGTCGATTGCATTTGACCATATATCCAACGGCTACCTTGTAAGTCCCAACGAGGGCCTTGACACCCTGGGTGTACGATACGGATACCGCTTCTGAAATCTTACCTGCACCGGGATTTCGAGCCAAGTTAGCCTCCTCAAATCATATCGTTAAGCTTTCCAGAACATTCAGACCGAAAAGATACTCTCAATTTAGAAGAAAGAAGACAGGGTTGATAAATAAAAAGTTTGCCTTTCGAAGATTTCTGCCATAATCTTTGTATCTTAATAATATTAAATGATGCCCCTGAGATAGCAAAATGAAAAATACATTGAAACCTGGTATTGAACACGAATTCAGCTTCAGTATCACTGATTCCCATACTGTTCCTGCCTTATATCCGGAATCGGAAGAGTTTCAGAAAATGCCTCATGTATTTGCAACCGGATACATGGTTGGTATTATTGAATGGACCTGTATTCAGGCCTTGAACCCCTATCTGGAGTGGCCGGAAGAACAAACAGTGGGGACCCACATTGACGTTAGTCATTTAGCGGCAACTCCACCTGGCCTTGAAGTAACAGCACGGGTAAAACTTGTGGAAGTTGATGGACGTCGATTGGTGTTTGAAGTAGAAGCCCATGACGGTAAGGATATTATTACCCATGGTAAACATGAACGCTTTATTATTAATAAAGAAAAGTTCGATCAAAAAATGGAAAAAAAGAAAAGGAACTAAAGACATTACCCATGAGTAAAGCAGATAACGCAAAGAGAATATTCAGTAAGGGCAATGCTTGATCACAGGCCGTACTTGCGGCCTATTGCGACCGGTTCGGTCTGGATCAAAAAACTGCCATGAAGATATCAGCCGCCTTCGGCAGCGGTATGGGGGGGCTTGCCAATACCTGCGGCGCGGTTACAGGCGCCTATATGGTGATCGGGCTTAGGTATGGCGGCAATAAACTTCTGAAGTCACGTACCTACAAAAAGGTACGGGAGTTTTCGGGCATGTTTAAAGCCCTGCATAAGCATCTTGACTGCAGAGACCTTCTTGGTTGCGACGTTGGCACCAAAGAGGGCAGGAAAAAGGCAAAAGAGGAGAAGCTCTATAAAACGAAATGCACCCGGTATGTTGAAGATGCCGTCAACATACTCGAAGAGGTCATGGGTGAAAAATAATATCTTCGGCATAATCATGGCACACATACCCGGCAATGGAAGCTGAAAAACAGAAAAGCATCCTGATAAAAAATGCTCTTTGCCTTCTGGAGGACTCCGAAAGTGACAAGGTATTTCTTTTTCTCAACAGCGATCAGACATGCAACACTCTGCCGGAGCTCGAATGTGTACTCAATGAAAAAATCGTACTTGTAATTCCCAAACACCAGGAACTTCCCGGCTGCATAGGCAGCGAACAGATCGTCATCCGGACCTGGTCCGGTAACCAGAGCCGCTTCTCCCGCATTAAATATGCCTTCATGCAGGGGGTTCTTCACGATGTGATCAAGGCGGACAGTAAGGTCGTCTGTGTCCTGGGCCCGTGGGGGAAGAATCACCTCGATACCATTACTGTGCATGACCTTGCCCTCTCCTGGAGTGAGGAGTTTCCCTTCGACCCGCGCTCCCTTATTGCAAAAAACTATTACAATACGATTATCGCGGTTGTTGATATTGCCCTCGATATCGGGGCAATGGGCCGCGAAGGCAAACCCGTCGGCACATCATTCATCATAGGCAATACAGAGCAGGTCATGCACTCATCGCACCAGGCCGTATTCAATCCGTTCCGTGGATATGCGGAGGAAGTTCGAAGCATAACCTCACCGGAGGTTGTCGAAAGCATGATGGAACTTGCGCAGCTGGATGGCGCTTTTGTAATTTCTGAAGAGGGAATTGTGGAGGCGGCCGGCCGCCACCTCGACGCGGTCAGCACGGTAACCAGGCAGCTTAAAGGTCTGGGCTCCCGTCATCGAGCAGCGGCAAGCATCACCAGGCACTGCGAGGCCATTGCCGTCGTAGTATCAGAAAGTACGGGACGTGTGATAATATTTGACAACGGCACAGTTGTTGCCACCCTGCAGCCGGTAATTAGCAGAAGAGTCGTGTAGCGTCAACATTTCGAGAGCTCTCACATGCCCGTGAATTTTTTGTGTTAACATTTTGATCTATAGAATCTTATGAAAAAAACCTGTGATGCCTGCAACGGTTCAGGCCAGATAAGTTTTTTTAAAGGTGTAAGCAGGTTTCTTCTATCCAGTGAAGAGTGCCCGGAATGTGCGGGGCTTGGGTATCTTTTCACAGAGGACGAAGAGAACGAGCATCAGGAAAA
>CALZHP010000072.1 GCA_945787325.1 uncultured Desulfobulbaceae bacterium
TGCATCATTAGCCATAAAAATACGCAAATCGGCTGGTATTTTATCTCCTTCTGCCAATACCACTATATCGCCGGGCACTAATTCTCGCGCCTCAACAATCTGTTCCAGGTTGTCCCGCATCACATTGCTTTTAGTCACAATCATATTCTGAAGCGCTTCCAGGGCCCGTTCTGCCTTACCTTCCTGGATGAAACCCAGGAAAGCGTTCAGAACCACCACGCCGACAATAACAATGGTATCGGCCCACATTTCCTCACCCATTATGGACAGAAGAGCGGTTATCGAGGCAGCAACCACCAGAATATAGACGAGGGGATTTTTGAATTGACGAAGAAAACGCACAAAGGCGCTTGGCCTGGCGATTTTTAACTCATTGTAACCAAATTTTTGTCGACGCAGCCTGGCATCGGCCGCCGTCAGCCCTTTCGGACTGGTGCGCAGTTTTTCAAATACTGCTTCTGGTGCCAGCCAATGCCAGTTATTTTCTTGATTTTTCATATTATGTTCGCCGAGGAACGATCTTTTTTTTATATATTTGAAATGCTATTCTATCTATAACCCTTATATAATTTTACCAGTCAAGTCATGTGTATAATCCCTTTTTAATCTAATTATGCTCTAGTGATCATACAAGGGGGAAGTAAAATGAACTACCCCCTGTTTGTGGGACAACGATAACAGGATTACAAATTCTAGCTTTTATATAGGAAATAAAAAATCAGAAAACACCTGGGTGGGCAGTGTGGACTGTAATAATTTGATGGCAATTATCAGTACAACTAAATAAAAATTGTGGGTCAGGTCTTGAAATATAAGATTTCAGTACTATAAAATTCACGATTCAAGACCCGACCCCGAAATCTTCATCACTTGCATCAAGCATCATCACAACATATATTTATTACAATTAATTACATGTACATGGGGGTGATATAATGTTACGAGGTTTTCTGTTAATTGTCTTTCTGGTTCTTTTCACTAACAGCCAGGCATATTGCGAAAGGAACATTTATACCTGGAAAGATGCGGATGGCACCTTGAACATTACTGACAAAGAACCACCTGACGGAGTTGAGATTATTTACATCAGACCGGCACTGAAAAAAACAACCGATTCTTCAGCAACACAAATCCAGCCACAACTACAGAAAGAAAATCAGCAGAAAAACATTACCCCAATAACCGAACCTGAAAATCAATTAAAAAAGTCTGCGCCTCAAAGTGGTGAAGAAATAGCTCTTCGTCAGCAGGCTGAAAAACTCATAAGTGAAGCAAATGAATTGAAGACACGAAGTGGAGGAACCCTAAAAGTAAAAAGGAATAATAAGAGAAGAGCCAGGGCAATGGAAGCAGAAGCGGCAAAGCTTCTTGAGAAAGCGGATGCACTGGCTAACAAAAACTAAAGCCTTCAAAGAAATAGTCTTTAAAGGATCTTCCCTAATAACTTGAGAGTAGAATAAGTAAGCAGTCCTGATAGTAATGGGGTGACAAACCAACTAATGCCTATAACAGTGATGATTTTTTTACTGACTGTGCGATAACTTTTGCACAGACCAACTCCAATTACAGCTCCAACAATGGTCTGAGTGGCAGATACTGGAACCCCGACCTGGGTAAAAAGGTGGAGGGAAAGTGCGTTTGCCAGACTGGCAATAAAGGCTGAAAAAGCATCAAGTGGCACTATTTTCTTACCAACTGTGTCCATAACCTTGTGGCTGTATGATAACACCCCGGTCGCTATGCTCAGACCTCCGATAAGGGCTGCTGTAAAAGGAGTAATTAACCCTGCACCTGCATAGACGCCTGTTATGTTTGCCACATTGTTTGCACCAAGGGAATAGGCAGCATAACATCCTACCACCAGCACACCGGTTTTAAGAAATGAATGATGCCAGTAATAATTTTTGATGAACTTATTTAATAGGGGGCCGAGTATCCAGTAAAGACTTATACTGAAAATCAGAGAGCCTATTGGCGACAGGATCCAGCAGAGCACGATCCAGTAAAGTTTAATAATGTTCACGGAACCAGCAACTGCTCCGGCGCCAAGCAGCGCTCCGATAATTGCCTGACTGACCGAGGCAGGCAAGGACAGATATGTCTGGATGGTAATTACAGCGGCGGAAGACAGGGTACAGATAAAAGCCGTTGTCGCTGACAACTCCATGAAATCACCGACGGTTGCCATGCACTTAGGCCCTTCAAGGCAAGCCCCGAGCAGCACAAAGCAGGCACAAAGCCATGCAGCTGTCCGGTATTTAATCAGTTGTGCACATACGCTTGTCCCGAATATATTGGCAAAATCATTACTCCCCAGCCCCCAACCGAGGAAAATCCCTCCGCAGAGTTTCCACATAAAATCACAGGGCCTCTCGGGTAATCATTAATTGAATTCGGTCTGCTACATCTTCTATTAAGTCTGATATCCGGCAGATATGATTCAGTAGTTCATGCAAATGCATTTTGTTGGCCAGCGGCAGCTCGGAACTGAAAATATCCCTGGTCAATTTCCATTCAAGGTCATCAATATTAGATTCGCTCTTACTGATTTTTTCGGCAATGGTATAAAAATTCGTGTCCATGTCACCTGCCATACCGAATGTCCCTAACTTGAGGATATCGACAGCAGCTTTAAGATCGGAGAACATTTCCACATTAGCCCTTACGATATCTTCGAAAGCCCCACGGAATTTTTGGTGTATATCGGGGCGCTGAGACAAGCAGAAGTCACATGTACTTTCGGCCGCATTTGCCACCTTGTCGACACCAGAAATAACTTGAAATATTTCCTTGCGGATGAGAGGCATGAAGGCACCTTGCTGCAGACAAACCATAAAGCCGCGTAGAATATCATCGGCTTGAGTTTCCAGCCGATCCACTTCCTTGGCATGATTCTTGGCCTCCTCTAACTGATTTTTGAAATAACAGTCCAAGGTTATCATGGTCTTTTGAAGGACTTCACCTACCTTGTTGATGTGGTCCTCCAGCATCTGTCTTGCATCTTTCTCAGTATATTTTTTTTTGCTTAACATAGTGACAACCTCTCATTTGAAAAAATAGAAAAGCCCAAAACACTTTTGTCCATAAGAATGACACGAAATTACACTCTATTGCCACAAACAGGCAAGAAATTGCCTGGTAGATATCTTGTTATCATTTTAGCATCAATAAATTTTTTACCACGCAAGGTTAATTGTAGCAATGGAAAGTCAGGATTAAGGAACGGCAACGAAGGCCGGTCATAAAGAATTTGAAAGTTTTAAATGTATTCGAGCTTTGGGCAACAGCTCGTAAAGATTTGAGCTCTTTACTCTAATGATTATGGTATAGCCAACAGACTCAGACCTGGCCCCAAGGACCAGGTATTCACTATTGAAACAAAGATAACGGAAACTTTTTAGTAAATGTGTTCATCACCTTTATTTAAGGAGATAAAGACATGCAAAAAACCATTCTTGTTACTGGGTCGACCGACGGCATCGGATTAGAAACTGCCAGAATGTTGCTCTCGCTGGGTCACAATGTCTTGTTGCACGGGCGCAGCCCTGCAAAACTGGAGAAAGTGGAAAGAACTCTCTCTACGCTACAGGATGGTGGGCGAGTTGAAAGTTACGTGTCTGATCTGTCGCGAGTGGCCGATGTAGAAGCACTCGCGAAGTGCGTGACTGAAAAGCACGAAAAATTCGATGTGTTAATCAATAATGCCGGTGTTTTTAAGACACCCGATCCCATAACGCAGGACGGACTTGATGTGCGGTTTGTTGTCAATACGATTGCACCCTACCTGTTGACACAACGGCTTATGCCGCTGCTTGGAGCGTCCGGACGGGTAATCAATCTCTCTTCCGCTGCTCAGTCTCCGGTCGATCCGGAAGCGCTGGTCGGTCGAGTCAGGCTGTCCGACAGTGCAGCTTATGCGCAAAGTAAACTGGCACTTACGATGTGGTCTCGCTATATGGCGCTTTCGATCAAGGATGATGGCCCTGCCATTATCGCCGTTAATCCCAGGTCAATGCTTGGCAGCAAGATGGTGAAAGAGGCGTATGGAGTGGCTGGCGGTGATCTCCGCATAGGTGCGGAAATACTTACTCGCGTAGCTCTGTCAGATGAATTCGCGACTGCTTCCGGCCAGTATTTTGACAACGACATAGGTCAATTTACCTCGCCCCATCCCGATGCACTCAATCCACAAAAATGTGAAGAGATTGTACGAGTCATCGAGGCGGTTTTGGCTGAAACGACGCAATAGGGTAAGCAAGAGACCAGGCAAGGGGTCACAATTTATATGCCCTTTTGCAGATGATTAAAATGCGATCCTAAGTTTTCACTTCTTAAGGTTAATAATAGCTGAATATATTCCATATGTGACTTCAGCCATTTTTACAAAATCCAAAGTGTCCATCGTGTCATAAATATCATGATAATTTTTATTTCGATAGAATGAGGTGTCGGTTATCATCAACGCCTTGTACCCGAACCTCCAATAGTTTAAATGATCTGAAAAATCCACACCCGGGAAGATAGATGGTGCCGTCAGCTTCTCAACCTTTACAGATGCTTTCCCCATTTGATTATAGAAGTGATTTGCAAAGTCTTTATTTTCCGAATTACTGACAACAGCTATAAAATCCCCTGTGGACGGGTAGAAGAATTTCATGAAGAATATCGGGTAATCCTGCGAATCCTTCTTGCTTGAAAAGTAACCAAGCATCTCAAGGCTGACCATTCCTATTACGTTTACATTAGTGTCTTTTAAGTTTTTTGCGTGCATGTAACTGCCCATTTTTTTTGATCTGAAAAATGGTGGCTCTTCCAGAGTGAATGCCACAAATTCTATCCGGAACGGTAGGGTAGGTTTCTTCTGAGAAATTTCTTGGGCCAAAGCAAGCAATGAAGCCACGCCAGATGCGTTGTCGTCTGCGCCCGGCTGATCACCGGCAACGTCATAATGAGCCCCGATAACCAGAACAGGCGCATTGAGCTTTCCGTATGCAGCGATAATATTTTTGTATTGCCTGCCTTTTACTTCATATTTTTGAAGTCGTGGTGAATAACCATATTTCATAAATTCATTTTCAATATATTCTGCTGCAGCGTTGAGGGATTGAATGTTTTTATAATTTCTGGCCGGCTTTAATTCTGAAAGGAATTTTACGTGCTTTTGCAGTTCATTCTGGTTGAAGGAATTTATTGTCGGAATGTTGTTCTTTGCATATGTATAAGGGCAGGCAACTAGAAAAATGTACGCAAAAATAAAGAGTGATATTTTCATGGAGCTAAGGCCACAGCATAAATATTACATATTGATTTGTTACTATAATAATTCTAAATCGTTTTGGTTAGAAATTAATTTTCAGATGCCAGCCTCAGTTCATTTCCAGACTAAGTCCTTGAATCATGTTTATAAATTGAAAGATGAGTCTAAGGCAGGCTTGATTCCTTGATTATCTTAATATCACAAATTTATTTTTTCTGAACTTAAGATAACAGACTGGCAAACCACCTGCCTTCCCTTTGCACTTGCACCAAAAAATGACAGCGAGATGTGGCTGAAATATTCCGGTTTCCAGTGGCACCCTCCTTGACTTTAAGTTTAGTGGAACTACTGTTTCTATTACAACAAGGTTCGACACACTTTAATTTCAACTATTGGAGGTAGATCATGGCCCGCTATTATATTGATTGTAGAGACTACCCTGGTGATGCGAAGTGCTCTGTTGCTCTTTCTGCTGATACAAAAGAGGAACTTCTTGAAGCAGTTGTCCAGCATGGAAACAAAGTTCATGGCTATGAGGACACACCTGAATTTAGAGAAAACATTGTAAAGGAGTTTAAGGAAGGCCACCCCCCTTCCTAATGGCTTAGGCTTAGGATTACATTTTTTTTAAACAACAGCTTAAATATATTTATTTTTAACCACCCATGAACCATGTTTTGGGTGGTTTTTTTTTATAATGTAGAAAAAAGCAAGGAGTCACCCATTAAAAAGCCCTTTATACAAAGAGCAACTGTCATGGATAAAAATTTGACCCTCCATCATATTCTTTTGTTGCTGATGGCAATCTTGATACAATCGTAAAAAGTCTCATAGAAATTAACGGGGCCAAATAATATCAATATATTACGGCCGCTGTACCTGTCCGCATCGTGCTTTTTACGATGCCGACAATCTTGATATTCTAGATTGCTTTTGATGACATCAATGAATGGCAGTATAAATAATTCATAAGGGTAAAATGTGTAGGTCCGGCCCCGATTCAGATATTCTATGAATAGTAGGAAATATTCGTTTGGTTTTTTTCCTCAAAATACAAGATGTGTATGGTTTTCGTAAAAATTTCTGCCCAGATGTTCAGATCATGATGATAATAAGCTACCATTAATCGACAAGCTCATATATTGCCCTGGAGAATTTCTGAAGTTGATAAGGTTTTGCAATTGCTGCGCTGAAACCATAATCCTGGAAATTTGCTAAAATGGGATCACTAGAGTATCCACTAGAAACGATCACTTTGGCATTGGGGTTCAGGTTGAGAATTTCCTGGACTGCTTCTTTGCCGCCCATACCTCCTGGGATAGTGAGGTCCAGGATCACAATATCAATTTGATTTCCTGCACTTTGGCTCTCCTCATATATCTTGATTGCTTCTTCGCCATCCTTGGCAAGAAGCACCTGATGCCTAAGATGAGAGAGCATGGCCTTGGCAAGCTTTCTGACCTGTTCCTCATCGTCCATGACCAAAACTCTCAATGATTTTGTTTGATGTACCGCCTTCTCTTTTATTACTTTCTTTTGCTGTTTCAATTTTATGGCTGGCAGATAAATTGTGAATGTTGTGCCTTCTCCTAACTTTGATTGAGCGGAAATATGCCCGTCATGCCTAGTGATTATTGAGTAAGAAATAGCAAGGCCTAGCCCGCTTCCCTCCTGTTTGGTTGTAAAAAAAGGGTCAAAAACTGAATCAATCACCTCTTCCTTAAAACCGATACCGGTGTCTTTTATACTGATTCTTATGTAATTTTCTCCTTGGCGTAATGAAATGCTTCTTGGCACAGATGCTATATTTTCACAACGGACCTCTATAATGCCACCCATTGGCATTGCTTGCTTTGCATTGAGAACAATGTTCTGAATAACCTGACTCATCTGGCTTTTGTCCACCTCGGCAAGCCAGAGATCTTCCGGTAATTCATAGTGACAGGCAACATTACTGCCGTGCAGAACAAAATCGGCTGAATCCCTGATTATTTCATCCATTGAAGCTGTTTCTTTAACCGGGTTTCCCCCCTTTGCAAAGGTAAGCAATTGCGCTGTGAGGTTTTTTGCTCTGATTGAAGCCTTTTCCGATTCTAAGAGGAGGGTCCGGGTTGCTTTGGCCAACTTGTCATCCGATAGAGCGAGGTTAATATTGCCAAGTATTGCGGTTAATATATTATTAAAATCATGAGCAATGCCACCAGCCAAAATACTGACTGACTCCAGCTTTCTGTCTTTGAGGAGTTGTTCTTCCATTTTCAGGGCCTCAGTCACATCCCGAAAAACCAGGACAACGCCGATAATTTGATTGTCCTTGTCCCGGATAGGGGCCCCGCTATCAGCAATACTCCTTTCTTTGCCATCCTTGGCAATAAGAGCAGTATGGTTGGCCAAACCTACAACCTGTCCTGATGCCATGACTTTTTCTACTGGACTTTCACACGGCTCGCGGCTCTTTTCATTTATTATTTTAAATACCTCCGCCAATTTCTTGCCAATCGCTTCTTTTTCGGACCAACCGGTCAGCTTTTCCGCCACGGTATTCAAAAGAATTATTTTTCCACTCGTATCTGTGGTAATCACCCCATCACCAATACTGCGCAACGTCACAGCGAGACGTTCTTTTTCATCGGCAAGCGCCTCTTCCACCTCTTTCTGACGGGTGATGTCCACGGCAATTTCCATTCGGACAAGACGCCCGTCAGTCCACGTAATTGCTTGATCACGGCATTGATACCATCTTTGGTTCACAGTATTCTGAAACTCCCAGACCAAGACTTCAACAGGTTGACCACTGGCATCAAGAAGTTTGTCGTTGGTGCAGAAGGAGCATGGGCCATCCTGGCCACTCTGCAATGCACCCCAGCAGACTTCACCTGTAATCTCACCCCAAGCATCTTGACCGTATTTATTAACAAACAGCACCTCGTAGGTCTTCATGTCGGCGACGTAAACCAGCGCATCAATACTGTCCATCACAGTCTTGAAACGTTCGAATGAAAGGGCTGTTCGTTTTTCAGCTTTTTCCCGTTCCTTCATTTCGACCCGCAATATTCTGGTTCTTTGTTTAAAAGTATCTGCCAGTTCCTCCAACTCATAACTGGCATTGAAAGGACCGTATGTTTTGTCCGAATTAATATCCTGGCTCCGCACCCTGTCACATAATGTCAGAATTGGTTTTGCAATATTTTGGGCGATTCTTGTGGCCAACAGTGTTGAAAGCGCAACAAAAAAAAGGGCGAGCAGGATGAGCGGGGTAATAACTTCTTTCACCATACCAAGATATTTTGACTTGGGAGTGCCAATTTGCAATCTGAGCCCCAGTTGTTGCAGATATTTGGAATCATTTGAAAAAGAATGGCTCATGGTGAGAAGAGTCCCTTGTCGGTCATATTTCTCGAAAATCTCTTCTCCTTGTTTAAGCAGACCATAATATAAATCCTTGCTGTAAGGCTCAGCCTGCAGAGCAAACACCCCAAGGTCAATCTCCATGAGCACAGCGCCTTGCGAAGTCTGATAATAAAGAATCGGTTCAATGAATATGATGCGTTGCCGCAGGGTGGACAACTCAACAATTGAGCGGCCTGTATCAAGTGAGGAGCGCAATCCGGTTGTCGAAAAGTAGTCCGGCGGGGCTTTCATGTTCGAGCGAATAACTTTGCCCTCAAAATCCACCACGGTGAGACCTGTCACTTTTCTTGACTCAATAAACCCGTCCATAAGGGTCGCCAGATACGTTTCTCTACCGTCGATATCTACCAGGCTGT
Organism: uncultured Desulfobulbaceae bacterium; assembly: GCA_945787325.1. Classification (GTDB taxonomy): domain Bacteria; phylum Desulfobacterota; class Desulfobulbia; order Desulfobulbales; family BM004; genus CALZHP01. The sequence goes on from CALZHP010000072.1 coordinate 9,025, forward strand.
TAATAATAAATCTATTTTTTGTGAGGCTGGTGATGTTTTGCTTCTGAAAAGAAAGATAACTCTCCAGGACCTCCTCAATATCTATAACTTCTTCGGCCATGGAATCTATCAGCCCTTTTTTCAGGGAATTGGTCATTATCAAGCCAACCACGAAGATGATGAATACCATCATCGTGATGACAAAAAGGGCGATCTGTCTGGTCAGGCTTTTATTAAGGGTTGTTTTTTTCATGACAATTTTATTCTTTCAGGATCTCACAGGTTAGCTTATTTTGAAACAGGAGTTATGGTTCCCTGCTGGTCGAACCTGGCCATAAAAATGTCCTCCTTGGAGAGGGCGTCATGCCGCTCCGCCGTAAAAGGCAGCTTATATTCCTTTATTAATCCCTGATAGGGTTCAAGCTTTTCCATACTGTCCCGTATGGCGGGGCGCTGCAGGCTTCCTGCCTTGCGAATCGCCATGGCAAGGAGGTGAACGAGATCATAGGCCTGAGCAGTGGCCGACGGCACCGGGATATGTTCCGGTTTGTCAATCCCGTACTCCTGTAAATAACGCATTGCGAAATCCTTAGCTCTTTTGTTGCGGGAATCCAGAAATGAAAAGGACTGCAGGAATTGAAGATCTGTATTTTTCATCTCCTTCTGGAACTCTCGCCAGTATGAAGTCGCTCCTAGGCCCCAGTGAGAAATAATGGGTATTGATATGCCGCGCACTGCCATGCCCTTAACCAAAGCCATCGATCCGCCAGGATTGACGGCGAGGACAATGACCCCGGCATTGCCGTTGATGATACCGGTCAATTGGCCGGTAATCTCATTTTCACCATGGCCTATCCACTCCACTGCGGCAGGAGTCAATCCCTTTTTCGCCAGTATGTTTGTCATCACCTTCTGATTGCTTCTGCCCCAGGCGGAATTGTCCAGTACCAGGCCAACGCGGTCACTGAGTTTAAGGGCCTCATCGATCATGTATTCCACGGCGTACTTGTCGGGGGGGGACACCCGGAAGACATAATTGGGCTGGTAGCCATTCTCTACAAGTTGCGTTGCATTGGCATAGGGACCGAGATAAATGACTTTATTGCTATGGATGGCTTCAAGCTCGGCAAGGGCTACCGGGCTATGGAGTCCGCCAACAACCGCAACCAGGTTGGGCACCCCGGCCAGTTGCTCTATATTCGCTATACCGCGGGCACTGATCCCTTTATGGTCAAACGATACGATCCGAATTTTTCTGCCGAGCACCCCGCCTTGCCCGTTAATTTCCTTCACTGCAAGTTCCATCCCCCTTTTGATCGCCTTGCCGAATATGGCGGTACCCAGACTCAGGTCTGCGTCAATCCCGATGACGACATCGTCCCCGGGGCCATATTTAAGGGTCAGGAGTTCTTCTGTCCTGTCGACGATCTCCCGCCCGATTTCATCACGGTATTTTTTTCTTAGATGACTGGTGGCTTCGCGAAAAGCCAGGCGCTCCGGTTCTGAGAGCGAATAGATCACCACACCGGCATTTTTGATAATTTCCAGATACTCTTGTTCCTTTTCCTGCAGCAGTTGTCTCTCGTAAAGAGTTACCTCGCTGGCTGTGGTAGCAATGAGTTCCAGTACATCCTCAGGAAGGTCGTCCATCACCTTTTTGCTGCAAAGAAAAATATATGCCAGGTAAGCGTGGTTGCTTATCGTGAGATGCGGTTGCACCTCATACAGTTTCATCTCGGAGATGCCGATAAGCGGGTTTTCCTGGGCATCGACCACACCGTCTTTCAAGGCCTGGTGCAATTGGTGGAAATCAATGGGAATAGCCTGGGCGCCGTAGGATTCGAACTGCTCCCTGATAATAGGGCTTTTCATGATCCGGACCTTTAACCCTTTATAATCATCCGGCTGCCGGATCTGCCTGTTGGCGGTGAATTGTTTGAAGCCGCTGTCCCAGAAAGCTAAGCCAATAAGGCCGAAAGGCTCAAGTTGGGCATAAAGTTTTTTGCCGATCTCTCCTTCCAGCAATTCATAAGCATCTTCCCTGTTTGAAAACACAAACGGCATATCGATGTATTGCATGGCCGGAATTATGCCGGTCAATCTGGCGGCAGGCAGAAGTGCAATGGGGAGGACCCCTTCCCGCAACTGTTCAATCATTTGATGACCGGTGCCGAGTTCTTGATTGGGAAAGATCTCAATTTTCACACGGCCCTTGCTTCTGGCCTCGACCAGTTCGGCAAATTTCAACACCGCCTGGTGATGAGGACTGCTTGTGGTGTGGTCGTGTCCGAAGGAAAGCTTATAAATTTCTGGCTGGGGAGATGTCTGAGACGTTTGATAAGACGGCTTGTCCTGCTTTCCGGTAAAAAACAAGGTGACAATAAGGACAATGGTCGAAATAAGCAGAAAGAGAACTATCCAGGATGTCCTGTTTCTCATTGGCACAACCTCCATGCATAATTCGCCAGCAAACCAATAAGGATAGAAAATATGAAATAGCCTTTCGGCTTTATTGTACTATAAATACTATAAATAAATTATTATTACTCTTTTTTTTATTCTGGCCATCGTTACTTTCGTTGCCGAACGCTGCGCATGAGAGGCGCATTTAAAACCTAGCCCGTCAAGGCCGCCGATCTTCTTCGCTTTCTACTCAATGCGGTTGTTATGCACTTTTGTTATTAAAAAACTTTTGTGCCGCGGGGTGCATTTTCTAAACAATATCAGTGGGCGGTTCTTTACCCTGTTTTTACCAAATTTCCAAAAGTGATTCCACTGCCGAACCTATTATGTCTTCATCATCTGAATGATCAGTTGTGACATGTATAAGGAACATAGTGCGGGATCAAACTGGGGGTACTTCAGTTTGATCCCAATTTATTTCCTTCTTGCTTGAAAAGTAACCAAGCATCTCAAGGCTGACCATTTCTATTACGTTTACATTAGTGTCTTTTAAGTTTTTTGCGTGCATGTAACTGCCCATTTTTTTTGATCTGAAAAATGGTGGCTCTTCCAGAGTGAATGCCACAAATTCTATCCGGAACGGTAG
>CALZHP010000073.1 GCA_945787325.1 uncultured Desulfobulbaceae bacterium
GGCGAATGCTGCTACTTTTGTATAAATGCTAACGTTCTTCATTGTTGAGCTCCTCACTGGAAAAAACAATTTGCTCCATTTCTGCCGGGTCAACCAACTCCCCGTTATCCGTTTGCCATTCAGAAAGAAATTCTAACATTTCGGTTGAAGGCATTTCCGTACTTTCGGCCTGAGACGCGGACGCCTCATTGGTTAATACATAAAACAGGAGAGCTATAGCGACATATACCTTACCCTGCAAAATCATCTTCCTCCGTCAACCATATGTAAAAGTCAAGATCAGCGTAAAAATCAGGACTTTCATTCGAAACAAGAATTTCTACATCTTCAATTCCAATTGATGTCGCTATTTCAACCGGTTGCTTATGTATCAATATAGCAAGCATAATCACAATAGAGGCTGCTGCCATACCTGCTAGCGGCAGACTCCATTTCTTCCATGAACTAAGAGGCTTCCGGTCAATTTGTTCCAAGGCCCTGTTTCTTGCTTTGCGAAGGTTTGATGCTGTTGCCGCGTCGAGATTATCAACCCTTTCATCTAGAACAGTTTGTATGTTTTCCAGGAAGTTTTCATCCTTGTTATTGTTCATGGCCATTCATCCTTCAGTAACGTGCGCAATACTAATGTTGCCCTTGAGTAATGCGTTTTTACACTTCCTTCCGAACATTTCATAACCGAGGCCGTCTCAGCTATACTCATTCCTTCCCAAGTTCTTAGCAGAAAGACCTGCTGTTGTCTTAACGAGAGGCTGCGTAAGGCTGATTGTAATTTTTCCATGGCATTCTTTCTTTTAACTACATCTTCCGGGTCTACATTTCTTGGCTCTTCGTATTCAGCGATGGGGTCACGATTTTCTTCCACCGATGTTGCTCGAAGCCAGACCCGCCATCTGTTTCGCACTTTAGCCCGCCTGAACCAATCTCGGATCCTGCTTTGTAGTATGCGATAAAATAAAGGTCTCCACTCCTCAGCTTTCTTATTTGAATATTTTTGCACTAGCTGCATCATGCTTTCCTGCACAATATCAAGGGATTCTTCCTTACACCCTGTCGCAGCGTTGGCCATTATAAATGCCCGCTTTTCAACTGAAGTTAGGAACCTGTCCATTTCAAGACTTTTATCAGGCATTCGTTCTAGGAATTATTAATGCTGCGGAAGATTAATTTTGTTAATTACGACGTCGGACTTTTCTATTTTCAGCCCTACGATGCACTCTTTTTCCTTTATTACCAAGTCTGGCATTGATTCTTTCGCCTTTTTTATCTAGTCGCTTGTCAATGCGGTCACCCTTTCTGTCAAGCCTGTTATTAACACGATTCCCCTTTCTATCAAGCCTATTGTCTATACGATCACCCTTTCTATCCAGTCGCTGCTCTACTCTGTCTCCTTTACGGTCGAACCGATTTTCTATACGATCTCCTTTTGCATCAAGCCTATCTGCGCGCTTGTCATTGCCATTTTGCCTTGCTAATTCAGCTTTCGCGTCAAGTCGATCGTTAATTCTTTCACCTTTCGCATCTAACCTGACATTTCTCCGTTTACCTTTTGCGTCCAGCCTGTCATTGATGCGGTCACCCTTATTGTTAAGCCTCTCTTCAATACGGTCGCCCCTGCCATCTAACCTTGACTCTATTCGATCACCTCTTTCATCAAGTCTGGCTTCAATCCGGTCACCTCTAGTATCCAACCTGTTTTCAATGCTCTGTCCTACATCATCCGCCAGCACAGGAGTTGCTACTATTAATAGGGCCGATGCTAAAAATGTGGTTACGGTTACCTTCATTATGTCCTCCTTTAAATTGATGAGTAAAAAAACTCCTTTACTTATCTAAACGCACATCCATGCATAAGGTTGACATTATTTCTATAAAAAATATGTGCTATTGCCTTTATTCACTATATATGATGCTAGATGCATAGTACATTATATATAGTGTTATCTAGCACCAATCCAGAAAGCCTCACTTTACCGGAAAACTTACAGGTAAAACCATATACTCACCCATAAACACCCAAATAAAACAACTTGACTTATGGGTATTTTTGGATATATTTACGGGTGAGGCCAAAAAAATGGAAACTCCTAATATACATATAACACCAGAAATCCTCAATATCATCGCATCAATAGATGAGTTTAAAGGTGAGTGGGCTGGATCAAACAATCTCCCACAGGCCCGAATGCTGGCTATGAAAAAAGCAGCAACGATTCAGGCAATCGGTGCTGCTTGCCGTACTGATGGCGCCGCAATTAACAATGAAGAGGTGCATGATCTTCTTGCAAGAGGCACCAAAGAGTTGTTCGATTCACACGCCCAAGAGGAAGCCTGGGGATACAATTCGGTATTAGAACAAATCTTTTCTCTTCAATCCTATGCTTCGCTTTCCGAAGAACTCATAAAAAATCTATATGTACAACTTTTTAGTCAATATTCAATTAATATAGGAGATAAGAATGATTATAAGAAATCACTCAACCAATTTGAAGCATTCAATAATAAAGGTGAAAGTCTTGGAATACTTTTTGATGGAGAGAAACCTGAAGATGTTCCATCAAAGGTGAAAAGCCTGCTGGAATGGACACATAGTGAACTTCAGAAGCAAGCACTTCATCCTTTGTTAGTAATTTCAATTTTCATGCTGTACTTTCAGGCTATTCAACCCTTTGAGCATGGCAACAGTAAACTTTCAAATCTACTTGTATATTATCTGCTCATGAAATGTGGCTATTCTTACATGCCATACACTTCACTGGAGCTACAGTTCGAAGAAAACAGCAAAAAATATTTTTTTGCCATTATGCGCGCCCAACGAACAATACATGCCGATAACTCTATGATTGGCGACTGGGTTTTATTTTTTCTATATTCGTTGAAATTACAAAAAGATAATCTTATCAGGAAGATTAGTGAAGCGAGTAAAATGCAACCCCTGGCCCCCCTTGCAATAGAAATACTTGATATCTTAAAGGAACATGGGCAGGCAACGATATCTGATATCTGCACTTTAACGGATGCAAACAGAAACACCGTAAAGGTGCGTCTGAGGAATATGGTGGGAACAAAACAGCTGTGCAAACATGGAAAAGGCAAAGGAACCAGGTACACCGTTTGCGCAGGAACCTGAAAGTCAGATCACACTTTGAGCTAAAACCTCACAGGGTCACTAAATCACCAGGCTCAGGAAGAAGAATCTGAAGATCTTGATGTATCTCAACTCTTTTTTGCACTTCATTGTAATAGCTTTTTCTGTCAACTCTTGAAATATGAACAAGTGCCAGTTTTTTTGCCTTTGCATTCAGGGCAAAAGCTATGGACCCGTCCAGGCTGCCATGGCCGGGTGTCGCCTGATCAATTCCAAAAGCCTCGTGAATAACCAGATCGCATTTTTCGGCCAGGTCTGATGATTCGTTAGTTGGTCGCCCGTCACCGCTATAAAACAATGAATTATCATCATCGTCAATTCGCAGAGCAAGTGCGTTCTGAGAATGATCTGATCTTGCTGTTTTCCAGTTGACTCCTGCCACATCAGTACTCTCTTGTGATTCAAGCTCGACACAATGAATTTCATACGAGAGTTTTTCAGCAAAAGCAGGATATGCAAGGTCCATTGCCATCCGAACTTTCTGTTGAACACCCTCAGGACCAAGAATGTATAGAGGCTGTTTTCTGCCCATTTCCCAAAATCGAAGCAGCAGCAGAGGAACTCCGAAAAAATGGTCCCCATGAAAATGCGATATCCAAAGCGCTTTTAATTCTTCAGGGGAATCAATATGCTTAAAGTAAAGATGAGGAACAGTAAAGCCACAGTCCAGCAGCACGCTCGATCCATTTCCTGCCCTTACCAGAAGAGAGGTGTTTGGGTATGATGAGTCACAGGCTTCACCTACTCCAAGAAATAATATTTTCATGAAATATCCCGATTGGTTACCAGAGCATGCATTGCGAGTCAGTTGCACTCTGCCAGAATTAAATATGCACTAACCCTAATAAAAAATTGTGTTAATAATTTATGGTAATAATATCATTAAAGTTTAAAAGTACCGTTATTCATTATAGAGTTATCTATATAAAAAAAGGGGCTGTCCTATTAAACGTGAGTTTGTAAATAAATGATGGTGTGGTGCAAATAGTGCCATTTCACGAAGCTGAGCAACGCGGCTCAGGGTGGAAAAACGATTCGGCGGAGTCCGGCGAAGGCGGGCGACTTTCCGAATCGTCCGCTCTGAGCAAGTAGCGCAAGGAAGTCCGCCTTTGTCGGACCAAGTGAACGGCTGCCTTTTCTTTTGATTCGTTTTCTTTGGGCAAGCAAAGAAAATGAATAATATACCGATTAATAACACAAATTCTAACCTAATAAGCTGGCTATTTATTCATTAAAAATTGTACTAATAAAAACAATCAATTAATAAGTGTTGATTATATTTATCTAGGACAGCCCCTAAAAAATCTATTCTCGCTGTCGTTTTTCTGTCTTATCAGAAATTATGTAACTTTAACTAATTATGAATAAATCAATAGCTAAAAACCCTATAACGAACTTTACCAAGGGCTTTTTTTATCCTTTCAATTCCGCACGTTTCATACGAAAGAATAAAAGCCTGCTGAAGTATATCATCATTCCATTTATCATTAATGTTTGTGTTTTTTCAATCGCGGTTTACCTTGGGCTGCTGTTTTTTAATAATATTGTGACAGAATACATTCCCCAGCCTGATACCTGGTACTGGATTGTCCTCTATTATTTTCTTTGGGTGACTTTCGCCCTGGTTACCCTTGTTCTTGTCTTTTTTGGCTTTACAGCTGTCGGTATCCTGATTTCCTCTCCTTTTAACGAAATACTCTCTGAGCAGACCGAAGCCATACTGACCGGAACAAGCCAGGATGAACCTTTTGTTTTTCGTCAATTTTTAAACGATGCCGGCCGCACACTTCTTGACGAAAGCAAAAAAATATTCATTTTTATTGTAGCTATGGCCTTTTTATTTCTGTTGAATTTTATACCATTTGGAGGGTCGCTGATATACGGATTTCTTTCGGTTATGCTAACCGTCTTTTTTCTGGTAGTGGAATACACAGGTTATGTGTTTTCCAGAAAGCGCCTGATATTCAAAGACCAGCGACACTTTATCGGCGGCCGCAAAACTCTAATGCTCGGATTCGGCTTGGGAGTTCTCTGTATGCTGGCGGTGCCATTTTTACAGTTTCTTTGTATTCCACTCGGAGTAATAGGCGCGACCCGGCTTTGTCATGATACAGGGATAAATGAAAACAATATTTCTTTAAAACAAGAACATCTGAAAACAAATGGATAACTGGTTCCTATCAGCTCTCCTTGCCCTAATTATTTATGGTTTCTGGGGATTTTTTCCTAAAATTGCAGTGCAGTACATCAGCCCTCAAAGCGCTATTATCTATCAGGTAGCGGGGGCTCTGTTTGTTGGGCTGGTTGCCATATCTATGATGCAGTTCAAGCCCGATATCCATCCCAAGGGTATACTTTTCGCCTTTCTTACAGGTGTTGCCGGCATTCTTGGAACGCTGTTCTATTTTGCGGCAGCCAGCAGAGGGAAAATATCAGTTGTTTCCAGCATGACTGCTTTGTACCCGATTATCACAATTCTTCTTGCCACAGTCCTGCTCAAAGAGCCCGTAACTATCAGGCAAATAATAGGTATGCTCTTCGCTCTTGCAGCAATAGTATTGTTAACAGGGTAAATAACTTTCGAAAAACTACAATGGCATGACCCGCCGCGCAGCCCAGTAAGCTCCTCGCCAATACCTGTTGTTGAGGTGGGACACCATTACACCCTGGCTTGAAGATGCATGGGCAAACTCACCTCGCCCAAGATATATTCCAACATGCCGGGTTTTATAGGGTGGACGGAAAAAGACAAGATCTCCGGGCTGCAGCTGGCTCTGAGCAACTGAATAGCCGACTTTCATCTGGGCTTTGGTTGTTCTGGGGAGCGGAATACCAAAAAGATCCCTGTAAGCAGTCATTACAAAGCCGGAACAATCTATACCGCTTCTGCTGGTGCCACCCATTCTGTAAGGAGTACCATACCAATCCCTGGTCAAAATGCGAAGCCGCTGCTCAACCGAAGATCTTTGCGGATAAGGTTGCTGAAATGAAGTGTTTTGTTTTACAGGTGGAGAAGAAGCGCAACCGGAAAGAATAAAAAGAAAGGCAATAAAGGGAAGTACTTTTGAAAATACATGCTTTCTGAGTTGTTTTGAAGAAAACGAAGCCATAAAAAACTACCTGTATTTCCTGCCCCTCAAATGACCATATTACTTTATAGCAATCCATTTTAATACAATTGAGGCAGGAGTTATCGCGTGGCCATTCGTAAAATATATTACAGTAATTGTGCATATTTTCCCATAATATTTTCCTATCTCATCGCCATTGCGCTACATTTAATATAAATGTCTCATGAAAAAATGAATATGCCGCACATGCGGAGACAGTAAAAAATCTTATCTTCCTGCAATGCGACAGAAACTCTGCTAAAAAATAATTGAATATCTTCAATAACTTCAGTATAGCTTTCAGAAAATAAACAAGTGAAAGGAGAAAGCTATGGTCAAATGGCCGTACCGATATCAGTTGAGTTTACGTCACCGCCTCAGGCGATCAGTTTATGAAGTAATGCGGGACCAGATGGATACCCGCCTGATCAGGCACTCACTTGTCGACTCCTATTTGAAATTTATGGAGGTTGGAGAGCCATACCCTTTTGTCCATAAGAGGGAGCTGAAACCCCGGGCCAGAGTTACAGAAAAGGAACACCATCTGCAAAATCATTTCCTGGTAATTTTCTGTGAAGGGACAATTCCCGGGCGTTATAAAAAGTATATTCGCTTTTTTGACACCAACAAGGTCACCAAAGATGTCATCAGCGGCATGCCCCATATAACACTTCATAAAAACTATACAAAAAATCTCAAATACTTTGACAACCCTAATTTCAGTTATCTCGTTCAGGACCTTTCACCGGTTGATTATGCCATGCTTATCCAGCATGACCCTGCCATAAAAAAGCAGAACCGTTACAAAATGACACATTTTCATGTACGTGTTGACTGGCCTATAGATGATGCCACTGAGGAAATGGCAATGAGGCTCCGTTATATTGGCAAAGAACTCTATGAACGCGGAGAAAAATACGCCCAGAACCTTCACCACAAACTCTTTGAACATTATGGTTTTCACTACAGCGTAGGTGGTCGAAGAACAGCCGCCGTTGTTGCAGCCCAGTTTTTGAAAAAAATGGGCTTTATCTCCACCATTTACATTGCCAGTGCTGAATCACGCACACTCACCAGAATAAGCGAACGCGGTGTAAGCAAATATGTTCTGGTCAAGGTTCCAATGGCCGATATTTCTCGACTAGCCAAAGAAAGCCGCATGCGCTTCGATAAATTTGTTCTAAGATTTCTGGTAGATATTCACAAGGATTATGGCACAGGTGTTCTTCAGGTAATTTACAGTAATACGCCATATTCAAAACCGCCGGTAGATGGCAAGTTAAGAAAATTACGTCCCGATTACCAGTGGCTCACGGTAAGCGATCAACTACTTGTACCAATTTCGGATTTCAATGAAACATACCCTGTAGAATACAGTACGATATACAATCCGGAGGCATTAGATATCGAATGAGAAAGGTTTTCGAACAGCCCGGCAAAGTGAACACGGATAAAACCCTGTCTGTGTTGACGGAAGCGATACAGCATCATTCTGTCAAGCAGGTTGTGGTAGCATCAACATATGGTGATACCGCTCTTGCTGCGGCAGAACTGCTTGAGGGGTCCCCTGTCCGACTTATTGTCATTACCCATAATTATGGCTTCAAGGAGTTTGGTAGCCATGAAATGCCGGTGAAAACCAGGGACAAATTGCTAGCCATGGGCGCGAAAGTTTATTCCGGCACTATGCCCTTCAGAAACATTGGGACATCTATACAAGAAAAACTCGGATATTCACAGCAGGACCTTATCGCCAATACTTTGAGGCTTTTCGGCCAGGGAATGAAAGTGTGTGTTGAAATTGTTCTCATGGCTGCCGATGCGGGTTTAATAGATCAGGAAAACGTGCTTGCCGTGGCAGGAACCGTCCGCGGGGCCGATACAGTTGCGCTTATTAAGCCCCAATCATCCAACAGGCTATTTGATATGCAAGTTCTGGACATTCTGGCTAAACCAATAAAATGGTAACATCCTTCTGAGGGTTCATTATGGAAGAAAGAGCAGAACAAGCCGCCTATCGTGAAGCCCAGGCTCAACTGGATGCAATATTTAAGAATATGGATCATGATGTTCCGCTTGTTCTTTTTACAGACACTTCAGGAAGTGACCCATTCACCGAAGGGGCTAGACAGGTAATACGCCTGATCAGGCAAGTTACTCCTAAAGTTACATTGCGGGAGTATAACCTAGGCCATGAGCTCGCTTTCAAGTGGAATGTTGACAGGGGACCTACCCTGCTGTTTGACCCTGAAAACTTTAACATCCGCTGGATGGGAGCACCTCTTGGAGAAGAGGGCAGAACTTTTGTCGAAGCCATTACTATGCTGGGTTATAGAAAAACCAACCTGAGCAACCCATCCCGTAAAGTACTGGATAAGATAAAGGAACCGCGAAACATCAAGATGTTTGTGAGCCCCACCTGTCCTTACTGCCCGCAACAGGCTGTTAACACTTTAAAGGCGGCAATCGAAAGGCCGGACATCGTATCACTAGAAATTGTAGATATTCAGGCAAACCCCGATCTTGCCGACAAGTATTCGGCCCACAGTGTGCCGCAGGTTATCGCCAATGAAAAGCTTATTGCCCTTGGCGCTCAGCCCGAAGAACTTTTCATGGCTTCCCTTGAAAAATTGGAGCAACAGTCGGTTTTCATACCCGACAGTGACGCAGAAGAGGTCGAAGCAGACCTGGTTGTCGTCGGTGGAGGACCGGCCGGGCTTACAGCCGGCATTTACGCGGCCCGCAGCGGGCTGAATACCGTTATAGTCGAACGCGACGCCCTGGGTGGCCAGGTAGCAACCACTCCGGTTGTGGAAAACTATCCAGGCATTACACAGATAGGAGGTAAAGCACTTGTAGACCTTATGGTAACTCACGCCCTGGAATATGTGAAAATATTTCCGGGTGAAGCAGTAATGGAAATTCAGAAGAAAGAAAAATTTGTCATAACAACCAGCAGAAGACGTTTTACGGCAAAGGCCATTCTGCTTGCTACCGGGGCCAGCTACAGAAAGCTTGATGTACCAGGTGAGTCGAGATTATCAGGCAGCGGCGTCAGTTATTGCAGCACATGCGATGGCCCACTATTCAAAGGAAAAAAAGTGCTCATGGTCGGTGGCGGCAACAGTGCCCTCACTGAAGCTCTTCACCTCAAAAACATCGGAGTGGATGTTACAATTGTTCACAGGCGCGACACTTTCAGGGCCCAGGAGCATCTTATAAAAAACATCACAGATAACGGAATTTCCGTTCTGTTTGATACCGAAGTAAAAGAAATACGCGGTAAGGACCGTGTTGAAGAGGTCGAACTTACTAATAATAAAACAGGCAAAACTTCAACATTGTCAGTAAGCGGTGTTTTTATTGCGGTAGGCTACGTGCCGGCGGTAGAACTTGCCAGAAAAACAGGTGCCGAAATTACTGATGACGGTTTTATAAAACGGGACGAACACCACAGAACAACCATTCCCGGAGTATATTCGGCCGGCGATGTGGAGGGCGGATACAAGCAGATTGTTACCGCGGCAGGACAGGGGGCCGGAGCTGCAATCTCAATCTTTGAAGATCTTGTTAACCCTTACTGGATAAGGGACGATGAACAAAAAGATACATAACCCGCGTTGGCTTTTTATCTTTCTCGTACTTCCCATTCTGATCTGATTTATTTATCTAAACCGGACAATTCAAGAGTTGAGGTTGCCTAAGATTTAAGGCGCCGTATTATTCGCTATACAAATAGTATGCGAACAATACGTCAACAAAGAAGATTGGGCTATATCGGCTCTTGAATTGTCCGGTTTATTTATATTCGCGGTGACAAGACTTCATACAACCTGTAAGGTCTCGCACTTCATGGCCCACCTGATCTTCCTGCCTGTCAGCCACCGCACGCTTCAGGTTTTCAAGATGGTCCATATATATCTGCATCTCCTCCTGCCACTCAGGATCGGCATAACGGACAAAAGCCTCCGAACTGGCCACAAAATCCTCCAGGCTTTGCGGTGAAGGAAAGCCGCTTTTCTCTACTTCGCGGACCAACTGTTTAAAAGAACTTCCCATCTTTTTCTTGACCATCTTATATGAATCCTGCCAGGCTTCATATTCTCTTTTTTCCCCCTGATCATAATCCGCAAGGGACGACCACTGCCAACTTAACTTGCCGACAATTCTCCCTTTTTTTTCCTTGATGCGGATTTTGGCATGCAGCTGGTCAGACACTGTCCATTCCCTGTTTTCCGTCTCAATTTTACCGGCCCTGAATTGATTTGCCAGCGACTCAAGGTAATCGGCAAACACATGTCGTTCCAACTCCTTATCAAGCATTTCCATTTCGCTCATCCTTCACACCATTTTTCATGAAAATTAATTTGTAATATATGATAATAAAATTGATTACTATTAATTTGAGAATCTTTCTCAATAGGTTATTTTAACATTACATTTATGAGAGTCAATAATTGGCATAAATTTGCTTAAAAAAATGATTAGAGACAGTAACAGTACTATGAACACTTGCGATGAAATAGCAAGGCATTTCAAACTCCCAGGAGAAATTGCTGCCATTCATGAAAACACCTCGGGAAATGTAAACGATACCTATATAGTCAGCCTGGCTGGAAGTAAAGAAAAAGTTGTATTTCAGAGGCTAAGCACTAAGGTGTTCAAGAATCCTCAGCTTGTCATGGACAACTTTCATACTGTAACAACTCATATCAGAGAACATCAGAATAAATCTCCAGAGTTTTGCAGCCGTTGGAAAACCTTAAACTCTATTTCAACCCACGAAGAGGCCTCAAATTTTGTTGATAGCCAGGGAAATCACTGGCGGGCTGTCAACTTTATTGCAAATGCAAGAACTTATGAGAATCTTCAGAGTGAATTTCATGCTGAAGAGGCCGGACGCGCCCTGGGTATGTTTCACAAAATCACTAGTGATCTGGACCCCAAAACCCTACATGATACTCTGCCGGATTTCCATGTCACACCAAGATACCTTAGTAAATACGACACCATATTAAACTGTAACACCGCAATAGGTTCAACAATGGCGGACCATTGCTTTGAGTTCATTAATAAGCGCCGGCACATTGCTAACATTCTAGAGGAAGCTAAAAAAGAAGAAATTCTTCCTATTAAAGTCATCCACGGAGACCCAAAGCTTTCTAATATTATGATTGATGATGAAAGTGGAAAGGCCGTCAGCATCATCGATCTGGATACATTAAAGCCCGGCTTGATACACTATGACATCGGCGATTGCCTGAGGTCGGCTTGCAACCTCTTGGGAGAAGAAACAGAAGACTTTGGCGAAGTTTCCTTTGATACCGGCACATGTAAAGCACTGCTTACCGGATACCAGGAAGAATACGGAGATTTTCTATCTTCCGATGACTATAATTTTATATATGAATCAGTTCGTCTCATAACTTTTGAACTTGGAATACGCTTTTTTTCAGACTATCTGGCCGGCAACGTTTATTTTAAAACCTCTCACCGGGAGCATAACCTGCACAGGGCAAAAGTACAGTTCACCCTGACCAGAGATATTGAGAAAAAGGAAAAAGAGATTACAAACATAATCAACTCACTGCAGAAATAACCTGCTTCATTTATAAAGGAGGAAAGCTTTGCAGAACAAGACAACAGCTCCGGAGGGAGATAGTTACAGGCTTGGCATTACCATAACCGAGCACTTGTTGTTGTGTGAAGATGAATGCCCTACTGCAAGCGGTCAGTTCACTCGCCTGCTGAATGAGTTGATCACGGCAGC
>CALZHP010000074.1 GCA_945787325.1 uncultured Desulfobulbaceae bacterium
TATCATTCTGGACAATTTGGAAAACCATATAATCCAGTTACAGAATTACATTCAGAAATACTCATTAAAATCGTTGGGCGAGGCTTCCAGTCCTAACATGGGATAACTTCTTTATTTAGTCACTCTTCCCTGCTATTTCGATATCGCCTGAGATCACATCGTGTATCCTGCCATCTTCAGATCGAATGTGGTAGAGACCGTTTGCATCAATTCCTACAGCGGTTCCAGTGACAACATCGCCTTGACCAGTTACCCATGACAGTGTTCTGCCAATCAATACGTCACGCTTCTTCCACTCCATAAGGATCGAATCAAACTGGTTATTTTCTAGCAGGATGATCGCATTGTCAATTTTATCGGCCAGTGCAATAAGCAGCAATTCTTTATCAATCTCTGTCCTGGTATAGTTGGCAAGGGAGGCTGCCCGGCCGCTTAAAGACCCTGGAAAATCTGTTTTGGAAGTTGAGACATTGAGGCCGATACCCAGAACTGCCAGGATACCGCCGGTTGGTTCATCACCAGTCACAGGGCCTGTCTCACAGAGGATGCCGCCGATTTTTTTCCCTTCAAAAAGCAGGTCGTTGGGCCATTTAATACCCAACACCAACCGGCATTCACGCTCCACAGCTTCACAGACTGCAACGCCTACCGCGAGAGTGATTTTAGGAAGGTCGGCCACCGAAAGATTCGGATAGTAAATCATGGAAAAATAGAGCCCTTCACCTGGGGGTGAAAACCATTGCCTTCGTAAACGACCACGCCCCTTTGACTGGCTGTCAGCGACAACTATTGTCCCGGCGACAGCTCCCTTAACACCAAGATCCAGCGCAATATCATTGGTAGATTCAACCTCACCAACTCTTTTTATGATTCTATCGGTTAATTTAGCCATGCTGTCCTGTGTATAATACTGAAACAATTTAACCGCCACAGCTGCCTCTTCAATAATAACAAACAGCTGAAAAGACTCGATACCTGAATATAACTATACCAGAATTAAGATCCGTGTAAAACCGGAAGCATCAAGGAAGGGAGGTAATACTATGCTGATATGCTTAGGAAAGACAAGGAGAGCTGCATACGGATTGCGGTAATTTTCATGATCCGGGCAGAATGATATCATTCAAAGCAATAAAACACATACGGCAGGAACCTTTATAACAGGCTCCTGCCGTATGAGGACATATCCAACAGATAAGAGTTTATTAAACGCCTATCTTGTCTTCGTCTTTAGCTCGTTCAGGCAGAGCATACATTGTGCTGCTGCCGCTGGACCAGAACATTACTTTCTGATCCCTGACAAGCTCATTGGCTGCATTTTTGATCTCGCGGGGTTTTGCGTCAACTTTCTTCTGCATGTCCTTGAGATACAGAGCCGGTTTTTTTGATTTTGTCAGCAGTTCAAGGATTTGAGCTTTGACTTCTTCTCTATCAGCCATGTTGTTACTCCTTTTTTGGGTTATTTTATATGGCTTGTAAACTTGAACTGGGTAGATGTCCGCCAGGTATCATAAGCCAGACGGTAATCATCGACGCTCTTATCAGTAAACGGAATATTACATTTTTCAAAGAATTTTTCCCAGCCGATCCTCTCGGCCCATTCGCCGACACGCTCGTACTTTTTGGCATCCTTTGCGTAAACCTCAAGGATGTTCTTCACTGCTGCAACAGTTTCCGGCCAGCGCGGCGGGGTGTTGGGCAGGAAGGGGATAACCATCTTGGAGAATTTCGGCATCGACCTGGCATTGGAAATTTTTCCACCAACCAGGATGGCAATTCCGTCACCTTCCGGATCCGCAAGCGGCATGGAAGGACACATGGTATAACAGTTACCGCAGAACATGCAGCGATCGTTATTTACCGTTACACTCTTTACTTCTTCGCCGGCGGAGTTGGTTCCCTTTGCAGGTTTGATAGCGCCAAGAGGACACGATGCAATAGCAAGCGGCAGCTCACAAACAGAGGTGATTGTGTCATGGTCAATCAGCGGCGGCTTGCGATGGACACCAAGTATGGCGATATCGGAACAGTGTACAGCACCACACATGTTAAGGCAGCATGCCAGAGCAATTCGAACCTGGGCAGGCAGGGTCATGCTGGTGAAGTAATCGAACAGTTCGTCCATGACAGCTTTAACCGGACCGGATGCGTCGGTAGCCGGTGTATGACAATGTACCCAACCCTGAGTATGAACGATATTTGTTACACCGGCGCCGGTGCCGCCAACCGGCAACATGCCGTGGGCATTACATGCATCAACCAGAGGCTGAACCTTGTCGGCTGAATCGACCATAAATTCTACGTTGTTCCTGGTTGTAAAACGCAGGATTCCGTCACAATGCTCATCGGCAATGTCACACATATCATATATAAGTGAAGTACTGATCAAACGCGCGGAAGCGCAACGTACTGTGTAGCATTCGGCTCCGGATTCACTTACATGTTTCAGAACGCCGGGCTGGGTAATCTCATGGTACAACCATTTACCTTTGTTCTCCTTGATGACTTGAGGATAATACTGTGCGTAATGCGGCGGACCAATATCTGTTATTCTATCTTTCATCGGATTTGCAGGATCAAAGCCCATAATAAAACCTCCTTATATCATTTTACGACTTATTACGTAATCAGTTTACAATTTAGCTCAGGCAGGATTACATGGGGTGTCTTTTCCTGAACTCTGCAAGGTCTCGCTCAAAGCCACCCTCAACTTCCTCTTCTTTCCAGAAGACATAGGGGTTGGAACGTGGCTCTTTGACATGCTGCGGTATCGGATCAATTTCCATAATTTTCAGGAAGGTCGGCAGCCCGATGCGCTGCATTGACTCACCGATACGCTCGCGGTTCTTGCCTTCTTCCATCCACCAATCCCAGCATTTCTCAATAATTTCTTTGTATTCTTCAAATTCATTTTCAGCATCCATCTTGATGAAGGGCACGATCAGTGTGGATAATTGTGCACCGTCAAGTATTGGTGCTTTAGCGCCAATCAGGATTGAAGCGCCCTGATCCAGACCGGGGCGCAACGCTCGCGGCATTACATTGAGGCAATGCATGCAGCGTGTACATTCAGCGTTGTCGATTTTCAGTTCATCGCCTTCCATCCACATACAGTTCGTCGGGCACAGATCAATAACCTCTTTCTTGATATTAAATGGGCCCCAGTCACCACCGGCATGGGCACCGCCGTTGGCAGGAAATTCACCATTTACATATCCTTTGACGGCTGCCTGATCAATACGGATATCGTCTCGCCAAGTGCCGATAACGGAAAAGTCTGAACGGGCAATAGCTGCAACACAGTCATTGGGGCAACCGGAAAACTTGGTTTTGAACTTGTATGGGAAGGCCGGTCTGTGTAATTCATCCTGATAGGTCATGGTGATATTATGGCAAGCCTCAGCTGTATCATAACAGGACCATTCGCAACGTGCCTGCCCAAGGCAGCAGGAAGGGGTACGCAGGTTACCGCCGGAGCCGCCGAGATCGACACCTACATCATGGGTCAATTCATAAAAAATTTCTTCAAGTTCTTCTGTGAATGTTCCGAGTAATACCAGGTCACCGGTAGAACCATGCATATTGGTCATACCGCTGCCGCGTCTTTCCCAGATGTCCATGATCTGACGTAATACTTTTGTGTTGTAGAATTTACTTGATGGCTGGTTAACCCTGACGGTATGAAAATGAGCTACACCTGGGAACCTTTTCGGCATATCTGAATACCGACCAACAATTCCACCACCGTAACCGAAGACACCAACGATACCGCCGTGCTTCCAGTGTGTGATCTTATCTTCATAAGAAACTTCCATCTGTCCCAGGATATCCCAGCAAGCCGGATTTTTCTCAGCCTGCCTTTTAAGGTCCTTGACAAAACTCGGCCATGGGCCGCTTTCCAATTGATCCAATAACGGCGTATCATGCTTTGGCATTTCTTTTCCTCCTTAACGGTCTATTTTTTTAAAACCTGGACTGCGGTAAATCTGCATCCATTACCATTTCTAAAAAAAAGTTTCCCACTACCACGTTTTACGGCATGAGAAATTATGAATAACCAATCAGTATTGAATACTCATTCAGTTTGTGGAACTTATTACCCTCAAACCTCTTTGTCAACAAAAAACAACATGAAATGAAATGTTATTCATTTCACTATTCTTTTTATTGCTGAAAAAGAGATATTTTTTTCGTTCGGGTCAATTTGTTTGTTGGGATGTTTTTTATGTGTTCGAATACAAATTGGATATAGAGTGTATATAAATACTAATATAATCTGTGAAAGAATGTGAGCTGAAATTACTGAAACAGTAACGGAAAGCCGCCTGTTGAAAGAACAATATTCCAATCAAAGAACATCCATAATAATATCAAAGATCCAGCAGTCCTGCTGTTCTCAGCAAGGCCCAACCGGCGGGGTCATCAGTTTCATCTGCAGGTTTTTTTTCACGCACATCACCGAAATGACCTAAAATACGGTTAGCCAATATTTTCCCGAGCTGGACCCCCTCCTGATCGAATGAATTGATGTTCCATATAAAACCCTGGAATACTATTTTAGCTTCATACAAAGTAAGCAGGGCCCCCATTGCATAAGGTGTAAGCCGGTCAGTAAGCAGAATTGAACTTGGTCTATTGCCGGAAAAATATTTGTTTGGGTTGTCACTTTTCTGCCCGGCTGCAAGTGCAAGTGATTGCGCCAGCATATTCGCCACAAGTTTTTCCTGAGATGTCGTACCGTTAATTAATATATCGTCTTCATGCTGGCTTTGCCGAAAACCAATAAACTCAGCAGGAACAACAGTCGTTCCCTGATGAATGAGCTGGTAAAAGGCATGCTGGCCATTTGTTCCGGGCTCTCCCCACACTATGGGTCCTGTATTGTACGAAGGTTTCTGGCCCTGTTTTGTCACAGATTTTCCGTTACTTTCCATGTCACATTGCTGCAGGTGAGCCGGGAACCTAAGAAGCGCCTGACTGTATGGCAGAACGGCAACCGTTTCATGTCCCAGAAAATTGTGGTTCCATATTCCAATAAGAGCAAGAAGCAGCGGCAGATTTTTTCTGATGTCTTTTTCTTCTGCTGCAATGTCCATGTCATTGGCGCCTTTCAGCAGTTCTTCAAAAACATTGAACCCCAATCCGAAACTGAGCATAACAGCCCCAACCATGGATGTTGCGCTGTAGCGGCCGCCAATATAGTCATACATATGAAAGGACCTAAGGTACTTCTGAGGGTCATCCATGGGACTTCCTTGTCCGGTAACAGCTATAAAATGTTTTTCCGGAGCAAGGCCGGCTTTTTCAAAAGCGGCACGCACCAACCGCTCGTTAGTCAGAGTCTCAAGCGTGGTGCCGCTTTTGGATACCACATTAACCAGGGTTCTTGTCAGGTCTACATTTTTTAGAATTGCTGAAGCGTCGTCAGGATCGACATTGGAAATAAAATGAACTTTTCTGCCGGGATGACGATATGCCTCCAAGGCCAGATACAGGGCTCTCGGCCCCAGATCGGAACCCCCAATGCCAATGTGTATCATGTCGGTGAAGGATTCATTATTACTGTTAACAATTCTACCATTGTCCAGATCACTAACAAATGCATTCAAGTTGTTTAACTGTGCTTTTGCCTGTACAGTTGCGTCAATATTAATTGGCTCTTGGGAGAAGATGTCACGGCAGGCAGTATGTAAGACGCGGCGATTTTCACTTTCATAGCCCTCTATACGATTAAGGATATCTCCTTTTTTCATGGCAAGGAAGTTGGAAACCGCTTCAGACTCATCCGCCAGGTTCTGAAGTTCAGCCAAAACAACTTCATCTATTCGCTGTGCAGAATAGAGCAGATCATAGCCTGCGGCTTTACAAACGTATTTTCCAAGTCGTTCGCTTGAAATGGCTCCCGGTGCCGTGAGGTCAAAGGGTGACGCTGCCAGACTTTTCAGCTTCCCGAATGCTGAAAGAGTGTCAAAACTTTTTGAGATGACGGCCATGACTATTCCTACCTTAATAAAGAGAAGTTCTGAAATAACTTTATAACAATGTATTTAATCAAATAAAGAAAATAATAGACGCGAGCAGCAAAGTTACAAAATTCCTGATTCAAAAATAACAGCTATTTCAATCAATCATGCGGCAAGTCTTTTTAGTTCAGAGATAACCGCAGCATAGTCCTGCTGTCCGAATACCGCTGATCCTGCCACAAAAATGTTTGCTCCTGCACTTGCAACTTGAGAAATTGTTGAAGGACTGACACCACCATCCACTTCAATTCCTACAGAAAGGTTCCGTTCATCAATCTTTTTTTTCAGTTTGCGTATTTTATCAACGCTGGATGGGATAAATGACTGTCCACCAAAGCCTGGATTAACACTCATAAGCATTACAAGATCAAGCTCCGGCAGGATTTCCTCAAGAGTTGACAGTGAAGTGGAAGGATTAAGAACAGCACCTGCTTTTTTGCCATACCCTTTTATACATTGAATAGTCCTGTGCAGATGTGGACATGTCTCAACATGTACCGTAATCCAGTCGGCTCCGGCATTTGCAAACTCTTCGATATAATCATCCGGGTTTGAGATCATCAGGTGGACATCCAGTGGTTTGTCGGTAATTTTCCTTACCGCTTTTACAACCAGAGGACCAATGGTAATATTGGGTACAAAATGTCCGTCCATTACATCTATATGAATGACATCAGCACCGCTGGCGACAACATCCCGGACTTCATCGCCAAGTCTAGAAAAATCAGCGGAAAGAATTGACGGCGCTATCATTGTTTGCTGCATTGGACATTTTACTCCTTATTCACTATTTTCTTCCTGGTCAGCTGACAGATCTTTATTTTCTTCATCTGTAACAGCTTGAGCACCAACAGAAACCATAACAAAATTATCCGGAAGTATATATTTACGTGCAACTGCAAGTACAGAATTCACATCCACCTCTTCTATTTTTTCAATATATCGATTACCGAAATCCTGCCCTAAGTTATATGTTTCATTCAGAGCCATTTCCAAAGCCTGTGAACTGTGCGTTTGGAGTCCCAGTTCGTATTGAGCAATCAGTATATTTTTCGCTCTTGTCAGCTCTGTTTCACTTACTGAAGATTCACGCACCCTATTGAGTTCCTCCCAGATACCTTTAATTGCCTGTTCCTTCTTATCGGGGCTGGTGCCAATATAAATTCCAAAGGCGCCTGTATCAAGGCCCAGCAAGGAAAAAGAAGACAAGCTGTAGGCTAGGCTCTGTCTGTCCCTTAGCTCGGTAAAAAGTCGCCCGCTCTGTCCGGAAAGCACCATTTCAAGTACTTCAAGACTATAACGATCCGCACTATCTATTGTTGTACCAAGAAACCCAATAACCAGATGAACTTGTTCCTTATCTCTGGATATTTCAATCTTTCTTGGAGCAAGCGGTCGGTATGGCGGAAGGATTTCCTCCTGTATGTCAGACTGTAATGTATCACCCCTTTCACTCCAGTCCCCAAAATACTGTTCTACAAGTTCATGTACTTTCCTGGCCTCAACAGCACCTGATACTGCAAGAACAAGCTTGTCCGGACTAGCATGGCTCTCATATTTTTTATTAAGAGAATCAACTGTAAAACTTTTAATAGCATCTTCGGAACCAATTGTGTTCAAGCTATAAGGATGGCCGTCAAACAAAACTTTATTAAATTCCTTAAACGCAAGCCCAGTTAGAGAATCTTCCTGCTGTTTCAGTTGAGACAGTAGCTGAGCTCTTATTTTTTCAGCCTCTGCCGGGTCGAAAGCAGGTGTCCTTATGACATCCTTTACAAGCAAGAGTCCTTCTTCAAAAAACCGGGACAGAAAATCAGCCTTGATTCCATAGGTATTTTTGCCATTAAAACCTGACAGACCTCCTGCCATGTTGGCCACTTTTACTGCTATTTCCTGGGCACTCATTGATTCTGTTCCTTTAGGAAGCAGATCACTTATAAAGGCAAAGGCACCATTATCCGCAGGAGTTTCCGCGCGAAGCCCTCCAGGGAATACAGCCCTGATAGCAACAGTTGGGACAGACTGGTCTTCCCGGACAAGCAATTTCAAACCATTATCAAGGGTGAATCGATGCACTCCCGAAAGATACGTGTCTTCAAGCAATGAAGCAGAGTCACTTATTCGGGCTGCGGATTCAGCATTTTCAATGAGCCTGTTCAATCCACTTTCATCAAGGGTATAAGCTGAACCTGGGCCAATTAGGCTTCCGACTGTGAGCCTTTCACCCACGAAATACTTTGCCGCTACCTGTTGAATATCATCAACTGTAACGGCTCTCACTGCTTCAAGGTACTCATCTTCTCTCGGGTCTCCTGCCATAAACTCAAATGAGCCCAAGACTCTTGCCTGTCCCTCGACCCGCTCGAGGTTGAATATAAAATCGCTTTCCAAGTTACGTTTTGCTCTGGTCAACTCTTCATTAGATACCTGAAAATATTTAAGCCTGAACAATTCGACCAGTGCGGCTTCAAGAGCTGCATCCATATTTTTCTCATCGAGAACCGCAAATATTTCAAAAAGGCCTGGATCATGTGGAGTGAAAGCTGACCCGTCGATACTGTAAACCAATCGTTTTTCGTCTCTCAGAGAGCGGTAAAGCCTGGAGGTTTCTCCATGGCCTACTATATTTGATATGACGTCAAGAACAGGAGTATCAGGATCTGCAAAACGGGTAATGGGAAAAGCCATGGCAAGTTGGGGCTGGTTAATATCCGCCTCAATACTGAAAAGTCGCGGTGATGCAGGCATATCCTCCTCTGGAAGAGATGGCTGCTTAAAGCCACCGTTATTGAGGCTTCCCATCTGCTTTCTCACCAGGTCTAATACTTCATCATTATTTACATCACCAACAACCACTACAGCCATATTTTTCGGCTGGTAATGTTTTTCCATATAAGAAAGGATCGCCTCGCGATTAAAAGATTTGATGGTATCAATATTACCTATAACCGGTAAACGATATGGGTGGACTTTAAATGCGGTGCTCAGCAACTCCTGAAAAAGCTTAATATTAGGCCTGTCGTTCCTCATTCCCACTTCTTCCAGCACAACTTTTTTTTCTCGTTCAAGTTCTTCAGGATCAAAAATGGAATGAAGTACAGCATCGATCAATACTTCCATCGCCAGGGCCCAATGTCTTGCCGAAAGGGTTGCATGATAGACTGTATTTTCATAAGAAGTATATGCATTAATCCGACCCCCACCCCCCTCAATTGCTTCTGCTAGAGCGCCGGGCCCCCTCGTCGGAGTTCCCTTAAATATCATGTGTTCAATAAAATGGGTAATACCTGCTTCTGCGGGATCTTCATAAACGCTTCCCGCCTTAACCCATATCTGCACAGTAACTACATTTGATCCGGGCACTTCCTTGACCACTACGGTCTGTCCGTTTTCAAAAATCGTTTTATACAGGTGGGGTGCGAGCTCTTCTGCCCGAATTCCATTACTCTGCATAGTCATCACTATAAATGTTAGAAAGGCGAAAAAAAGAATTCTCACCGATTTAGAAGCCATTTGCTTTCTCCATTTATCTCGAAGCAAACCTGCTCAAGCATTGCCGTCACTTTCAAGAAACGTTACTCTCTTGACAACTTTCAGTATTGTTTCCTTCAACTCAGGGGGCATTTCAAGAAACTGAACAGCCATTCCAGGACCGGAAGTGGCACCGGGCGGATTTACCCATACAACTTTTGAAAGGACAGAGACATCCTTGAGTTCACCAATGGAAAAAGTCAATCGAGGATATTCACCTATCGGAGCAGGGTTTTCAGTGGAAAGGAACATGCCGTCAACTGAAATATCCCGGCTGAAAGATATAAGATAGTCCCCTTGGTGTATATAGTTCACTTTGAATTTTACTTCTGCACGTTCACTTGTGCGGCGTTCAGAAACAGACATTTTATTCCTTAATTATATATTAAAATTACATGGCCCAATAACCAGTAAGACAAAGACCGGTACAATCCGGATCTGGATAACTAATCAGAATAAGAAAACTGTTAGTAAGGACAAACGTTAAAGTCAAGAAAATTGAATTGTTGAACACCCTAATACTTTCTGTGATTTTTTTAAACAGTCTTAGTTTGGCTTATTGAAAGCAAAAGTCTTAATGAAAAATAAATAAATGACGATATAACAAATAAATTTTGACAAAACTATTATATTAAACTAACAAGCAACCGGACTTAATAAGATGTTGTAAAAGATCAAAACAATTCATACTATAGTATTAGTAATAGAATTCAGTCACAACCATAACCTTCCACGAACTGGAATGCTCCTCAAAATTCTGACATATAATATTCATCGTGCCATCGGGGTCGACCGGCGTTTCAGGTTGGAAAGAATCATTAATGTTCTGTCTCATCACCAGGCAGATATTGTACTCCTCCAGGAAGTGGATTTCGGTGTACCAAGATCCAGGAAGTTAAATCTGGCAAAGGAGCTAGCAGAGAACCTTGATTATCCTTACTTCACACTCGGCCTGAATGTTCAGCTTCGCACCGGATGTTATGGAAATGCCACTCTCAGCCGTTTTCCGATTGTTAAGAAAAATAATATTGATCTCACAGTTGGAACGAGAAAACGCCGAGGCTGCCAGCAGACCACCTTGCAAATTCAGAATGGCACAATTGTTCCAAGTAAAGTTCATGTATTTAATCTTCATCTTGGCCTGTCCGCCCACGAAAGATCACACCAATTAGGATTGCTCACTCAGTCAGTTGAATACGCTTCTCTAGACCATGACCAGCATTGTATTATAGGGGGGGATTTTAATGATTGGCGCTCGCTGCTAAACCCGGTTATGACAGATATTCTAGGGTTTAAAAGTGCAACAAAGGAAAAGAGCGGCAGAAGAAATTCTTTTCGCACCTATCCTTCTTTTTCTCCGGCGGGAAGCCTCGACAGGATATATTATCGAGGGGGATTAAGAAGTCTATCCAGCAGAACTTGCAGGCTGGGAATTTCTAAAATTGCCAGCGACCATCTTCCAGTAATATCCAAATTCGAACTCCACATTAAATGATGACCTTTCCGCCAGGATCATTCCAGGTGTTTTTTAATTCCAAATGGTCACAGACTATAAGAAACAAACCAATATGCTCAATGTCCAGCCCTGTTAATTCTTCTCTGGATTCTTTTTTTGATTGATCTCTTTTTGTTCTGTGGCAGTTTGTTCCAGCGATCTTTTAACTGCCGTCTTTTTTCTGGAGGCAGATTTTTAAACTTTTTTCGTGCCTTGAGCAGTTTCTCCTGTTCTCTCCTGGGAAGTTTTCTAAATTTTTTAAAGCGATCACGAGCCCGTTTTCGCTGATCAGGACTGAGATTTTTCCACCGAGCAAATTGCTTCTTTAATATACGACGCTCTTCTGTGCTCATGTTTGACCACATATTGGCACTTTTACGAAGTTTCTCTTGTTTTGCAACTGGTAGTTGCTCCCAGTTTTCCATGTATGGCTTTAATATTTTCTGCTCTTCGGTATTAAGCTGGCTCCAGCTAACTGGGTCAATGTTTTCGGCAAAACTATAAGCCGGCAAAAGTGATAACAAAAGTACGGCGAATGCTGCTACTTTTGTATAAATGCTAACGTTCTTCATTGTTGAGCTCCTCACTGGAAAAAACAATTTGCTCCATTTCTGCCGGGTCAACCAACTCCCCGTTATCCGTTTGCCATTC
>CALZHP010000075.1 GCA_945787325.1 uncultured Desulfobulbaceae bacterium
ACATTATCTGGATAGCTAAGAACGGTGCGGAGGGAGTTGAGTTGTGCGCCAATGATACACCGGATTTAGTCCTGATGGACTTAGTTATGCCAGTTATGAACGGTGTGGAAGCCGTAAAGCGCATAATGGAATCCAGCCCGTGCGCAATCCTTATAGTAACCTCGTCGGTTACTGATAACTCTTCTAAGGTTTTTGAGGCAATGGGAGCTGGTGCTCTTGATGCAGTTGCCACTCCGATTCTGGGGCAAAGAAACAGAGGCATTTCAGGTGGTAAAGAACTTCTTGATAAAATTGAAAGGATCGGCAAACTCCTTGGCATAAAAAGTTCCAAAGTACTTTCGGGAAAAACAGTATCAAAAATCGGCAAGGTAAAATCTCGCAATCAGTGTCTGTTTGCCATAGGCTGCTCAACTGGTGGTCCACAGGCTTTGGTGAAAGTTTTATCACCATTGCCAGTTGATTTTCCAGCTTCGGTTATCGTTATACAACACATGGACGAAAAGTTTACCCCGGGACTCATCGACTGGATCGACACCCAGGTAGATCTTCCCGTACGCATGGCAAAAGATGGCGATGAGCCCGAACCAGGTGTTGTCCTAATTGCTAGTACTGATGATCACCTGATTATGACTGCAGGAAATAGACTCGTATATACACCAGAACCTGCCAGTAATTTTTATCATCCTTCTGTGGATGTTTTCTTTGAAAGTGTTGCCAAACACTGGAAAGGAAGCGTAGTGGCAGCTTTGCTCACTGGTATGGGACGAGATGGAGCAAATGGCATGCAGGCTTTGCACCAGCAAGGTTGGCATACTATTGCCCAGGATGAAGCATCCAGTGTTGTTTTTGGAATGCCTAAAGCAGCTATAGATCTTGGTGCTGTTTCTGAAACCTTACCCATAGATTGCATTGGGCCGGCATGTATTGATCTTCTAGCCCCAAAAAAAGGAATATTTGATGGACACAAATAATAACTCAACCGGTGAACTTGAGACACACAAGATTACGGTTCTTCTGGTTGATGATCAGGCCATGATTGCAGAAGCGGTTCGACGTTCTCTATTACAAGAAGAAGATATCGACTTTCATTACTGTCAGAACCCGACCGAAGCAGTTAAAGTTGCCAATGAAATATGTCCGACTGTAATACTACAGGACTTAGTTATGCCAGAAATTGAAGGCTTAACAATGGTTAAATTTTACCGGGCAAATAGCCAAACGGCCCAGGTCCCGATAATTGTGCTTTCTACTAAAGAAGAACCGGAAATAAAAAGTCAGGCCTTCAGCCTTGGTGCTAATGACTATCTGGTAAAACTGCCGGATAAAATCGAGTTGATCGCTCGTATTCGTCATCATTCAAAATCCTATATAAATCAGCAAGAACGTGATGAAGCCTTCAGAGCTCTCAAGAAGAGTGAAGCACGCCTTGCAGAGGCAAACAAGACACTTGAAAAACTTTCATCACTTGACGGACTAACCGGTATTGCCAACCGGAGAAGGTTTGATGAGATGCTCAAACAGAATTGGCACCGCTCAATTCGCCAAAGCACTTCAATCTCTTTGGTTATCCTGGACATTGATTTTTTCAAGCTATATAACGACCATTACGGTCACCAACAGGGCGACTCCTGTCTACAGGAGGTAGCAGCTATACTTGAAAAAACTGTAACAAGAGAAACTGATCTTGTGGCAAGATATGGTGGAGAAGAATTCGTCGCTATACTTCCTGAAACTGGCCAGAAAGGTGCTCTGGAAATAGCTGAAGCGATGAGAAATAACACCCAGGAAGCTAAGATTGAGCATGTAGACTCTAAAGTTAGTGATTATGTGACTATCAGTTTAGGTGTGGCAACTGCAATTCCGGAAAGGAATACTAACCCGGAATCATTAGTTGCTGCCGCCGACAAAGGACTTTATAAAGCAAAGGAAGATGGCCGAAATCAGGTACAGATCGGTCAGGTAGTATTTGATTAAAACTGTTTAAACAATTTTTAATATATGATCGTTAAATGAACTGTACTTTTTTGCTTTACAACGGAACTGTTGAAACCATAAAGCTAAAATAGTAGTTAATATTACTGACAAACCTAAACTTTCAGCCGACCGGCAACCCTCCGTGAGCTGAAATCAAATGCCGGCTGGATTACAATACCTAACTGGATATTTCACGATTCAAGTAGATTCGGCCTGGTTGGCTCACCCTTTGGGTGAGTAATTCTGAAAAATATAATACTCCACCTGTTTGATACAAATTGGATTTCAAAAACCTTTTGACAATATGCTGGAACAGTCGATAAATTAAGATGTTATGTTAACTTTTCAAAATTACTTATGAAATGTTCGGGCTAACCCATGGCCGGCCTATCACTTTTTCTTTCTAACCGTCTTGAAGCTCTTGCTGAAAAGCTTGTTGTATCTTTGCGAAATTTCCCATTACCACCGCTCCAGCAAGAAATAATCATTGTGCAAAGCAGAGGAATGGAACGTTGGCTGGCAATGGAAACAGCAACAATCCAAGGTGTATGGGCAAATTTCACCTGTTCTTTTCCAAATTCTTTTATTTGGGAAATTTTTCGGCGTATAATCGATAATCTGCCCGAAAAAAATATTTATGAGAAAGATTATTTAACATGGCGATTAATGGACATCCTCCCGGAACTTGAAGACTGTTCCCGCTATGGGCCAATTAAATCATATCTAAAAGAAGGGCGAGAAATCAAATATTACCAGCTAGCTGCAGAAGTGGGTGATCTTTTTGACCAGTACACTCTCTATAGGAATGATTTAATTGAAAATTGGGAAACCAGTTGTTGCTCAGAGAATCATCAGCTGTATAGTCGTGATGAAGCCTGGCAGTCCGGTTTATGGTGCCAGCTTGCTAAACGTGCAGGTAATAAGAAAAAATTTCATCGTACCGCACTACTGAAAACTTTTTTAGCAAGACTTAACGATCCCAGTTTCGACCCGGAAATTCTTCCCCCACGTGTTTCAATTTTCGGTATTTCTTCACTCCCGCCATTTCATATTCAAGTTATGGCAGCTCTATCCCAACACATTGACGTCAATATGTTTATTATGAATCCCTGCCAGGAATATTGGGCTGATATAGTTTCACAGAAAGACATTGGAAAAATATCTAATAAAACAGGAAACAGCCCGGAAAATATGTATCTTGATATCGGCAACAGTCTATTATCATCTATGGGAAATCTGGGGAGAGATTTCCTCGCTGAAATTCAGAATTACAGCGTCAAGGAGCATGATTGTTTTCAAATTCCAGGTGGTTCAAACCTCCTTTGCAACATACAGAAAGATATTCTGACACTGCATAACAGGGGGATACTGAAAGACAACACAGACAGGGTAAAAGATTTAATTTCAAAAAATGATCATTCGATACAATTTCATTCCTGTTTCAGCCCTTTACGTGAAGTTGAAGCATTATTCGACCATATTATCAATCTCTTTAACCAGAATGACAATAAAGAGATCCCAAAACCACATGAAATTCTTGTGATGACACCGGACATTGACACCTATGGCCCTTTAATACAGGCTGTATTCGACTCGTCTTCAGCTGATAACCCCAAAATTCCCTTTAACATTGCCGATAGAAATTTCCAGAATGAAAGTTCCCTGGCAAAAACATTTATCAAGATCCTTTATCTGCCAGACAGTAGATTTACCTTAAGCGAAGTATTCGATGTTCTTGAATCAGATGATGTGAAACGCCGGTTCTCTTTTGATGGGGAAGACCTGGAACTGATTCATCATTGGTGTCATTCAACAAGAATAAGATGGGGAATTAATGGTGAATTCAGGAAAATGTTTGGAAATCCTCCATTTGAGGAAAATACATGGCGAGCTGGGATTGACAGGCTTCTGCTCGGCTTTGCTCTTGCGGGGAAGGGAGATAAATTGTTTTCAGATATACTGCCGTATGCTGAAATGGAAGGTTCTGCAACGGAAGTACTTGGCCGTTTTTCAGAATTTATTGATATACTTTTCAGTCTTATAAATAAGGCAGGTTCTATGCCTGGGACTTTGACCGGAAAACATACTTTAGCCAACTGGTCTGATATTCTATTCAATGTTCTTGATAACTTTTTTGTGAGCAGCGAAGAAACAGAATACGAAATGCAAACGATTAGAAGTGAAGTCAATTCACTGAAAGATCTGCATGAACACTCCGGATTCGAAAAAGAAATTGAACTTGAAGTGATTCGACTGCATCTTTGCCGCGTTTTACAACAGGAAAAGTCTTCATCAGGATTTCTTACAGGAGGTGTAACTTTTTGTAAAATGCTGCCAATGCGGGCTATACCGTTTAAATATATCCACCTAATCGGCTTGAACGGAAGTTCCTTCCCAAGACAAAACCGTTCCCATGCTTTTAACCTTATAGCTAAAAATCCAAGAAGAGGTGATCGTTCTGTCCGAAAAGACGATCGTTATCTTTTCCTGGAATCTCTGTTATCAGCTAGAAATATGCTTTATATAAGTTATGTAGGGCAATCCATCAGAGACAACTATGAAATTCAACCGTCTGTACTTGTCAGTGAATTGATGGAATATATTGATAATGGCTTCAGAATACCTGGTTATAAGTCAATTTTAGAAGTGTTGCATACCAGGCACAGACTTCAGGCTTTTAATCCGTTATATTTTCAACAGAATTCTGATAAATATTACAGCTATGATGTAAACAATTTTCAGGCAGCCAAGGCTTTTACGGAATCGCAGAGAAATCAGGCATCATTTGTATCAGGTCGATTAGAGGGTCTTCCCCTACCTGAACCCGACGATGATTTTCAGCAACTAGATATTGAAGAGTTGTGCGATTTTTTTATACATCCAGCCAGATTTTTTCTAAATAACAGACTTGGAATATTTCTCAGTAAAAGACAAAATCAGGCTGAAGATCATGAACCCTTTACTATTGAAGGACTAGATAGATTCCTGCTTGAAACATGTTTACTAGAAAGAGAACTTTCCGGATCTGACTTATCAGATTACAGGGTAATCAAAAAAGCTGAAGGTATTCTGCCTCATGGTGTAATCGGCGAATTGGAATATAATGAAATTATTTCCGACATAAGCCGGTTTAAGCAGAGTATCACACCATATATTTCCGCTGATCCTCTACCTCCTCTAGAAATTGATTTAACTATTAACAGGTTCAGGTTGACAGGCAGAATAGAGGGGCTCAGAAAAAACGGCCTTCTAAGATTTCGCAGTGCAAAAATAAAAGCAAAAGATCGTCTTAAATGCTGGATTGAGCATCAGGCTGTCAATGCTGCAGGCTGTGAAGAATGTGAATCATACGAGAGCACATTAATTGGCAAGGACAGGTCATTCAGATATCAACCTGATAACCGGGCATTTGAAATTCTGGAAAAATTATTAAACATCTACTGGCAGGGATTGTCACAACCCCTTCCCTTCTTTCCCGATTCATCCTTTGTTTTTGCCGAAAATCATTTCATGAATAAAACGAAAATTAAAGACATGATGAAGAAAGCACGAAATAAATGGGAAGGCAATGAATACTATCGTGGCGAAGGGGATGATCCCTATTTCAGGATGTGCTTTAGAAATATGGATCCATTTAATGGGGAAATGGCAGAACGATTTGCAGATTTATCAACGGAAGTCATCTCAACTCTTCTGGAATGCCAGGAGGTTTTATCTTGAAGTCTTCATGGACAAAGAGAAATCATTCTCTTGTTTAGGATTAATTAAGGCAAAAATAATAAAACGGCTTTCATAACAATGTCGCATGAAAACCGTTCTATTGTGTATCAATATCAGGTTCATTTATCTACTTATAATTTTCTCAACAGCCTCCCTATAACGGGATTCCGTCTTATCAACAATGTCAGCTGGTAACTTCGGAGCAGGAGGCTGTTTGTCCCAATCCAACGTTAACAGATAGTCACGTAAAAATTGCTTATCAAAACTGGGTTGACCACCACCCGGTCTATACTGGTCAAGGGGCCAGAACCTGGAAGAGTCAGGAGTTAGAACCTCATCAATCAATATCAGTTCACCATCAAACCAGCCAAGTTCAAACTTGGTGTCGGCAATTATAATACCCTTATTCCTGGCAAAGTCCGCCGCTTTTCGGTACAGGCGAATACAGATATCGGCAATCTTAGCTGTATCTTCGACACCTATTATTTCCTCCATCTGTTCCAGGGAAATATTTTCATCGTGGTCCCCTTGCTCAGCCTTGGTTGATGGTGTGAACAGAGGCTTGTCAAATTTGTCCGATTCCCGCAGGCCAGAAGGAAGTCTGATTCCAAAAATTATATCATTTTTCTGGTATGCCTTCCAGAAAGAACCTGAAATATAGCCGCGGACGATACACTCCACCGGTAAGGGTTTGGCTTTTTTCACCAGCATACTTCTACCCTTCAATTGGTCCAGATAAGGAGCACAGGCTGACGGATATTTTTCAACATCCGCTGTAATAAGATGATTCGGAACAATGTCCCTTAGAAAATCAAACCAGAAAAGGGAAAGTTGTGTAAGGATGGCTCCCTTGCCGGGAATTGGATCATCCATCACAACATCGAATGCCGATATACGATCAGTGGCTACAATCAAAAGCTTATCGTCAACCTCATAGAGGTCGCGCACCTTTCCGCGATGGATCAATTTTAAATCACTGAAATCAGAACGTGTTAATGGTGTTGTCATAATATTTATTCCTTGCTTACAGTCCCAGCTCTGAAGATATAGCTTCAACAACCGCGTCACTTGAGGTACCGGAAACAGATTTCATAAAACCCTCTTTTTCATAAAAACCAAGCAGAGGTGCAGTTTTCTCATTATAGGTCTCCAGCCTGTGGCTGATTGCCTCTTCCGTCTCATCTTCCCGCTGAATAACAGGGCTGCCGCATTTGTCGCAGATTCCTTCCTGTTTGGGCGGGTTACTCTTCACATTATAGATTGCCTGGCAATCAGAATTATTACAGGTCCTGCGTGTACACAATCTGTCCAGGATAACATCACGAGGCACATCAATATCGACGGCCATATCCAGCTTGATATTGAGTTTATGCAATAATTTCTTTAAAGCTTCTGCCTGTGGAATCGTACGGGGAAAACCGTCCAGTAGAAAGCCCTTTTCACAATCCGGTTCCTGCAACCGTTTTTCCATGATACCCATAATAAGAGAGTCTGGCACCAGATCACCACGCTTCATGTAGGCCTCCGCCTCTTTGCCTAGTTCAGTTCCAGCCTGTACAGCACCGCGTAATATGTCGCCGGTTGATATCTGCACAGATCCATCAATTGCAGTCAACATCTTCGCTACAGTTCCTTTTCCAGCGCCCGGTGCGCCCAGTAATATAAGTTTCATCTGATCCTCCTGTTTATTGAAAACAAATATGGTTAACAACTGCATCCCTCAAATTTTGGTTCGCACCTTGAATAAAATGTATAACGGATGAGGATTGCAGTTTCTCAAGTTAGACTCCCGATTTCAGATTACCCGGAAAAAATGTAATGGTCTCGGGAAGAAAAAAACTATTATTTAATATTTTGAATACATATTAATGGCGAGGCAATATACACAATTTCAACTTATGATGATAGATCAAAAATCAAAAAAATAAAATACCAATCTTGACATAAGTAGAATCAATATCTACTTTTTCTTACAAAAGAACTAATACAAGTAATATCAGTTAATTACTTAATTTTATGGAGGTATAATATGGCATTAATTAGATTTTTAGACAAACCCTTTTACAGAAACCCTTGGTCACAGCTAGAACGGATGCGACAGGAAATGGACAGGTTGAACCGTAACTCGAATAACGATTTCGCTACATACCCCAGTTCGTCAGCATATCCTGCCATGAATATAACAGAAGATGCTAACAACGTATATGTTAGAGCTGAGATTCCCGGCTTACCGGCCAACGAACCGGAATTGTTCGTAGAAGGCGATACTCTGACAATCAAAGGCGAGAGAAAACCTGGCGCTGTTGATGAAAAAGGCTCTTACCACAGGCGAGAAATTGAATATGGCCGCTTCAGCCGTGCTATTACTCTACCTACCCAGATAAATACTGAAAAAGTAAAGGCCGCATCTAAAAATGGTATCCTAACGGTCACTTTACCAAAAGCAGAAGAAGTAAAACCAAAAAAAATAGCCGTGGAAATTAAATAACTATCCCACGAATGCTTCAAATATTAAGAACAGGAGGATTCGATATGACCGAAAAAGAATTACAGCTTCAAAAAAAGCGTGAAGTGCAGCAATCCGGGGAACCTACAAAGCCACAAAAACAGTTTATACCAGCTGTTGACATATTTGAAACTGATGATCTGGT
Organism: uncultured Desulfobulbaceae bacterium; assembly: GCA_945787325.1. Classification (GTDB taxonomy): domain Bacteria; phylum Desulfobacterota; class Desulfobulbia; order Desulfobulbales; family BM004; genus CALZHP01. The sequence continues at coordinate 8,346 of CALZHP010000075.1, forward strand.
AAATATTGTTGCTGAAATGCCTGGCGTTGATAAAAAGGATGTATCTATTGGCCTGGAAGAAGGTATTCTAACTATCAGCGGTAGCATGCATGGTGAAATTGTAGAAAATGAGAACCCATTACTGAAAGAGTACGAGACAGGGAATTATCTCAGACGGTTTTCAATGTCGGAGGATATTGATCAGGAAAAGATTGAAGCATCAATGTCAAGTGGAATTCTGACAGTAAGACTTCCTAAAGCAACAAGGGCAAAACCAAGAAAAATTGAAGTAAAAGGCGAGTAGCTTAACTATAAATTCTATTCTAATAAGGCTGTTTTCATATACAATGAAAACAGCCTTATTTTTTGTGACTATATTTGGAAAAGTTTAATAATAATTGAAAGATTCTTATTCATTATCCGGGTTGTTGCTCCTCTTCAGCGCTTTCCAATCCACCTTTAAATGCATAAACTACGCCACCAAGAATTCCGACAAATATCTTAAAAAAAGAGGTGAACAGAGACAGTGCTAATGCCTTATCTGTTGTAGTGAGTCCAACGAGATAAAGAAGGTAAACAGCCTCCCTTACTCCTATACCGTTAATTGATGGCGCTATTTGCATTATCAGGATTACAGGAACAAAAAAGAAGAAAAAACCAAGAGGTATGTCAATGGACAAACTCAAAGCCAGAAGATAATTGGTAAAAACATAAGAAACTTGCCCTATTATCGTCAAAAGAATACAGGTTGTGATGATACCTCGTTGGTCTCTGTAATGATGCATAGCCAGATACATCTCTCTGATCTTTTCAATAAAGAGCGCTGGGAGAAATGGGATATGTAAAGAACAGAGAAGATTTACCAGTCGACCATTAAATATTACAAAGACCAGAAGCCCTGTTATTGCCGCAAGCAGGAGAACACTATTTAACAGGATTGGCGAATCTTGGGCTTGATCATAGAGGAATATCGCTGCAATACCGATACATACCATTGTAATGAGACCAAACAGGCGGTCAACAACCACTGCGCTGAATGCCGCCACCCGTCCATTGTCCTTCCGGTAAATATAATAAGCTTTTACCATGTCGCCTCCAACCGATGACGGCAACAGGTTATTAAAAAAAAGAGAGACGACATTCATATAATACGCTTCCCATAGAGAAAGCGCAGTCCTATGAACATTAAGCACAAGTTTTAGGCGATAGGCAGAAAAGATAAGGCCAAAGAAATAGATTAAAACTGCAGCCAGAAAAAAAGCAGGTTGAGCTCCTTTGAGATGTTGTAAAACTGCTGGGAGCTCACTTCTAAAAAGATAGAGAATAAGGCCAATTGCACCAAAACTGACAACAAATCGGAGGATAAATGTTGCCCTTTGATTCTTTACCTCTTTCTTTTCATCTTCAGCTGTATTCGACATGAATCTAGTCCTTTTATCTTCTCAGGTAACAAGTGATAACCATGTTGCTATAAAAAGAGTCAAACTTATTAGCCCGTTCATGGTAAAAAAGGAGACTTGAATACGTGTAAGATCTTTGGGGTTAACCACTAAATGTTGATAAAAGAGTGCAGCACCGGTGAAAGCAATACCAATATAGTAAAAAAAGTTTAAATCAGAATATACGCCTGTCAATGTAAACAGAATGAAAGCAATTACATGAGCGAATACAGCCAGCCTGAAAGCGTTTTTTCTTCCAAACCGTGCCGGCAATGAATAAAGACCCGCTTTTCTGTCAAAGTCTGCATCAAGACATGCATACACAGCATCAAAACCTGCCACCCAGAACAATACCCCTGCAGACAACATATAAGGATACTCAGCTAAAGACCCTCTGACAGCGACCCAACCGCCCAAAGGGGAAAAAGCAAGAGCGATCCCAAGTACTACATGACAAAGCCATGTAAAACGTTTCGTTAGTGAATAAAAAAGGGTTAACCCCAGCGCAAAAGGAGAGAGAATTAAAGTAAGCCGATTAAGATTATAACAGGCAAAAAAGAATAGCGCTGAGGCGATTATTACCATAACCCAGCTTTCAGAAAGGCTGACCAGGTTCGCGGGTAATGCACGATCAGCCGTGCGGGGATTTTTCAGATCGAATTCCCTGTCCACTATCCTGTTAAATCCCATAGCGCTTGTACGAGCGCCGACCATGGCCAGAACAACCCAGGCGAATGTTACTGCATCGGGGATTCCTCTCTTGGCCAGAAAAGCTCCCATAAAGGCAAACGGTAAAGCAAAAACCGTATGCTCAAATTTGATCATCTCAAGGAGTATGGATATCTTCTTAAACACTGTTTCTTTCTCAATGTGCGTGTGTCAGTTTTATGTGTTGCGCCTTATACCTATTATTAAACCTATCTTTATTGTCTATCCGGCTTAAGGTTAAAGGCTTGGGGCAAAAGGAAAATATTAATTACTTATTCATTATCATTTGTTTATCCCTTACGCCTTACGCCCAATTATTTTAAATCCACATTGCGCAGAAAATTCTCTCTCCGGTATAGTGACTAGTGATGTCTGAACGTCTCATGATTTTTTCACCAGGATTAAACCACCCCAATGATGACATTTGAAGATCTCAGCACTCAGCTGCAACAAGCCTTGGGCGATGCCGAAGTCTCGGTTCTTGATCGAACCGGCACTATGGATCATTTTACGGTCAAAGTAATTTCCAATGCCTTCGAAGGAAAGAATTTGTTGGACCGCCATCGAATGATCTACCAAGCCCTTGACAAACCCATAAAAGACGGACGCATTCATGCTCTAGAAATTCAGGCCAAAACCCGAAATGAAGCCCAAGGAGGATAACCCCTATGAGTACACCCATTGAAGATGAAATCAACAAAGAAATTGCCCAACACAAAATTCTCATTTACGGTAAAGGCACGAAGACGGCACCGCAATGCGGGTTTACCGTCGAAACCATGGAATTTTTTAACAAG
>CALZHP010000076.1 GCA_945787325.1 uncultured Desulfobulbaceae bacterium
CTTTCTCAAAGTACTTCAAAAAAGACCCGTTCTTGTGTGTATGCTATTCAGTTTTCAAAGATCGATTAGTGCAATATTAAACCCTAAGCACTACCCCCAAATTCTGCCAAAGGGGAAACTACAATTCTAAACCAAAACAACGCCAATTGTCAAGATTTTATTGGCGCTGAATTCTTCCCTTACACTACATTCTACCCATGCAAGAGACGCGACAAACTAGCCGACTATCATATTAAAGTCAATATATATTTAATGTTTTTTTCAACCTGATAAATATACTGTTGTGGACCTGTTTGAAGTTCCTTTTTTAATTGTGTCGTTGTTTGAACTTTTTGAGTCTCGTAACTATGGTATCATTATAAATGATTAGGTTCTCCATTGATTAATAATTAGGAGTAATATTATGATAGAGGCAAAATTTCAGAAAATAATTGATGAAGAAAAGAAACTTCTGCAATGTTTTCTGTGTTCACATCGCTGCAGAATTAAAATAGGAAAACGCGGCATTTGCGGTGTTAGAGAAAACCGGGAAGGGAAACTCTATAGCCTCGTTTATGGCCGCATCGTCAGTGAAAATGTTGATCCCATTGAAAAGAAGCCCATCTTTCATATGTTACCTGCTTCTTTATCTTATTCCATTTCGACAGTCGGGTGTAACTTTCGCTGCCAGCATTGTCAGAATTACGGGATTTCACAATATCCGCATCAGCATAAAGGAGAAATTACAGGTAGCCACAGAACTCCGGAACAGGTAGTAGAAGCAGCCCTTGAACGAAGATGTAAGTCTATCAGTTACACATATGTAGAGCCGACAATCTTTTACGAATTTGCCTATGATACTGCAAAGCTGGCGCATCAAAAAGGTATAAAGAATGTTTTTGTAAGCAATGGATATACAACTCCCGAAGCGGTAAGTGAAATTGCTCCTTATCTCGATGCCAATAATATTGATTTAAAGGCTTTCAGTGATAAATTTTACCGTGAAGTATGTGGAGCAAAACTTGCGCCTGTGCTTGACACAATAACTCAAATGAAGGAATTGGGAGTATGGGTTGAGGTAACAACTCTGGTAATTCCGGGATGGAATGATACCGACAAAGAATTGCAGAGTATAGCAGAGTTTATTAAAGGAATAGATCCACAAATACCGTGGCATGTAACCGCATTTTACCCGACATATAAAATGATTGATCGGGGTGCTACCCCAGTATCAACACTTCGTCGTGCCCGAGAAATAGGAAAAGCGGCAGGTCTTCATTATGTATATGTTGGGAATGTACCAGGTGAGGGCGGTGAAAACACCTTTTGCAAAAGATGCAGCAAAGAAATAATTAATCGCACAGGGTTCTCTATTTCCTCGGTACATATGGATGGGAATCGATGTGGCTACTGCAAGGAGCCCGTTGCAGGAATTTTCTGAAAATAATAAAATTCGATTTATATCAAGTTCCCTATAGGATATCTTGGACATTTTATGAAGTATTAATAGCTGAGAAAAATTGATGTATTCTTGAATTTCTCCCTCCATTTTCTTGACAGTTCTTCTTAAAAAAGTTAAGCCCTTTCCTGTACTACGAGTACAAATTATATCGATTAACCGGCCGAGGTTTTTATCAATTTTAAATCCGCAGGTCCTTTTTTTCTAGGAAATATATGAGTCGCAAAACTAAATCTCAAAAAGGTAATCCTGACATCAACAAGCAGGAATTATTAAGAAATATTCCAAAAGTTGATGAGGTGCTGGATTGGGTAACCGGCGAAGTAAATGCACCAGCAAAGCTTGTAAAGAGTTCGGTGCGGGAAATTCTTGCCGAATATCGACAGGATATAATTTCTGGAAGCAGAGTAGATAAAAGTGAGCTTTCGAAAACGAACCTTCTTCCAGTGATTCTGAAGAGACTGGATGTTAAACTCGGACCAAATCTCAAAACAGTTATAAATGCAACAGGGGTGGTAATTCACACAAACCTGGGTCGCTCTGTATTACCATCTGAAGCGATTAAATCGCTGACCCAGGCTGGGGCCCATTATTCAAATTTGGAATTTGATCTCGAGTCTGGTGAGAGGGGAAGCAGATACAGCCTTATCGAGGAAATACTCTGTGAACTGACCAGTGCTGAAGCTGCATTGGCAGTAAATAATAATGCTGCAGCTGTACTTCTAGTACTGGATAGCATGGCAAATGGTCGAGAGGTTATCGTATCTCGCGGTCAGTTAGTTGAGATTGGCGGCTCTTTCCGCGTACCGGAGGTAATGAAAAAAAGTGGAGCAAAACTTGTTGAAGTTGGTGCCACAAACAGGACTCATCTCAAAGATTACGTAGCAGCGATAAATGAAGATACAGCAATGCTGCTTAAGGTACACACCAGTAATTTCAGGCAAATAGGGTTTACAGCTGAAGTCCCTCTAGAAGATTTGGTAAAGCTGGGCCAGGATAATAACATTGTTGTAATGGAGGATCTTGGTAGTGGGTCGCTCCTGGATCTTTCCAAGTATGGCCTTAACAAAGAACCAACCGTTGGAGAGATAATTTCCAAAGGTGTTGATGTGGTAACTTTCAGTGGTGATAAACTGTTGGGTGGTCCCCAGGCAGGTATTATTCTCGGTAAAAAGAAAATAATTGACCTAGTCAAAAAAAACCAACTTACCAGGGCTCTTAGAATAGACAAGTTTACACTGGCCAGCCTTGAAACTGTCCTTCGTTTCTATTTTGAGGAAGAGACTGTTCTGCAGAAACTGCCGACACTATCAATGCTTACTATGCCAATTGAAGCTATTGAAAAAAGAGGCAGAGAATTACTGAGCCTTATTCAAAATAGGCTTACCGGTAAATGCAAATGCAGTCTGGTGAAAGTCTACTCACGCGTTGGGGGCGGTGCAATGCCTGAACAGGATTTACCCAGTTATGCTGTATCACTAGAATCTTTAGATCGTAAAATAACAAAGCTGGAAAGAAAGTTACGAACTGATCCAGGAAAACAATTGTGTCCAGTTATTGGAAGGATTGAAGATGATAATTTCCTACTGGACATGCGGACTGTGGCAGATGATGACATTCCTGTTCTTGCCGACTGTTTGTTATATGCTTTTGAGGAAAACCCTTCATGACCAGTCCTTTCGGTCGTCAACATAACAAACTCATTCCTGAAGATTTTAAAAGGTTCGACCTGGAGTTTTCCCGCTCTATAAGGAAAAGTTTACCCTGGGTTCAGGAGACAGTCACTTTCCTGGAGCCTGATGAATCGGATCCTGATTCTTATTCATTATCAATAACTGAAGGTCTTGAGCAGGTTAAGCAGACTGGGAAACCAGTTATTTTAGCAGAAGAAGGTGTGATTCTGCTACCTTTTGCCGAAGATATAAATTTCTGTGCAATAGGTATAGCAAAGGGAAATGATCAGGAGTTATTTGATAAGGTATCTGAGGAATGGCTCTTGGATCAGTGCCATAAATTATTATCAGATTTCAAGGTGTTGAAGCAACAGTCTGTTGACCCGATGACAGGTTTTTTGAACGGTCACCATCTTCGTAATGAACTTGAGATTTTCCTTAATGAGTTAGAATATTCAAAAGAAAGAAAAGTTTCGGATGGAAGTGGAGATCCTGAGGAATCAACTGACGAAACAGGAGAATATAACTCTCTTTCATCATTATCCCTCGTGTTACTTGAGATATATCCGAGGGCACGCAATGCTGAAAGGGCTTACCAATACATTGTAAAAGCTGGATATTCTCTGGAATCTATGCTTGGTCATTCATATCCACTACATTATCTTGGTGCCGGAGTTTTTGGACTTGCATGGCCAGGTGTTGATGAAGCCCAGGCTGTAAATATGGGAGAAACATTTCTACGGTGGTTGAAGCAGGAGAATTTTCATAGTGTGCATATAGGATCTAACACAATAACTTCTACTGAGGTTAATGCTGATATAATAGTAAACGTTTTACTTGAAAACTCGTGGAAGGCTTTGAGAGCGGCCTCACATCGCGGGCCTTATGCTCAATGCACATATACTTCAATTATTAATAAAAAATTTCATCCATTACACATTCCATCAAGGTCTATCCGGGCAAAGTTTGGGGTTCTGTATAGAAACTATGAAAAATTTGCTGTTGTTCTAATTAAAAAGGATCCGGAAATTGGGCAAAAAGCTGACGATATTAACTTCTCGAAACGAGAATATGCTTTGCTGGAGAGTAAAGCGACTGTTGTTCCTGTAAACAAAAAAGAAGTATATATTTTCCTCGAAAATGCCGATGAGAATAAAGCGGTTGACTGGTCAAAAGATATTAATAATAAAATTAAAAAGCTGGGGTGCGGCACTGTTTCTATGGGTATAGCATGTTATCCGTGTCTGGATTTCAAGAAGAGTGAAATATTATTAAATTCTCGTAAGGCTTTGCTCCACACAGAATTTTTCGGCCCCGATACTTTGACCCCTTTTGATGCAGTAAGTCTTAATGTCAGTGGGGATATTTATTATGGGGAAGGGGATTTGCCAAAAGCTGTTAAAGAATACAGGAAAGGTATTACACTGGACCCTTTAAACTGCAACCTCTTAAACAGTCTCGGAGAGGTTTATGCAAAAATGAACCGCCACAGAATGGCTGTTCCATTCTTCGAGGAAGTTATTGACATCTGTCCCGATAATTTCATGGCACATTTTAACCTGGGTATTGCATTCCTTAAGATTGATAAAGAAGGGCAGGCAATTATATATTTCGAAAGTGCTCAGGAGATATTTGCCAAACAAGAGACCGGAGTAAAGAATTTAGAATCCCGGACTGAATCAACTATAAATAATAACAATTATGGGACACTCATAGAGCTTAAACTCCAGCTTGGCAAACTTTACTGTCTGGCAGGAAGATACCAGGATGCTGTTTCTCTGCTAGATGGATATGAACTCTGGTTTGAAGAATATGACTCTGATAAAGCCGTTGATAGGGAAAATGCTGTTCTTGCTTTTGCACTTCGATATCTGGGTGAAGCATACAAGGAACTTGGACTTTATAAGAAATCCATAACTGTTTTGCAGCGTGCCTTGCGTCATAATCCTAGGGATGCTGCGTCCCTTAGTTTATTGGGTGTATTATACAGCCAGGAAGGAGAAAAGAGCGAAATCCCTCTTTCATTATGTCAGCAGGCCGTGGATCTTGATGATACTCAATGGGAATTCTGGTACAGACTGGGTTGGGTTCAGTATCAATCCGGTGACCTGCCAGGATCAGAAGAATCATTGAAAAGCAGTTTGCAATACAATCGAAAAAGTGTTGATTCAATGTCCCTTTTGGGAACAATATTTGAAAAAAAGAAAGAATACCGACAGGCACTCAGGATGTATGAAAGAACTCTGAATACAGAACCCCAACATCCGGAAGCCCTGAAAGCCAGGAATAGATTACAGCGACGATTGCTGAAGATAAAAAGGAGCAAATAATTATGTGGAGGCGTTCATCTAACGGTGGAAAGGAAACAGACAGGCGAACAACCGATGAAAGGCAGCAATACTGGCTGGATAATTTTAACGCTGGTGATTCGTGGCGGCTATTCAGGATAATGGCTGAGTTTGTTGAAGGGTTCGACGCCCTGACTGGTGTTAAATGGCCGGCAGTTTCTATATTCGGTTCTGCTAGAACATTGCCTGAAGATCCCTATTACGAGCTAACAACAGAAATTGCTCGAAAACTGTCCAATGAGGGGTATGCAGTTATTACTGGTGGAGGCGGTGGAATTATGGAAGCCGCAAACAAAGGTGCCGCTGATGTTGACGGTATTTCCATTGGCTTGAATATTAATCTACCATTTGAACAAGTCCCGAACCCTTACTCAAACCTGCCTTTAAATTTTAAATATTTTTTTGTACGAAAGGTTATGTTCATTAAATATGCTATGGCTTTTATTTGTATGCCAGGAGGGTTCGGCACTCTTGACGAGTTATTTGAAGCGTTGACATTAATCCAAACCCAGAGGATAAAAGGATTCCCAATAATTCTTGTAGGCAAAGAGTACTGGGAGGGAATGACAGACTGGCTGCAGGAGAAATGTCTTGCCGAAGGAAATATTTCAAAAGAAGATCTTTTTATATTTGAAGTAATGGATGACCCCGATGAAATAGTTGCTCATATCGAAAAAACAGTTGTGCTGTAACATGTAATTTTCGTTAATATTATTGAAATTTATGCATGAAACCAATTACTATGCTTCAATCCGACAATTTCCAGTTTTTGAAAAGACTCTAAGGAGGAGTGTTTTATGGCGCAAATAGATGCCTTTTTCAAGTTGATGAATGAACAGGGAGCATCTGATTTACATATGGTTTCAGGACAGCAACCTATCCTACGTATCAGGGGGGATATGGAGCCTGTAAAATATAAAGTTATGGAAAATGATGAGCTCAAATCCATGCTTTATGAGATTTGTCCTGAAGAAAAAATCAAGATTTTTGAGGAAACCGGAGATGTTGATTTCGGTTATGAAATTCCTGGACTTGCCAGATATCGTGCCAATTTTTTTATGCAGAAATACGGTATAGCAGGTGTATTCCGTGAGATTCCGAGTGATATCATGTCTTGTGAACAACTGGGGCTACCGCCTGTAATCGCAAAACTTGCTACTTTGCCAAAAGGAATGGTAGTTGTAACAGGGCCCACAGGAAGCGGTAAGTCTACAACACTTGCGGCTGTGATTGACCAAGCAAACAAGTTGCGCAAGGATCATATATTGACGATTGAAGATCCCATAGAATTTGTTCACAAAAGCCAAAAGGCCATAGTGAATCACAGAGAAATTGGCACTCATACTAAAGGATTTGCAGAAGCACTGCGTGGGGCATTACGTGAAGATCCGGACATTATTCTCGTAGGTGAGATGAGGGACCTCGAGACAGTAGCCCTTGCTATGGAAGCTGCGATGACCGGTCATCTCGTATTTGCAACACTTCATACACTTAACGCATCAAAAACCGTTGATAGGATGATTGAAATTTTCCCTGCTTCTCAACAGGAGCAGGTACGCTCCACACTTGCAGATGCATTACGGGCTGTTGTGTCCCAAACACTATTTAAACGAGTTGATATTAAAGGTCGTTGCGCTGCACTCGAAATACTTATTTGTACTTCTGCTGTACGTAATCTGATACGTGAGGGTAAGACTTTCCAGATTCCATCTGCAATGCAAACTGGTAAAAAATATGGAATGCAGACACTTGATGATGCGATTGCAGAACTTTTGAGAAAAGGATGGATTAGTCCGGAAGCGGCTTATACCAATTGTGTTGAGAAAGCCAAGTTTGTACAGTATCTCAAACAGCCACCAATGGATTTCACAGAAGTATAATTCTTTACTGTTTCCTGAAAGTTGGCATCGAATAAGACTGGCGAAATTTTACTCGTGGGTTACCCTAAATTTTCGTACTAGTAAAACGAGTAAATAACACTCTAAAGCGGGTTAAATATTAACCTGATACTGTTCTACTTCCAGTTTACCCTTTTTATAGCTGAAAGTAATACTGCCGTTTTTAGCGGTAGAAAGTTGTTTAATATTGAGGTTGTCATTCTGTATGACCAGTTTTTTATAATGTTTTTGCAGGTGGCTGAAGCGGCCGGCAGAAACAACGATATATTTTGGTGATACTTTTCTTAAAAATTCTTCACTGTTCGAACTGATGTTGCCATGATGCGGAGATAGAAGTATGTCAGCATCAATTTTAAAATTGTTTTCCACCAGGTGTTTTTCCATTCCCTTACTGATATCACCCGGAAATAAAAAGGAGACAGCTTCTTTCCCTTTATCTTGAAGATCAAGCCTTAAAACCAAACTGTTATTATTTATATTTCGAAAGTATTTCTTTTCTCTCTTATCATTAAATATTCCGTATTCCTGATTGATACTCGCAAAGGAATTGTTGATACATTTGAGTGTGGCTGTTTCACACATATACAATATAGAGTCTGGTTTGGTTATTTTAACAACAATACCGAGCTCTCGGGCTGTTTGGATTAGTTTTCGGTAATTTTTATCTGGACCGTTCTGTCCATTAATCCATAAAATCTTCGGTCTGAAGCGCTGTAGGATAAATAACAGTCCGTTGAAATGGTCTGCATGAGGATGAGATACTATTACATCATCTATTCTTCTATATCTTTTGTACCATAAAAATGGTGCAATGATCCTCTCACCTACATTAAATGTATCAGAACGAGCCCCGCCGCCATCAATCAAAACGACTCTATTCTTTGGAAGTTCTAATACTGTTGAACTGCCCTGACCGATGTCTAAAAATGTTACTTTTGTTTCTGCACCTATTGTCCTTTTAATGATGAACGTTGTTGGAGTTATAATCAAAACCAACAGGGATAAAATTAAAACAATTTTCATGATATTGTTTTTCTTCCAAAATAAAATGCCAGCTAGCAGTGCATAGTATGAAATAATTTCTATTGATGAAGGTCTGGCAACCCAGATTTGCGAAAAAGGAATTGCTGCAAATTTTGCGGCGATTTTATTTGCTATAACGATTCCCCAGCTACCAAAATTAAAGACAGTTGCAGCAATGTTTGGAAAAAAAGGGATCATAAGACAAGCTATCAGTCCGGAGACCAGTGACCATAAACAGATTAGGGGCTCCACGGCAAGATTCGCCACCGCGCTGACAGTGGAAATTCTATTAAAGTGATACACAAGAAAAGGTGCTGTCCCCGCAAAAGCAGCAAATGAGACAATAAGTCCTGCAGATGTCCAATTGGCAATCTTGCTAAGAAGTTTTAACGCAGGTGAGAGCATATTTATGCCAGATTGATTGTTTTTAAAAAAATAATTTTCCTGAATTAGCTGGTAAATTATTGGTAAGATGATGGCAATGGCAATTACTGCGGAAAAAGACAGCTGGAAAGATGCGGAAAAAAGGACAACAGGTTTCCAGATAAGCACAAGCATTACTGCGATGGCAATATTGTTAATTAAAGACCACTGCCTGTCAAAAAATATTGCTGTAATAAAAACAAGTGTCATGAGCAATGCCCTTACAACTGGAGTATTTAATCCTGCTACAAACGCATAAATTATTAGCGGCAACAATGTGATTAGGGTTGCTATTTTTGTTACCGGTACCTGAAGAGTCAGCCAGGTTGATCGTAAGAGCAGCCATCGAATTGCTGATATGGAAATAAATGCCAACAGACCCATGTGCAGACCGGATATTGCGAGTATGTGAAAACATCCGGCAATTTTGAAGTTCTCCTGAATATCAGGTGGTATTGATGACTTGTCTCCAATCAGTATTGCCTTATAAATTCCCCTGCTGGGCTGTTCAATATTATTGTCGATGAATAAAGCGATTTTCTGGCGAATTCCTTCAGTATAGTAAGAAAAAATTGATGCTATTGATGAGTGTGATGTGCTTCTCACTTTTATGATGCTTGTCCCTGACTTAATCCACCCTGTTACCCAGATAGACTGACGTGAAAGGTGTTTAACATAGTTGAAAGTGCCAGGCGTTGACAATGTGCTCAAACGTGCGAGAAGAGCATTAATCATTATAATGTCCCCAGGCCTGATGTTCTTTGGAATCCTATCTTTCATGGTAAGCCTTATTAAGCCACGAGAAGGTTTTTGATAACTTCCAGAAGCATTGTTTTGGCTGATTGGGTAAACCAGTTTCTCAACATTGATAATTAGTCTCGTCTTGATTCCATTTACAGGGCCATCTGTAACGATTGGGCTTTGGGCTAGAGTGCCTATTACACTCACATTTTGACGTTTATTAATTAGGTGGTAAATATGGTTAGGATCTTTTGGTGGTTCTAGGTATTTCTTAACATGTATTGATCCAATCAGAATAAATAAAGCTATAAGAATTAAGAAGCTGAATTTGTAGAAGGACCTATGCATACATAAGATTGCTCCAGTTGCAATTAACGCTGGGATTAAAAGTATATCAGTGGATATTGTGCTGCCCAAAGCTATTCCGCTTGCAAAAGATAATACTATGGTCAACAGAATATTGTCGAAAGGGGACACAATCTTGTCTTTATGTCTTTGCATGAAGAGAATTACTGGATTTTTTTATCATTTAATTTGAACACGTTCTGAAATAACAACCTATAAATTATACTGTTACAAGTCCAATAACAAGGGAAAAAGTGGTAAGGTTTGTCAGGGGTACGTTGTTAAAGTTTAGATGGACCTTCATCGAGTTTATATGTCATCATTACTGTGATATAACTCTCTGAATTTTTGAATGTCGTTTTGAATATCATCCGGCAGGGATAATTCGTATTTTTCAGCATACTCAGCGACCATTCTGTGAGTATTAAATATAGGGACGTTAAGCACCAGATTCATGATACATTTATCCAGAAAGGTTGAACGCGCTTCATTATCGTAAAAAGAATGAAGGATTTCAGGTAGAAGCCTGTAAAACGAGTCTGAATCCTCTTCATATAAAAGAGAACCGGGATCTTCACTAAGGCTTACAGATTCCACAGGATGCTCGTACCCAAATTTCCACCCTGTCTCACCATCGTGGTAACCTTCCACCCACCAACCATCCATAATACTGATATTAGGAATGGCATTCATCGCTGCTTTCATACCACTCGTGCCGCTGGCTTCAAGGGGTCTTTTAGGGCTATTGAGCCAGGAGTGAACTCCTGCTACCATCATTTTAGCAATATTCATGTCATAACCTGGAATGAAAACAAGCTTAATCAGGCCATTACTTTTGGTATACAGCTCTTCCTGGATATTAAGAACATTCTTTATTAGGAATTTACCCGGTTCATCTGATGGATGTGCTTTTCCAGCGAAAACAAAGTTAATGGGAGTCTGATTCTCCAACACAATTTCTGAAAGTGCATTTATGTCATCAAAAATCAGGTCTGCACGTTTATAGGTTGAAAATCTTCTGGCGAAGCCAATTGTCAAAGCTGTCGGATCAAGAGGAAGCTCAGATTCTTTTAGTTTTGACAAGTAGTTTGGTGGATCTACCCATGTTTCTAACGCCTCGCTACGATGCCTGTTTAGCATGTTATTGATATATTCTATTAGGATTTTCGAATCTTTGGCCCAGGCCTGTTCTAGAGAATCACGGAAATTATTGTTGCCCAGTAGTTT
>CALZHP010000077.1 GCA_945787325.1 uncultured Desulfobulbaceae bacterium
AGATTTATAGCTATTGTTATTAACTGCGAGAGCCAGTAAATGTAATTGTTTTGCTTCAGTTAAATAAACGCAAACTATTAACACACATACTTGACAGGAGTACAATATTGAGCTATAAAAAGAGATTTTCTAGTAAACGATTTTTTCTGTCCTTCATAGAGGGGCATTGAAGAACATTATAAAGATTTATTTGTGATATATCAGGAGGACATCTGTGGCAAATCATAAATCCGCATTAAAAAGGAACAGGCAAAGCCAGGTTCGCAGAGCAAGAAACAAAGCTAATAGAACCAAGGTGAAAAACGTGATCAAAGCTGTTGACGAGGCGATCGAGCAGGACCAATCAGTTGATAAGGTCAAGGAAGCGCTTCAAGTAGCTGTGCCGGTTATAGTAAGGGCTTCTGTAAAAGGAGCGTACCACAACAAGACAGCATCCAGAAAAGTATCGCGTCTCACCAAGAGGGTAAATAAATTTGCCCAATCTACTGAATCGGCCGCCTGATTCGGTGGAGTTGAGGGCAGAATATCAATCCAATCAGCTACTGCGGACAGCCTTTTTGATAAAAGGTTTGCTATTGGGTATGTTTTTGGCGGTTAGCCTGAAAAATTAAATTGCTATCGAAAAGCCATGGGGTATTCTATATCCCGTGGCTTTTTTTTATCTTGATTTCAGCAAAAGGATAATCCTTTATATTTCAGGTTCAGGGAAAATAAATGTATAAGCCGGACAGCAGTAACTTTAAGAAAATAGCTGAAAATACCAACCTCATTCCTGTTTATAGGGAAATTGTTGCGGACCTTGATACTCCGCTCACAATCTTTGCCAAAGTTGCGTCATCGGAAAATCATGCCTGTCTGTTTGAAAGTCTTGAGGGCGGTGAAAAGTGGGGCAGGTATTCCTTTATTGGTTTTGACCCGATAATGACATTTACCAGCAGTCAGGAATCAATGGAGATAAGGCGCGGGTCCCAGGTCGAAACACGCAGCGGCGATCCCATGCTGGTGTTGAAAGAACTGCTTGAGTCATTTAATGCATACCAAGCAGAGGATCTTCCACGTTTCTACGGTGGCCTTGTAGGCTATCTCGGCTATGATATGGTCAGGTTTATGGAAAAGATGCCAGACATTCATCCGCCGCATCACCTACCGGACAGCTCGTTTATGGTCCCACGTATAGTACTCATTCATGACAGCTTCCGACAGATGCTTACCATAGTTAATTGTGTACCTGTTGAAAACAGTGAAGAGGCTGATAAGTTGTATCAGGAAGCATTAGAGCAGATCGATGCAGTGGTCGAGCTGCTGAAAGGACCTGTGCCTTATGACTTTGTGGAAAGCAGAAGCAAAGGGCTGCAGCACGATTTTACTTCTAACATGTCGGAGCAGGAATTCAAGGAGATAGTCAACCGGGCCAAGGAATATATTGTAGCCGGTGACATTATCCAGGTTGTTCTGTCCCAGCGTTTTCATACGGAAACAGATCTTTCTCCCTTTGCCATTTACCGTGCTCTCAGGCATATCAATCCAAGCCCATACCTGTTTTACCTCAAACTGGGAGACGTTGTACAGATAGGATCATCCCCAGAAATTCTGGTGCGACTGGAGAATAATGAAATTGAACTTCGGCCCATTGCAGGTACCCGAAAACGTGGGGCTGACGTCGAAGAGGATAAAGCACTTGAGGAAGAACTCCTGGCTGATCCCAAGGAACGGGCCGAGCACCTGATGCTAGTTGATCTGGGCCGTAATGACGCGGGCAGAGTCTCAGTATATGGTTCAGTTGAAGTGCGTGACCTGTTGGTAGTAGAGCGGTACAGCCATGTCATGCACATTGTTTCCGGAGTGCACGGTGAGCTTGCTGAGGGAAAAGACCAGTTCGACGTAATGTCCGCGAGTTTTCCTGCCGGCACTGTGAGCGGTGCTCCCAAGATCAGAGCCATGGAAATAATTGAAGAACTTGAACCGGAGAGGAGAGGACCTTATGCCGGTGCAGTAGGTTATTTCGGTTTTTCTGGAAATATGGACTTCTGTATCACAATTAGAACGTTTGTCATGCAAGGCAGGAATCTTTGGGTTCAGGCCGGGGCCGGCATTGTTGCTGATTCCGATCCACAGATGGAGTATGAAGAAACCCTCAACAAGTCCAGGGGGCTGCGCCGGGCCGTTGAACTTGCGGAGAAGGAATTTTAAGAGTAATTTCCAATCACTGAATTTGAAAATTAATTGTAAACAAAAGAGCTGATACAGCAGAAATCGCCATGATAGTTCTTATCGATAATTATGATTCTTTCACATACAATATTGTCCAGACCATTGCCTCCTATGCAAATGATGTCTTGAACATGAAGCTCGAAGTTTTCAGGAACGATCAGGTCGACTTGTCGTATATCGCAGGCCTTAATCCGCAAAGGCTGATCATTTCACCGGGCCCCTGTACCCCTGCAAAGGCTGGTATCTCAATAGAGTCGATCCAACACTTTGCAGGTAAAATTCCGATACTGGGGGTTTGTCTTGGTCATCAGTCGGTAGGTGAGGCATTTGGAGGTGAGACTGTGAGAGCGGGCCGCATTATGCATGGAAAAACAAGCCCGGTTACCCATGATGGGAAAGGGGTCTTTACCGGCCTGCCAAGTCCTTTTGAAGCTATGCGCTATCACTCCCTTGTTGTCAGTGAGGATACGCTGCCGAAATGTCTCATGGTGACGGCCAGAACTGACAAGGGAGAACTTATGGGACTCAGACACTTAGAACTGCCAATTGAAGGTGTCCAGTTTCACCCGGAATCAATTATGACACCTGAAGGCGTGAGGCTGCTGAAGAATTTTCTAGATCCCTCTTACCCTGAAATGCTTGGAAGGGGATGATAATTAATATTGAATAATGAATAATGAATATTGTGTCTGTCAATCATTGGTCGAAGTTTAGACCAATAATCATCAGCAATCATCGTATGCTGACAATAATGAATAGTTGAAAAGAAAGAAAAGTTAAGGACTTAGGGCTTTGTCCTTGGAAAAGAAGAATTTAGAATTCAGAATGTAGAATTGAAAAGATATAAAGAAGTAAGGAAAACAAATAGGATTGAGGGAACAAATGATTAAAGAAGCGATTGCCAAACTGGTTGAGCAGGTTGATCTTAGCGAAGACGAAATGGTTGCTGTTATGAACGAAGTTATGAGCGGTGAGGCAACACCTGCTCAGATAGGTGCTTTCATCACCTCCCTAAGGATAAAGGGGGAGACCACGGAAGAGATCAGTGGCGCTGCCAGAGTTATGCGTGAAAAGGCGACAAAAATTTCCGTCGGACCAGTTGACGTGCTTGTTGATACCTGTGGCACAGGTGGTGACGGCTCCGGTACATTCAACGTTTCAACGGCAGCTGCCTTTGTTGTAGCTGGTGCGGGCGTACCCGTCGCTAAGCATGGTAACAGATCTGTTTCTAGCCATTGTGGCAGTGCCGATGTTCTGGAAGCCCTTGGTGTTAATCTTGCTTTAAGTCCTGAAGAAGTTGGCAGATGTGTCGAGAAGATTGGCATTGGTTTTCTGTTTGCTCCTGCCCTGCACGGTGCCATGAAACATGCCATAGGGCCCCGTCGTGAAATTGGCATACGAACGGTTTTTAATGTTCTTGGTCCGCTTACCAATCCGGCTGGAGCCAATGTGCAGGTAATGGGGGTTTATTCTCCTGATTTATGTGAGAAGCTGGCAACAGTATTGGGCAGGTTGGGCAGCAAGCGTGCCCTTGTCGTCTGGGGAGAAGGAAACCTTGATGAAATGACTGTAACCGGCGACACGAAAGTTGCGGACTATAATAACGGCCAGGTTACAAACTATTATATTAAACCAGAAGATGCAGGTATTTCCAGGGCATCCATAGCTGATATCAAAGGTGGTGAAACCGCTGAGGCTTCGGCGCAGCAGTTGAAGGAAATTCTTTCGGGACAGAAAGGTCCCTGCCTCGATATGGTCCTTTTGAATGCCGGGGCGGCTCTTATGGCTGCAGGTAAGTCTGGAAACCTTAAAGGCGGTGTAGATCTTGCCCGCAGTGTTGTTGAGTCCGGTGCCGCTCTTGAAAAAATGGAAGCACTCGTATCGTATGGCAACAGCTAAGAGTATTAAACTGATGGCGTCGTAAAAAATCCGATCTACTGCGTTGTAACGGAATCTCAGGTGCTCGATCCGCCTCAGGCGGACTTCCACTTCCGCGACACCGTCACGCCTTGTTTATCGAAATTTTAACTTAGCCATCACAAGATTGTATGTCAGACTTTGCCAAGTCTATCACATATTGGAAAACAGGAATAATTAACATGATTCTGGATACAATTGTTGCCCGTAAAAGAGAGGAAGTCGATTCGCTTCTGCAAACTGGAATTGCTGAACCGGATAGTGAGATAGACCCGCCTAGGGGATTTCGCAGCGCACTTGAAAACCATAATGGCCTTTCCGTGATAGCAGAGGCCAAGAAAGCTTCACCTTCCAAAGGGCTGATCAGGCCTGATTTTAATCCCGTGCAAATAGCTCAAAGTTACAAAAATGGCGGCGCACAGGCAATGTCCGTGCTTACTGATGTGGATTTTTTTCAAGGTTCTCTTGATTATATACCTCTCGTAAGGGAAGCAGTCGACCTGCCAGTTTTGCGCAAGGATTTTATTGTTCATGAAATCCAGGTTAAAGAGGCCGGAATATATGGTGCTGATGCTATTTTGCTGATAGCCGCCATACTGGAAGAAACGCAGATAAAAGACTACCATGATATGGCACAGGAACTTGGCATGGATGTTCTCGTAGAGGTACATAATGAAAAGGAACTAGAAAAAATACTTGCTGCTGGAAGCACCATGGTAGGTATTAATAACAGAAACCTCAATGATTTTTCAGTCGATCTTGAGACGACGTTCCGCCTGAAAAAGGAGATTCCCGCTGAAATTCCAGTCATAAGTGAATCAGGTATTCGGGATCGTGATGATATGAAACGGCTGGAAGATATTGATGTTTGTGCAGCATTAATTGGGGAAACGTTCATGAGGGCCGTAGACCCTGGATCTGAGCTCAGAAAACTCACCGGCCGCGTTTCTTGAAGATATCCGAAGGTGCTCCGGCTGATAAATAAAACACAAATACATGCAGGAATATAAGGAGGCTCAAGTGGCAGTGCGAACGCGGATTAAAGTCTGCGGAATAACAGAGTTGGAATATGCAAAAGCGGCTGTAGATGCCGGAGTCGATGCTCTCGGATTCATATTTGCCAAAAAGAGCCCGAGGTTCATAGAGCCTGATAAAGCCCGTGAAATAATCGAAAAACTCCCGCCCTTCATCGATACGGTGGGAGTTTTTGTAAACGAGGATGCCCAGGCAGTTAATGAAATCCTGGAATATTGCAGTTTATCTGTCGCACAGCTGCACGGAGTTGAAACGCCTCAATACTGTGCAGGTATTTCATGTCAGGTAGTAAAATCATTCCAGGTTGGACCACAATTTGATTCCGCAAGCCTTGTGCCTTATGACGATATAGTTGGTGCTTTTCTACTCGATACGTATCATAAAGATATGGACGGCGGAACCGGTGAAGTTTTCGACTGGAAACTTGTTGAAAACCTTAATGTCTCCAAGCCTGTTATTCTGGCGGGCGGACTATCGCCTGATAACGTCGGGAGCGCTATTCGCCTAGTTAAACCTCATGCCGTGGATGTGAACTCCGGTGTTGAAACAGCACCAGGGATTAAGGATATTGATGCGATAGAGCGACTGGTATTGGAAGTTCGAGAAGCAGATAGTTGAGGCAGCAGCGAGAGAAGTATAAGATAGTGAGGAGTGAGGCGTTTTTTAAAACAAATCCTCAGTCCTTAGTCCCTAGACTCCTCACGCCTCACGGACAATATTGAATAAAAAAAGCAGGAAAACCTGTAAGGTTTTCCTGCTTTTTTTTGGATTGTCAGCTCGCGCTAATTAGTAATTTTTAGAACAACAAAACGGGTATGACTCTTGCGTTTTATCAGAAGGAGCAAACTGTCTCCTTTCTTGGTATTCTTAATAATTTCATTAAACTGTTTGATATCTTTAATTTTTTTTCGATTGATTTCCTGGATGATATCTCCCCGCGCCAGGCCGGCTTCCATGGCTGTAGAGTTACGTTCAACACTTGAGATAAGTACACCGTCGGTGTCTTCATCTATGTCCAGTGATTTGGCAAGTTCGGGGGTGATTTTCTGAACACTGAGTCCCAGTTTCTGAGAAGATTGGTCCTGTTGAATTGTCGCAATAGCCTGATCATCTTCAAGCTTTCCAATTGTTACAATTATTTTTTGTTCTTTGCCATCTCTTATAAGAACAACTTCTGCCTTTTCTCCGACAGGTGTCTGTGCGACCATCGCAGGGAGCATGCTCATTTGCGCAACTTCTTTACCCATGAATTTAATTATGATATCACCTTGTTCGATGCCTGCCTTTTTAGCGGGGCTGTCGGGGCTTACCTCACCAACTAATGCTCCAATCGGTCGTTCAAGACCGAAAGATTTTGCGATTTCCGGAGAAACCTGCTGGATCATTACACCGAGCCATCCGCGTGTTACACTGCCATGTTCCTTAAGTTGCGCCTTGACATTATTGGCCATATTGACCGGAATGGCAAAACCGATACCGATATTACCGCCGGAACGGCTGAAAATTGCGGTATTTACACCAACCATTTTGCCTTCCATGTTGAAAAGCGGCCCTCCGGAGTTTCCCGGATTGATGGACGCGTCGGTTTGTATAAAGTTGCCATAGGCTTCATTGCTGATGGAACGGCCCTTGGCGCTAACGATACCAACCGTTACAGTCTGTTCCAGCCCGAAGGGGTTGCCGATTGCCATAACCCAGTCGCCAACACGCAATTTATCCGAGTCGCCAATTTCTACAAACGGTAGGGGGCCGTTTTTTGGCTCAATTTTTATTAGCGCCAGGTCTGATTTCGGATCCTTGCCGATAATCTTTGCTTCGTACTCTTCGTAAGTTGAGAGAGTTACATTTACCTCGTCAGCGTCCTGAACTACATGGTTATTGGTGAGGATGTAGCCGTCTGCTGAAGTAATAACACCAGACCCCAGGCTTGTTCTCTTGTATTCACGTTGAGGAGCATTTTCAAAGCGTTTTGGAAAATCAAAAAAACGCCTGAATTGCTCAGGCAGCTCATCCATATCAGGGAACATGAACTGATGCGGGGATGAAGGTGTTTTTACCGTCTGAGTTGTATAAATATTTACGACTGTAGGACCAAGTTTTTCGGCAAGGTCCGCAAATGTATCCGGCCGTAAAGCTGATATAGCTGATTTTGTGTTAATCAGTGACAGGGCCGTAAAGAAAATAAATAGAGTTATTGTAATAAATTTAAAACACACACTTCTTGTTTGAATTTTGTGGACCATTGAAAATCTCCTTTGTGTACATTTGAAAAAAATTGATGCATTTCAAAATGCGGATTCTACTCATTTCATTTAAACGTATGCAATCACGGATGCCTGCCGGAATCCGTGGTAGAAAACTTTAATCATATTCCTATAAAAAGCAAGAGAGGTATGAAATTGAAAAATGAAAATTGAAGATTGAAAATTTAATGAATAAAAGAACTTAAATGGTTGTAAAATGAAAAATACGGATATTCGTAGCAATAAGTTTAGAGACACAAGGCAGAAGTTGTATCGCTATACTAATAGGAATGCGATGCAACCGATAACGCAGTAGATTTGATCTTATTGCCACGAAATCATCTGGCAATGACGAACCCTGGGTAGCCATCATTACTCAGCCTTTTTTCGACGCTTTTAGCCGCCGTAAGAGTATTACCTGCACTCACCTGGACGCGGTAGAAGAAAGAGTCACCTCTGTCATACAGTTGGAGGACGGTGCGTTTTCCGAGGCTCTGCATTTTATTCTTCAACCGGACAGCGTTGGTTTTATTTTGAAAAGAACCTATCTGTACAAAAAAGTCTCCACTGTTAAAATCTTTATGCGGTAGAAAACGTTCTACTTTCTTGTTGTTCTGCACAATACTGGTTGTTTCGCCCAATGCGGTAATTCGAACGCGTGCTGTACCTTTCTTAACTATACCAAGTTCCTTAGCAGTTGTGAGGCTCAGGTCGATAACCCTGCCCCTGATGAAAGGTCCCCGGTCATTTATCCTTACGATAGATTCGCGGCCGTTTTCAAGGTTTTGCACTAGAAGATGAGTATTCATGGGCAGGGTCTTATGGGCGGCAGTCCTGGAATACATATTATACCTCTCGCCGTTTGATGTTTTCCTGCCGTGGAATTTGCGTCCATACCACGATGCTATTCCCTGTTCCACAAATCCCTCTGCCGAGGGTAGGGGATAGTACCTTTTTCCTTTAATAACATAAGGCCGCTGAGTACCGGGAACTTTTCGACCGGGTGCTTTTTTTGAAGGTGGATACGAAGGGTAACGTGATGGATACGATGTGACCCGCGGTCCACCGCAGGAGGAAAGTAAAAAAACTATGAGTATAAAGATACTAATATATAATCGAGTCATTATAATCCCAGGCTAAATTTCAGTTTTAAAAAGCTGTTAAACTGATAATGAATTGCGTCGTAAAGTGCAAGCCTTTCGAGGCTTAATAAAAAGTATTGAAAAATAGTCTGGTATCATAGCACTGCTTGCCGTTTGAAGCCGCAATATGTTATAAGGACTGCTCATCTCAATAGCCACCGTAGCTCAGATGGTAGAGCAACTGATTCGTAATCAGTAGGTCAGCGGTTCGATTCCGCTCGGTGGCTCCAGTTTTAAAGGCCCCAGATGTATTCTGGGGCCTTTTCCTGTCAAACCTTCCATTTATGAGTGTAGCGTGAAATTTGTGTTGTACCAGCGAACACATGCAAATTTCTGCCCGATTGCCTGTCACTCCAGTTGATTTATCTTAAAAAATATAACTGACAATTCAGACTCTGAGAGTTTTATCCATTCGATTTTTCAGCTTGGCATTTATGCGACGTTTCAAGAAATCCTGAAATGCGGAAGAAAAGTCTCATTTTTGGGGAAAATATGTGCGTTTAATTTCGCGCTAAAAAGAAGGAACATACTCAAATTATTTAAATTACAGTGATTTTATAAATTCAACAAAAATGGAAAACAAGCACGTTTTTTGCATAAATAAATCTTAACCATTCCAGGCCCCGGCCTTCTCAATTTTGGTCTGGAATTATTCGATACAGTTACAATTCTTCATTAACAGTTATTACGGCAATAAATCTATTTTGCTGTGGAAAATTGGTTACGCCGGTCTTTATATGTAATCGATCAAGATAGCCGCTGATTTATTATCAATTTGAGTTGCTTGAACCCATAGGGTGAAGGAAAAAAGTGCCAACAGAATTTGGGATTACAACAAAGATATATCTTAACTTTCCTGATTGTAAGCGTACTTTTAACAAGGTCCAAAAGGTGATGGGACGCTGCATGGAAGGGGAACGTCTTTTGCTGCGGAAAGACAGAGACGTCAACAGGTTCATGGTCTGCGATTTTTCCGGTAGAGAACTGGGGTATGTCAACCAATTGCTTTCACGCCAGATCAACCGGCTGATGAATAATGAAATTGAAATCAGCATAACAATTCACAAAGTATACGAATACAGAAACAGTAATGGTGGAAGTTATTACAAAATATTGGCGGAGATCTATGCTGATAACGTGATCTGGCTCTCTGGAAGTCCTCTCATTGTTGACATGAAAAACGAGATGGTTGACGAATTGTCGACAATGTCATTTGACAGGTTTATGGATTTGAAATTTTCTGGAAGTGATGATTTTTTTATTGATTCCTGAATATGGTCAAAGTTCTTTTATCTCTTTATTATTTTTAAGCTAAAGAGTTCTCTCCGAATCAATCTTCCAAGTGTTTCTTTCTTTTTATCAGGGATAAGACCTTAAAAGTTTTTTCTGAATAATTTGAAGAAGTATAGTTTTGTAAAAACTTAACTTTCGCCTCGTTTAGGTTTTGACGTTTTGTAATAGAAATGTCTTCTATTATTACCGTTATAAATTTTTTGGCCCTGTTCTTGTTTATTTTGTCCAGCTCCCAGCCTTTTTTGTCAAGATCTCCTGAAGAAAAATCATCGGAGTAAAATGACATGTATTTTTCTATGTTTCATTTTATGCCAGCTGAATCCTTTCAGGCTACAATCCATCTTTTCAAAAGTGAATATATTACAGTTTCAAAATGAACATCGGTATTCTGATTATTAATTAAAAGGTCATACCCTTGGAAATTCGGATCGTTAATTATTTGATCGCTGTCAGAAGTGAAATTGAAACGGTTAGAGTCATCATTAGTGGACTGAGATGGGACATTAATTTGATCGGCATGGGAGTGCCCATTATGAGACATAAAAATAAAAGGAAGGATGGGCAGGAAGAATGTAATATTTATTGGCAAATATTGATTTCATTTTTGATAAAAACGCAATTGTCTATGATTGTTCTTTGTCTAAATGCATAAAACAAGATAAGGAAATCAAAATAGTTGCTGTTGGGGTTTTCGTTATAGTATAAGTATAAATAATTACGATATTAAGGATATATGTTAATGTTATTTAAAACAACAACAAATTCTTGTGGACATGTATATGTGGTATAAATATACAAAATATGCAGTTGCATAAGTC
>CALZHP010000078.1 GCA_945787325.1 uncultured Desulfobulbaceae bacterium
TAAAAAGCTTAAATCAGGCCTAGAAATTACTACTAGGCTGGGCATTGATCTTGTGAATCTTTTGACCTTCGACAGGGCTTCCTCTCTTGGTATTTTTGCAGACGCAACCATATCAATCCCTCTTCTGAGAGGCGCCGGCAGAAGCATTGTTGCCGAACCCCTTACACAGGCCGAGCGAAATGTCGTATATGAGATGTATCGTTTCGAGAGGTTTAAGCGTATTTTTGCTGTCCAGATTACAAGCGAATACCTTGACGTACTGCAACAGCAGGACGAGATCGTCAACACAGAAGAGAATTATAAAAACCTGCTCGGCTCATCGATACGCGCCCGAAGACTTGCAGAAGCAGGACGATTGCCGGAAGTACAGGTGGACCAAGCTATCCAGGACGCTTTACGGGCAAGAGACCGATGGATCACGACTCAAAACAGATACGCCCAGAGGCTGGATGCTTTCAAAATAACACTTGGTTTACCCACAGATGCCAATATTATCTTAAGCAGGCATGAAATAGAACTGCTTTCAAAAAAAGATAAAAGTTCTAGAAATCAAAAAGCGCTGGATGATGCTAATTCTCTAATGGAATACATAGCTGTGCATCATGGGCCAGTAAAGTCTGATCCATTGGAGGAGGTCCCAATCGTTCATGCGGATTCTAAAGCTGGTTCTGAGAGTTTTATCAGTAGTGCTGGAGTAGAAGATATTATTATTAAAGAGCTGATGGATCTCTCCCCGACTCCGTCTTATATTATCAGCGAAGAGAGTGCAATTCGTCTTGCTTTGAATAACCGGCTTGATCTTCGTATTGCTCAGGGTGATATTTATGACAGTCAAAGGACCGTTGCAGTTGCTGCAGACAGCCTGAGGGCAGATCTGACACTGCTTGGTACCGGGGCTGCAGGAGAAAACCGCTCTATTTCCTCTGCGGACCTACCGACTGGTAAACTGAGGCCGGAACAAGGCAGCTACTCTGCCCTTCTGAGTCTAGATCTTCCTTTTGAAAGGACAGCGGAGCGAAACGACTTGAGAAACAGTCTTATCGACCTCGAAGCAACTGTTCGCGATCTACAGGAATTAGAAGATGGTATTAAGCTCGACATTCGCAACCGGTTGCGAAATCTTGATGAATTCAGGCAACGCATCGGCATACAGGCCAAAGCCGTTGAAGTCGCACAGCGGCGGGTGGACAGCACAGACCTATTTCTTCAAGCTGGTCGTGTGCAGATTCGTGACCTGCTTGAAGCACAGGAAGACCTCGTTCAGGCCAGGAATAGCCTGATAGCAGCCAGGGTAGATTACCGGGTGGCAGAACTTGAACTGCAGCGTGACATGGGTGTTCTGCAGGTAAAAAACGACGGATTATACCAGGAAGTAGAACCAGCAGTTACCGATAATAAACAAAAACAATAAAATTCAATAATGAAAAATAATAAAGAGCTCTGGAACAGCATCCCAATAATTATCCGATTCATATCAGTACCAATACTATTTGTCTTTGTCCTCTTCGCATTCAGTTGCAAAGGTCCGTCTTCAGAAGAACAAGGAAACCGTGATGAACAGCTGACCTTTGCAGTAAAACGCGGCCCTCTTACTATTGACGTATTAGAGTCCGGCACCATAAAGGCCCGTGACCAGGTAATTATCAAGAATGAGGTTGAAGGACGTACCAGCATATTGTGGCTTATCGAGGAGGGAGTGACGGTAAAAGAAGGTGAACTTCTTATAGAACTCGACAGCAGCAAGCTGCAGGACAGTCTTGTAGACCAGCAGATCAAGGTCCAAAATAGTGAGGCTAAATTTATTCGCGCCCGCGAAAATCTTGCTGTAGTTAAGAATCAGGCCCAAAGCGATATTGACAAGGCAGAGCTCGAGCAGCGTTTTGCCAGTCAGGACCTGCAAAAGTACATAGAGGGTGAATACCCTAAGGAATTATTAGAAGCTCAAAATCAGATTACTGTTGCCAAAGAAGAACTTCAGCGGGCCGAAGACAAGCTGAAATGGTCCGAAATTCTCTTTAAGGAAAAATACATCTCTCAGACCGAGTTGCAGGCTGATGAACTTGCGGCAAACAAAGCCAGACTTGATCTTGAGTTGGCCGAAGAAAATTTGAAGTTGCTCCGCAACTTCACCTATAAAAGGAAGGTGGATGAACTTGAAAGCGATGTTAAACAGGCCAGAATGGCCAATGAAAGGATTAAACGCAAAGCTTCCGCCGATATTGTTCAGGCTGAGGCAGACCTGCGTGCCAGTGAATCAGAATTTAAACGTGAAAAAACCAAGCTTGACAAACTGAAAGATCAGATCGAAAAGACCAAAATTTTTGCCCCTGCCGACGGTCTGGTTATCTATGCCACAACAGCCCAGGGAAATTGGCGGGGGAATGCCGAACCCCTGGCTGTTGGCCAGGAAGTAAAGGAACGGGAGGAACTAATTCACCTCCCCAAAACCGCCTCTGTCCTTGCGGAACTGAAAATACACGAATCAAGCCTCGATAAGGTAAAAGTAGGGCTTCCAGTTAATATTACTATTGATGCACTACCGGGCCAAGAGTTCACAGGCACTGTAGCTTCTATTTCTCCGCTTCCTGATGCAACAAGCCTGTGGCTGAATCCGGATTTGAAACTCTATAATACCATTGTTCACCTTGAAGGTGGTAGTCAAGGACTGCGCACCGGTATGAGCTGTCGAGCGGAAATAGTGGTAGAGAAATATGATGACGCTGTATATGTGCCGCTGCAGGCCGTACTACGTGTGGACGATTCTCAGAGCGTATACGTTTTAAAAGGAAATAAAACTGAACTGCGCCAGGTGGAAACCGGACTTGACAATAACCGTATGGTCCACATTTTGGGAGGCCTGAAAGCGGGGGAAGAAGTATTGCTTACACCGCCTTTTGCACCTTCAGCAAGAAAGGAGAAAGCTGCAGAAACACAGAAATCAAAAGGTACAGAACGGAAAGGTGCTCCACAAAACACCGGCATTAACAAATAAAGAACCGATAACAAATGAGTCAATCAGAAGAGTCAATAGAATCATCTTCAACGAATACAGCTTCTGTTGTTGAGCTTGAAGATGTTCAAAAAACATACCATGTAGGTGATCATACAGTTAACGCACTGATTGATGTGTCCTTGTCAATAAAAAAGGGCAGCTTTTGGGCAATCATGGGGCCGTCTGGTTCAGGAAAATCAACCCTGCTCAATGTCCTTGGCTGTCTTGACCGTCCGACATCCGGCCGTTACCTGCTGGTGGGCCAGGATGTCTCTACTCTTGATGATAACGGTTTAAGTGAATTACGGTTGCGCCGTCTAGGTTTTATTTTCCAGAGTTTCAACCTTATCCCGCAATTGACAGTGCAGGAGAACATAGAACTCCCCCTCTTTTACCTGGGTGAGAATGCTCGCCTAAGCGCCAAAAAAGCCATCGAGCTCGCTGATCTGGTGGGACTGTCCGATCGTGTTCAGCACCGCCCAATGGAGCTTTCCGGCGGTCAGCAACAACGCGTTGCCATTGCCCGCTCCCTGGCAAACGATCCCGCCATCTTGCTTGCCGATGAACCAACCGGAAATCTCGACTCGACAACCAGCACCCAGATTATGCAGCTGCTTGCAGATCTTAATAACCAGGGAAAAACAATTGTCATGGTGACACACGAAGAAGATATAGCTTCATATACTTCAAACAAACTCTACATGATCGACGGTGGCATCGAACGGATTGAAAGAAACTGATGCGGAAATCTACACGTTATATAACCCGTGAAATTGAACTTGGAGTAAAAAATCTGACTCTTCATGGCATGAGGTCTCTACTGACCATGCTGGGTATGGTTTTTGGAGTAGGTAGTGTTATAGCCATGCTCGCGGTTGGAGAAGGTGCGAGCAAGGAAGCTCTGGCGCAGATTCGTATGCTTGGCAGCAACAATATTATTATTCACTCCGTAAAACCGGTTAAAGAGACTGGCAGATCGACTGTCCGAACATTCATGAGTGTTTACGGTCTGTTGTATGATGACGAAAGCAGGATTAAAGAGACTTTTGAGTCCGTGAAACAGACCCTTCCGGCGAAAATAATCCGCAAAGAGGGACGGGTCGGGGAAAATTCTCTTGAACTACGTGTGGTGGGAACTACATCATCATGGTTCGATCTGGTTAACCGACCAATGGTAGCCGGTCGTCGACTACTAAAAAAAGACATATTTGAACATCGAAATGTTGTAGTCATTACAGAATTCGCAGCACGCAAACTCCTGCCTAAAAATTACACTATTGGACAACGTATCCGAATAGGAGGAAGCTACTTCGATGTTGTCGGTATTATTCAACAGGCCCACAGTGAAGGGACCCTGCAAACACCTGATCAGAAGAATGATGCATATATTCCCATCACTGCTATGAGAGAACATTATGGAGATGTCTTTACCCAGCGTTCAGCAGGGTCAAGAATAAGAGAGCTTGTTGAACTTCACCAGATAATTGTTCAGGTGAAAGAAATTGAAAAAGTGGAAGCCACTGCTAAAGGCATTGAAACTATGCTGGCGTATTTTCATAAAAACAAAGACTACCGCCTACAAGTGCCTCTTGCCCTTCTACGCCAAGCAGAAGCTACAAAACGCACCTTTAATATTGTTCTTGGGTCCATTGCGGCTATCAGCCTTCTTGTCGGTGGTATCGGTATAATGAACATCATGTTGGCCTCTGTAACTGAAAGAACCAGAGAAATAGGAATAAGGCGTGCGATAGGCGCAAAACGAAATCAGATCATCGGTCAGTTTCTCATCGAAACAGTTGTCCTTTCAATGGCTGGAGGATTAATAGGAATCGGCCTTGGCTTTTTTATTCCCTGGCTTATAACGAGGATTGCCGGTATGCCGACCGAAGTGACAACCATAAGCCTGATCCTATCCCTAGGAATCAGTATGGCAATAGGCATTATCTTCGGGATTTATCCTGCCCGCCGTGCTGCCCAGCTCGATCCCATACAGGCACTGAGGCATGAGTAGTCTCTGGATTGAAGATTGAAGAATGAAAAATGTCAAAAACATAAAGAGACAAAAAAGATAAAAACAACATACTCATTAAACTCGTAATGTTGACCACGAAACGAGTCGAGATTGCTGAAGATCCAAGGCAGAAGTGTGTTCTCAGTAGTAAACAACGCGAATACACCGATAACACAGGAGATTAGCCAATATAGACTCGTTTAACTGACTTGTAAGTCCTGTAATCGCCTATAAATACCATTTCTCTCCATTAAGTCATCATGACTCCCCCGCTCTACAATCCTGCCATGGTCCATTACAAGAATAAAATCGGCACGCCGTATAGTTGACAGCCGGTGTGCAATTACAATACTTGTCCGATTGGCAAGTGTTGATTCTATGGCACGGTCGATGAGCATCTCCGTCTCCGAGTCTACGCTTGACGTCGCTTCATCGAGCACTAACACCTTAGGATCACGGGCCAGAACCCTGGCAAAAGAAAGAAGTTGCTTCTGTCCGGCAGACAAATCCATACCGCCCTCACCTATTCTGGTCTCCAAGCCATCAGGAAGTTTTTGCAGAAGGTTTGAGAGCTGGGCCTTATCAATGATTGTATTCAACCCGCTTAAAACCATATCCTGGTCCAAAAGAATATTGTCACGTATACTACCGGGAATGATAAAAACGTCCTGCATAACCAGACCTATCTGCTGACGCAGCCATTGTGTGTCTTGACTGCGAATATCCTGACCGTCAATGAGAATTTCACCGCCATCAGGATCATAAAATCTTTCAAGTAGGTTAACTATTGTCGTCTTTCCAGAACCTGTGGCACCAACTATGGCAACGGTCTGCCCTGGTTTCAGATTAAATGACAGATTGATCAGTACTGGCTGGTCGGGAACATATGCAAATTCTACATGCCTGAATTCAACACTGCCTTTGATGTCCTTTTGTTCTACTCTACGTTTCAGAGACATCATAGTGCCCTTCGTGTCCAGCAACTGAAAAATACGTTCTGCCGAAGCCATGGCCGACTGCACTATGGAATATTTCTGGGCCAGCTCACGTATAGGCTGAAAAAAGAGACGCATGTATGAAATAAATGCCACCAGTTCTCCCAGGGACATATTATTTTTTATTATCTCGCCGCCCCCATACCAGATGATACAGCCTGTTGCCAATGCACTGAAAAGTTCCATGGCCGGCATGAATATGCCGAATATCTTGACCTGATAGAGATTTCTCTTGAGATATGCGTTACTTAGTTCAACAAACTTATTATAAGTATCAGCCTCCCGCAGAAAGATCTGAATAACCGATATTCCCGAAAGTGATTCTTGCAGATAGGCGTTTATCCTGGCAAGGTGAGTACGTATAGAGCGAAAAGCATCACGGGCCAGTCTGCTGAACCAAACAGTGTTGAAAGTTATCAAAGGTAGCAGAATGCTCAATATCAGTGCCAGTCGCCAATTCATCCAGAACAGAATAGACATGATGCCGACGATCTGAAAAAAATCATTAAACAGGGTGACAATTACTGATGAGAACATTTCATGCATGTTCTGAATGTCATTTGTCAGCCGGGTAACCAGCTTACCGCTGGGATTGTTGTTAAAAAAGTCTAGATCAAGCCCAATCATGTGGCTGAAAAGCTGCTGCCTCATCCGGTGCATAATTGTCTGTCCGGTCCACTCAAGGATAATTACCTGAAAAAAATTGGCGGCAAAACCACAAATAATAACGGCAATGTATATTCCCGCTAACCTGGCAAGCCCCTCAATACGTGCCGCTATGTCAATCGTTGTGTTTACAATAAAACTGTCTATGCCGATACGGACCATATAAGGAAGCGCCAGACTGGCTCCAATAACAACCATCGACAGGATAATTGCACTGCCTATTTGCTTCCAGTAATCTCGGGAATAGGCAATTAGGCGCCGCCAAATCCTGATATCGGCAACCTGACCGAGATGCTCCTCTTCAAAATAACCATAGCCGTATTGCATATCAGGGTTTCCTCCCCTGCGCTTCGGTCTGGTACTTATAGATAGTGGCATAGTAACTGCTGGATTTCAGGAGGAAACTGTGTTTTCCCTTGGCTGTGATCCGGCCTTTATCCATCACCAGAATTTCATCGGCATCAACGAGTGGAGCTACACGGTGCGAAACATTTATACAGGTGCGCCCTTTCAGATAGCCTGCCATAGAGCTTATAATCTCATGCTCTGTTTCCATATCTACAGCCGAGAGTCCGTCATCGATGATTATGACCGGACGATCAAGCAATAAGGCCCTTGCAAGCGCAATGCGTTGCCGCTGGCCGCCGGAAAGCTTGACTCCTTTCTCTCCTATTCTGGTTTCATAACCTTCAGGCAGTGCTTCAATATCTTCGTGAATTGCCGCAGCCCTCGCCACTTTTTCAACCTGTTCTTTTGAAGCGTCAGCTTTGCCAAGGGTAATATTAAAATGCAGTGTTTCAGAGAAGAGGGTTACCTCCTGCGGGACGTAAGCAATACTTCCACGTACATTTGACAGCGTCAAACTGTTCACATCTCTACCGTCCCAATAAAGTTTCCCATCATCCACTGGGTAAAGCCGTGCAATAATATTACACAAGGTTGATTTACCGCATCCTGTTTTCCCAATTACGCCTAACAGCCCCGGCCTTATATCGAGACTAATATCATCCAGAACGGGTTCTGACTGCCCGGGATATGAAAATGACAGGTGCTTAAGAGAAATGTTTCCGGTAACAGGCTGAAGCGTACCACCATCAGCATTATCAAACAATATAGGCTTCTCGTCGAGGATGCGCTGAATACGGCCCAGCGACGTCGCACCCCTCTGAAATAGGTTTGTAACCCAGCCAATGGCCATCATCGGCCAGGTGAGCATGAATAAATAAGAAATAAAGGCAACAAAATCGCCTGCAGTTATAATACCTTTAATGGTCAGGCTGCCACCGAAGAACAGGACAAGCAAAAGGCTGCTGTTGGCTACCAGGCCTGAAATAGGAAAAAGAATGCCCTGCACAGTAGCAAGCTTGAGATTTTGTTGAATATATTCCTCACCCATACGGCCGAAACGCATTGTTTGCGGAGACTCCTGGGTATAAGCCTTCACCAGCCTTATTGTAGTAAGGGTGCTGCGAGCAAATTCCGTGAGTTTTTCAAACTGTTCCTGCACCTTCCTGAATCGTTTATGCAAACGGGCAGACAAAAACCTTGTAATGACAGCCAGTACCGGCATTGGTGCTACCGCGATCAGTGTGAGCAGCGGATCAATGTAGATCATGAAACCGAGGGCTGCAACCGTCATTACCACCGCGTCGACACTGGCGATTAGCCCCATGCCACAGGCTAGCTGTACGGCGGAAAGATCGTTGGTAGTTAAAGCCATTAACTCCCCGGTTGTGTGACGCTGAAAGAAAACACGATCCAAGGTAAGAAGGTGCGAAAGCAAGCGGTCACGCAAATCCCTTTCCAGCATGCGAGAAAAGCCTATAACAAAATATCGCCACACAAAGCGGCATACGGCAATTCCTAAGGCAAGAAGAAGGATAAATCCGGCTATTCTCAGAAGGCCTGCCTGGGTTGCAACTCCCTTCTCAAGTTCATCGACAGCCAGTTTTATAAAACGTGGTACCCAAAGCTGAAAGAAGTCAACTCCCAACAGTGCGGCAAAACCTGCGGTAAGTCTTACACCATATTTTTTAAAATAAGGGAACAGTAGCGAAACAGTCTGCAAAGAGTATCGCTGACCACTTTCCTTTGGATCGGTATCTGGCAAGGGGACATCCTTTCAGGCTTTTTCATTTGTTGAGCGGGCTGCATCTTAAGTTTAACAATTCAATCATTTAAGATAACATTCGAATGTCCACCTTTCATGACATTTTTATAATAGAGGACTCTGAGCCTTTTTATACCATATATGTTCGCTGATTTTATAGAGAACTCTTATTTCATTTTTTTTCCGGATACAGTTTTTCATACTGTTCGGGATAGATCTTTTTTGCACAATTCGGACAAATTCCATGACTGAATTGGGCTGAGGAACGTTCGCTGATATATTCCTCCAGTTGATTCCAGTACCCTTTATCATCTCGAATTTTCTTACATGAAGCACATATAGGCAGGAAACCGCTTAGAAGATTAACTTCTTCTAGAGAGTTCTGCAGCTCTGCAATCAAATCCTCTTTGGCTTCCTCAGCACGTTTTCGATCACTGATATCCTGAAAGCTTTCCACTATACCGATTGTTTCTTTATTGGCATTAAGGAATGGCCTTGCTGTAATAATGAAATGCTTTTTTAATCCTTTATCACCTTCTTTCAAAGTATCACAAATTACCTCTTTTTCTCCTTGAATTATCCTGTCAAGCGGGCACTTCTCAGTGTGACAACTTTTTCCTGGCCGTGATTCATAGCATTTGTGACGAGACGGATCCTCTCCTGAGTGTCCGAAAATATTATAATAAGCATCATTGGCCTGTAATATTTCGTAATTATTATCTGTAATACACAACGGAATTGCATTGTCAAAAATACTTTCTAGAGTTGCTCTTGAATGCCTGAGTTCCTCTGAAACCTGCTTGTGTTCATAAACTTTGTTTTCAAGAGTCCGAGATGTTTTATTCATAAGGGTTAATGTGTTTTGTATTATGAGCATCACCAAAAAAACAAACAGTGCTCCTCCCAGGAAAACTATTGCTCCAATAATCTCAAAATAATCAACGATATCAGGAAATTGAAGAAACAGGAAAATACTGTACCCAATAAGAAAGGCAATCATAAGGCTCGTAATAATTGCCCATTTCTGCCTGATTTCCTGAGAGACAACTTTATTTATTTGTAAACTGGTATATATGGAAATGACCATGAAACAAGTACCAATCATTACTAAAATGATAGATATTTCATGCAGATTGAATGTGTCCATAATTTTTATAAAGTGTAAAAAGATAAGTTATACATATGTATCACCATATGACTGAATACAAGCCATACTCCATACCTTCGGTATCATATCTATGACGGGAGAAATTTATAGCTTTTAAAACATAGTACGAACTGTATTCAGTAATTCTTGATGATCTAAAGGCTTTTTAAAAACATCATATGCACCCAGGTTCTTTGCCAGTTCACAGTAATCTACCACCTCGCTGCTTCCGCCAGCGGTGACGGCAATTATTTTCAACTCTGGATATTTACTTTTTGCTTCCATGATGATGTTTATTCCACTTGGTTCCGGCATGAAAAGATCTGTAATGAGCAAATCAATCTGAGAATTATGTAAAAGATCCAGTCCAA
>CALZHP010000079.1 GCA_945787325.1 uncultured Desulfobulbaceae bacterium
TGAGACCTCTTGATAAGGAATCGGCATGTCCACAACATGTCAAAGAACTATTTTCTCTTCCTTTAACTTAAAGGAGAAGAATTCAAATAATTATAAAAGTACGCTTAAACCGGATGAGCCAAAATTATTCATGTTCCAGATGGTGGCAACCCATATTGACCTTGGCTTGATTCAAGATATGGCAAGCTATCTGCAGCCCACCTCCTAACAAATCATACCTCTTCTCACTTTGTGGCACTTGATCATTAGTTAAGCCATATATATATTATCAACTCTAATATAACCTCTTTCCCTTGGGGGGGAAGCACATGAAAGAGGTCCGTAAAATACCATAATAAGCCTTTATAGGGGTAGCAGCCTCTTCGGGGGCTTTTTGCGTTTTATATAACTACGTATGCGTTGTTCTAATTCTAAGCTGCTATGTTTTCTTGAATGACTGTGTTGGCGGAGGTGATCAGGAGTCGTTGCAATCATAAACCTTTCCTGTCCCAGAACCAGCCTCCATGCTCCTGTTCGGCAAAGGCCTTGTAGCACTTGCAGGCTCTCGATTTCGTAGAATGAAAAAATAATCTTAATTTCTTTTTTTCTGCTTAAAGAGGCTGGGCCCAGAAGTGGCCATGCCTTTTATTAATGTTAACGTCCTTGGAAAAATTGGAGGCGCAATTCACCTTAAATATCAATAGAACTATATAAATAAAGTTCATTCGGCAGGCACAAGAAAACATTAGTCCTTATTAAACCTTAAATTAAGGAGGTAAAATCATGAAACATGTTCTGGCAATTTTTTGTGGGTTAGTGTTGTTAGCTGTATCTGTTGATTTTATTGCTGCTCAAACTACTGAGGAGGTGACAGCATTAGTTGAGCAAACATCGGAGGATATTTCAAATAATTTATATCAAACGTTGGCCAAAATCAATATGGGTGAACATCCTTACAAAAATATAGATAATCCTGCCCTGTATGTCTTTGTTTTAGATACCGATCTAAATTTGATAGCACATTTTAAGACTGCTATTGTTGGCAGGAACATGAAGGGCAAACCAGATGTCAAAGGAAAATTGTACCGTGATGAATTTCTTGCCGTAGCCAAAAAAGATGGCAGTGGTTGGGTTGATTATTATTTTGAAAACCCAAAAACTAAAAAAATTGCGCATAAAAACACTTTTGTAAAATTAGTTAAAGGCAGCGATGGGAGAGAATACATCGTTTGCAGTGGTAAGTATTATGACGAATAGCCTAACATATTTATTGGCAAAATCGCCGAACAATGGTGTAGGCTGGCGGTTTATTCTGACTAACTTCACCTGATTAAATAAGAACAATCGCCAGAATTCCCTGTTTATTTTGACGACATAACAATTGAGACTGCGAAGTATTTTCTCCGTCAGTCTCATTGGGTTTAAAATTTTGGATCTTCAATAAACGAATCAGTCCTTGCCTCTTCAACGTCCTTAAATATTTGATTTTCAGCATTCACTTTCATCAGACTAACCGCAATCAAATCAAGTAAAAGATGGCCGATCTGGTCAGTAACTACTTTGAATTGTTTTTCCAAACGCTCATCTTCATAAATATTCATGTAATCTCCCTTTTCTTAAAATATTTCAGTTGCCGCAAGCCGAACATGCTCAGCAGAGACCATGGTTGCTTTACTTTTCGCCGCCGCAATCAAAGCCCCTCTTGCCAGATGATTTGATTTTCGAAATAAACCGCCAGAACCTTGATGTATGGCAGTAACAGCGTTTTCTTCAAATACTGAGTGCTCGATTCCAGCCAGCAATAGATGATGGTCGAGGTACTGCTGCATTTCCATTCGGTTCACTCCCTTCAGGTGTGCTCGCCCAACCACTCTTGACGCCAGCGGCAATGAGTTTCTATAGCGAAGATTATCCGCCAGGTTGTTTTGCCCTGCTAACACAAGTGGCAGGTGCGGCTTTGAATCTTTTTCAAATTGAGTCAAAGTGTGGAGTTCAGCAAAAACATTAAGACGGAGTAAAGAAGCTTCATCAATTACCAGCACGACTTTCATTTTCTTGTGTACCAGATCAAGAACTTCTGCCTTGATTATTTTGGTCATGATCGCTTTTGAGTTGCTGGACAAATCGATACCCATTCCATTGGTGATCTGCCGGTACAACTCAAGGATTGAACCTGAAGTAGCAGTGATATAAATAACCTTGTACTGGGAAGGATGGAACTCGCCCATTACATATCGAAGTGCCGTGGATTTTCCACTACCAATCTCACCGGTCACTAAAGTTGAAGCGCCAATTTCAACTGCATGCAGTATTCGATCCTGCACACCTTTAACCGCAGCTGTTTCCATAATGTCTTTTCTGTCTATTTCCGGCGTGAATGGAACTTTTGAAAGACCAAAGAAGGTACGATAGGTATTGTGCATCACGCTCCCTCCCATAGTTGGCCAGTCTCCGGGGTAGATTCCTGGGGCATAATTTCTATCTGGCAGTTTTTATCTCTTTTGACCCGGCAGTTGACATGTAGATCTACTTGTTGCAAGCTGCCGAACGACTTTCCTCCCATTTTGATTTCAACCAGTTCCGGTTTGTTTTCGTGGAACAATAACTCTACCCGTTTGCCAATCAGTTCAACAGGAGCTTCGAACAAACGATTACTAATGGTTACAGTCCGGTCTTTATTGACTCGGCGTCGAACCGTTTTTCTAAAGTGGTCAGAAAGGTCACGCGGGGCGCATCTAATACATTCCATATTAGAGGTGAATCGCGTGAAGGGCGACTCGCCGGTGGAAGAGTGATGCCGCAGATGATAGTCCTGCCGGAGCCAAAAATCGAATGTCTCATTAATATCATCAAGAGAAGAGCCTTTGAAACATGGCAGAAACTGGCTGCGAACGGTCCTGAAGAACCTTTCTATTTTTCCTTTTCCCTGTGGCATATAGGGCCTTGCATGAACCAGGGCGATGCCGAGGGAGGCGCAGGTGAATTCTAATTGTTTTGATCGAAAGGCCGCACCATTGTCAACATACAGCTTCCGAGGCAGTCCCCTGATTAACAGTGCCTGCTCAAAGGCCTGAATGAAACAAGCAAGTGACTCGGCAAGAAAAAACTCACCATGGGTGATAAGCCTTGAATGGTCATCGATAAAAGCAATGAGATATGTTTTACGACGCCGTTGACCGCCATTGTCGAGCTTGGGACCGTGCATTACATCACATTGCCACAGGTCGTTTGGAAGCTCTGCCTCAAACTTTCTTCTGTCCACCCCCGGAAACGGTCTTTCTGTCATGATCCCTTCCTGGTGGAAGAATCGGTACAGAGTTGTCTGTTTCAACTCTATCTCCGCCGGCAGAACCTTCCTTGCCTTGACCTCCTTTATAAAATTGGGCACGGATAAGGTCGGCAGCTCTTTACGGAGCCGGATGAGTGTAAGACAGGTCTCTTTATCGTATCGTCGGGCCTTGCCATTATCACATCGACCTTGAGGATAGAGCGCCTGTATCCTTCTTCCGCCTTCTATGTACGATTTGACCCAGCTCAGAATAGTACTTTTCCCTATGCTGGTCCTGGGTGAGTGCGGAATTGTCCACCGCCGCGCACATTTTTCTGTAAGCAGCCTCTCTTGTTCACCATATTCAAGCCTATTGGAACCAATGAAGTCGTGAATAACGTTGAACCGAAAGGCCGCAATCTCCTGTTTCTCTTCTTCTGTCATAAATCTGCCTCCAAAATTAAGTTTTTCCGACCGTAAATCGAAAGACTTAAGAGTGCAGCCGCAGACTCAGGTAGGTTGGCAGAATCCAGACAGCATACGCTATTTAAACTGAACAACTCACCGGGATATGGCCAAGAGCTAAAAGTTTGTCGTAGGCCGTCAACAGATCACGGAAATCCACTACACCAAAGCGGGCAAAAACCTTGCGCTTTAGGTTTGCCAGCCAGTGGCGCTGACGGGAAGTTGCTATACCCGGTGGCCACCTACCGTGAGTAATACGATCAGACAGTCCGGCTTTAATGGATTTTGATGAGGACTGAACACGGGCAAAATGACTTGCCGGACGACAGCAAATAACGCAACCGCAATCGTTGCAACGGAAACGTTTCACCTGTAACGGGGATGTGAAGTGGTCGAAAAGTCTATCTACGAATCCATGCCCCCAAACTTTATAATGCCGGCAGCGTGGACAACGGGAAGGCCTGGGCCACTGAAAATTGTGTCCCTTATTAAAAACGTCCTTGAGAATAACGTCGACAAAGTGTAACATTTTCTACACCTATATTGAGATTGGGGCTCACGAGGCCCACAGTTCAGGGCGGTGGAGTCTGCAAACTTCCCGCCCTTTTTTTTATTAAAAAAAAAGACCTTAAAAAAACAGGTCAGAATAATTTGAATATTTATCTCAATTTGTCAAACGATCTAGAAAATATACCCAATATCCTTATTCAAATAATTAGGCTGCTTAGAATCTGAAAATAAAAACTTTTCTTGGCACATCAAGAAATGCTGTCCTCACTCAAGTGTGGATTGCACTATGCGTTTACCTGCTCGTCGCATTCCTTAATTATAAGGCCAAGTTGGGCAGTTCAATGCAACAGATACTCCGAGTTTTGCAGCTAAACTTGTTTGCTAGACGCAATTTAAGAGAACTTTTTGAACCACCAAAACCTCAACCTATTGTTTCTCCACAGTTTTTCCTGTGGAATAATTTATGAGACAGCACTGAATTGAGTAGTAATTAATAAAGCTTAGATATTACTGATTGCTCATTAAAAAAGTTAATTTACAACCCATTATGCACAGGGATAAAAAATGAAGACAGTCTTACAGGGCATTATTAATAGGTTCATTGATTAGCGTACATGTATTATAATATTTCCATGAATAAACTTGATGGACGTAAAATAGATCGTAAGGCTCTTGAAGAGTTTCGTATACGTGCTGTAAAGCGTGTCGAAGCAGGTGAAAGTCCGGAAGTGGTTATCAAAACTCTTGGTTTTACAAGAGCCCGCATATACGAATGGCTTGCCAAATATAGGGAGGGAGGCATAGATGCTCTTCGCAGAAGAAAGGCTCCTGGCCGTGTTCCCAAACTTGCAGGTAAGGATTTGGGGAAAATCTATCGCCTTGTCGTCGGTAAAGATCCTCGGCAGTTGAAGTTTGAATTTGCGCTGTGGACTCGTTCCATGGTCAGAGACCTTATTCGGCAAGAATTTAATATTGGACTCAGTGAAGTATCCGTTGGTCGTCTTTTGAAAAAGCTTGGTCTCAGTCCGCAACGACCTATCCGGAGAGCTTATCAACAGGATCAGGCTCTGGTTGTTGATTGGATGGCAAAGGACTTTCCAGCAATTAAGAAAATGGCCAAGAGAGAGAATGCTGAAATTTATTTTGGGGATGAATCTTCGGTTCGTTCTGACTATCACTCTGGCAGTACATGGGCCCCTAAAGGGAAAACTCCCGTGGTAACAACGACCGGTTCTCGCTTCAAGGTAAACCTGATTTCTGCTGTCAGCCCCAAAGGAACGCTGCGTTTTATGGCAACAGAAGAGCGGTTGACCGCCCAAGTATTTTGTGAGTTTCTCGACCGATTGATAGCAAATGCGCCAAACCCTATTTATTTGATAATTGACAACCATCCTGTGCATCGCTCCCAAAAGGTAAAAGAGTTTGTTCAAAGTACAAAAGGAAAGCTTCGTTTGTTTTATTTGCCGCCATACTCTCCTGAACTCAATCCTGATGAACAGGTTTGGAATTATCTCAAGAATCATAAAATAGGCCGCCAGGCAATTCGTGGTAAAAAAGATTTCCAGGAGCGTGTCCGCAGCATTATGCATTCTCTTCAAAAGATGCCGGCAAAGGTCAAAGGATTCTTCCAGCATCCTGTTATAAAATACACCGAAATGTTCGGTGATTTATGTACGGATTAATAAGTCTAAATTTTATCTTGTTATAGGTATTTTTGTACTATTAATGTTATCCACTGTTGGAATGACTTTCTTTGTAGTGCAAAGCCAGTCTACTGATGCTTCAGTTTTAGAAATTGCAGGGAGACAGCGGTTACTTGTTATGGATATGCTAACCACCAGTCAGACTCTTATCAATGCGCTGGAAAGTGAATCTTCCACAGAAGAGCATATTCAAACTTTGACCGAAAGAATGGCATATTTTGAAACATGTTTAATTGCTTTGAGAGAGGGCGGAATTACCACTGATTCAAAAGGTAGTAAAGTGGTTGTCCCGAAAAGCAGTAATATCGTGACAAAACAACTACAAGACTTGACAGAATTATGGGAACTTTATCTGCCATTTTTAGAAGTACTCACAAGACCAAAGGTTGATACTGCTTCAGATGAATTTTTTCAGACGGTTTTTGCTTTGCCAGACGGTCATCAAGCAATGTTTGAAGAGGTTTTGAAAACAGTTCCTCTCATCAAAGCTGATACTGAGAAGAAAAATACAATTCTAAAGATAATTCTTTTATTTTCAGCGGGTTTAACAGTAATTACTGCAATTTTTTCTCTGACATATACGAACAAACAAGTCCTTTTTCCTATTCGTAATACACTCAATATGATTCAGAATGTTGCAGAGGGGGAGGGGGACTTAACTATACGGCTTGATGATTCAACAAAGGATGAAATGGGAGATTTGGCAAAATGGTT
The DNA here is from genome assembly GCA_945787325.1 of uncultured Desulfobulbaceae bacterium. Classification (GTDB taxonomy): domain Bacteria; phylum Desulfobacterota; class Desulfobulbia; order Desulfobulbales; family BM004; genus CALZHP01. The sequence continues at coordinate 6,640 of CALZHP010000079.1, forward strand.
TAATAAATTTTTAAATGGAATCCAGGAAATTATTAAAAATGTTGTGAATAAAGCTGAAACATTGGATGGAACATCAGTTGATCTTTTTAAAAACGCAGAATTAATGAGTAGCAAGTCTCATGAAATGTTAACCAAAACATCCAGTGCTACTGCAACAGCCGATCAGATGAGTACAAACCTTAACCAGTCATCTGATTCAGTTGAGGAGTCTTCTACCAACTACGAAATGATAACAAATTCCACAAATGAGATGTCGATAACAACCAATCAAATTGCGCAAGATACCGAGAGAGCCAGAGTAATTTCAAATAAAGCTGTTAAACAGTCGCAAAGTGTTTCTATTAAAATTAATAAACTTGGAGAAGTGGCCAATGATATAGAACAGGTCATTGCGACCATAACGGAAATCTCTGATCAGACAAATTTGCTTGCTCTTAATGCCACTATTGAATCGGCTCGAGCTGGGGAGGCGGGAAAAGGATTTGCCGTTGTTGCCAATGAAATTAAGGAGTTGGCAAAGCAAACTGCCAACTCTACTCAAATAATTAAAAAACAGGTAGCTGATATTCAAGAATCTACTTTGGACGCTGTAGAAGAAATTGCAGATATATCTGGAACAATAGAAGATGTGAATGAAATAATTTCTATTATAGCAGGAGCAACAGAGGAGCAATCTGCAAATACTAAAGAAATTGCTGTTAACGTTGCTGAAACATCTAAATATGCCTCGGAAGTGAATAGTAATGTCGCAGAATGCGCTGTTGCTTCGCAAGAAATAACCAGAGAAATAGCAGATGTAAATGCTTCAGCAAAAAATATTGCCTCAAGTAGCTCAGAAGTTAAACAAAGTTCTTCTGACTTGAAAAGACTTTCCAGTCAACTCAAAGAACTTGTCCAGCATTTTAAAATATGAATTTTTCTTACCTCATTTATTCTTTTTCACCTGCTTACAAACCATACTCAAATAATACTAAACAGAAAACTATCACGTTGATCCTTCTCAACTACTATTAATAGGTCAGAAAGTTTGATAGTAATTGGGTAGACTGGATTTAATAGAATTTGTGTGTGAATCTGTGTGAGACTTTTTATCCAAAATTAGCAAAACTGGATAAAATCGGAGAAAAAGAGAAAAATTATGTTTAATAATAACAGTTAATTATAGCTATTGAGGAGGTTGTGAAGCTCAGGGATTTTTGACTTCGAATCCGCAGGTCGGGGGGCGTGTCTGTCAATCGTCCGACGTTTGGTTGGAGGACAATCATCCGATGTTTTGTTAGAGGATAATCCCTCCGGGTGCGCCAGTGTTTATAAGCCTTTAGCTCAATTAGAGTTAAGGGCTTTTTTGCTATGTAGCAATCATGTAGCACTAAAATCCAGACAAATAAGTATGGTGAAGGTCAAACATTTTTTTGTTATTAAATACTCAAAAAACTGTGGTCGTATCTCTGTGCTTAAAACAGGACGGGCCTATGCTGAGATAAATGGAGGGGGGGTAGGTGGATTTCAGAACCAGGAGTGAGTTTTTATTTATTTTGGTTATAATCAATGCCTAATAGTTTTTGGAATGATGAATGTATATCAGATACGTTGAAATTTGGTCTGCTAACTTTTTACCTTATAGACAGTAGATCTTGCCACCAATTTGTCACCTTTATGCTTGGTCACCTTTGGTCTGTTGCGCCATACTTAAGGATATGGAGGCCTCCGCCGGACCTGTCGGTGATGTAGATCAGGCCGCGATAATCGAGGTCTACATCGTTTGTCTGTACCGGTTTTCCCGATTCGGATTCCGGAATGTAATAGCCCACCTCTTTCGGACGGGCGGGTTCGGAGAGGTCCACGATCCGCAATCCAGCATTGAAGTAGGCAATATAGAGTAGGGAATCCGCAATGAGTTGCCCGTCTCTGGTCTCGGCAATCTGATGCGGTCCGAAACGTCCGCCTCTCTTGCAGAAATCCCCGTCCGGCACCTTGAAGGCGGCCAGCAAGGAGGGTTTTGTCTCCACCGTTGCGTCGAAGATGTATATCTGAGGACGGCTCTCCCGGCAACCGGAAGCCAGGGCCTCCTCCGAAACAACGAGAATCCTCCTGGTCTTGCCAGCATCACCCGCCACGCCTGCTCTTAACGGTACGGAGTAGGGTACGGTCGTGTGCGATCTGGCAGGCTTGGGCAGAAAGTCAATGTGTGCGATTTTCTGCGGATCGGTTTTTTCGGTGATATCGAGAGTCACGATATCGCCTCCGAAAAGATAAGAGAGGTATGCCCTGTTCCCCGATATAACCGGATGGTGCAGTCCAACGCTTCGTCCCGTTTCGCCTGGGGCCTGGCCAGGGAGTCCCCAGTTTGTGACAGGCCTGGGCATGTGCGGATTGGTCAGGTCGTAAATCATCAGGTGCCGCCCCTTCCAGCCGGACGCTACTCCGGAAAGGAAGGCGAAGCCGCTCTCTAAGTCCCACCACCCTTTGTGGGCCTGCCGGAGGCCGCCTATCTCCGAAACACGTTTTGGCGCCTGCCGGTCCGTGATGTCCCACACCTCGAAGCCGGTAAACTCGAAGGCCTCCTGGTTTCGAAGCAGATAGTCCCTTCCATCAAAATACCTCTCAACCACCTGTACCGCCCGGCTTTCCGCATCCGCACGGCCCGGCAGGTGAGTGATAATTCTGGGATCAGCAGGGGAGGATACGTCCAGTATCGTAGTGCCGTTCGGTTCAACCCGGCCGGTCAAAGGGTTCCTTGCCCTGCCCCGATGATGGCCGACATAAGCATAGTTCCTTTTTAAGGTCACTTGTAAAGCCGGTCGGCCTTGGAGATCGCTATAGCCCACGAGCCGGACGTTGGAAGCCTCGGCGCTCTGCCCCTGTACTGGGGCGGCGAGCAACAACATGGACAGTACCAAATTAACGAGTCTGGTCAGATTTGACACTTGGCGAACCTTGTATATAATTAAAATTTTCGGGGAGTATTTTCGGGAAGAATTATAATAGGTGGGTAAATATATCTACCATCCATTATCGAACACTACACGTAATGAATGACTTGCCACAATCTGAATTTTCTAATTCATTGCTTCCCTGTAAAGATGTAATATAGCAATACGCAAATAAGATACTAGCAGAAGTTTACATAAACCAGACAAACAATCAACTGTCCCGGTCATCTCCCTTCAGGAGGAAGATGACCGGGATTTTTTTTCTAAGAGGAAATAATAAAATTCACGGATGCACCTTGACATGGAAAAATTTGGGATTATATTCCCAATTAAGGAGGTGTGAATATTATGAATAAAGCAATAAC